>NZ_CAMXWW010000002.1:0-413274 GCF_947252745.1 uncultured Lawsonella sp. | reverse complement strand
AGGTCAATCCGTGAAAATCCGCGATTCCGGACACACTTTTTGACCCTTAACCCACAAATAAAGCACCAACCCGCAGCCGCAGCCGGCCACGGGTTGGTGCCCACTATGTGCTCTATAACACTGTCCTGTGCGGAGAGGGAGGCGCCGCCCCGCGTCGATCCCCTAGATGGTGATTGACGGGTGCAGCTTCTCCATATCCCACATTCTGTCTCTGCGGGCACCCAGCGCCGTCATACCCAAGAAGAGTGCTAGGAAGACAAAGAGCACGACGATCGCCTCGACCAGACGCCCGTCGAAATTGCCATACAAGGTTTGTCTGAACCCGTTGACGGCGTAGCTCATCGGCAAGATCGGATGCAACCACTTCCAGATAATGGGCTCGGTCTCCACCGGATAAAGACCACCCGACGCCAAAATCTGAATCATGAGTAACGCCATAGTGGCCACGCGACCAGGCCCTGGGCCTAGTAAGACAATGAGCATCTGGTTCATCGCCATGAACACTAAGCCCACCAGCATTGTGAACACAATAAGGCCGAACATTGTCGCCGAGTTCAGAGGCACAGTCGCATCCGTCACCAGCACAATCACTAGCGCCTGAATGAGGGCAATGAGGGCCGCCGGGGCGAACCCGTCCATGGCGGCCCGCAGCGGATTCACCCCGCTGGCCACCGCACGCGCCTGCAGCGGACGCAGCAGCAGGAAGGCGATAATGCCACCAATGTAGAGAGCCAAGCAGAAGAAGAACGGGGCCAAACCACCCCCGAAGGTACGCTCATGTCCGGCTGTGTTATCGGCTAATTTCACTGGCTGGGCCAGCGTCGCCGCCACTTGCTTCCGGTGCCCTTCCGACCACTTGGGGACAGCTTTCGCGCCCTCCCCCAGCTTCGTGTACAGCTCGTTCGCACCCGCCGACAGACGGGAGGAGCCATCGTGCAGCTGGTTCACACCCGTCACTAACTGGCCGGTGCCATTGTGCAGCGTATGGAGGCCCGTGGACAGTTCATGGGCACCATTGTTCAGCTGGTTCACGCCATCCGTCAGCTGGCCTAACTTACCGGGCAGCTGGCCATTGTCTAGGTCAGTTGCGGCGGTGTCTAGTTTGTTGAGGTCCGCCATCAGCTGGGAGCTGGGGCCAGCACCTTCCGTCTTGAGCCGGTGTGCCATGTGGTCTAGCTGGTCGGCAGCCGCCCACACAGACGGGTCGCTGCTGGTTCGTAGAGTTGCGGCTACAGCCGTCAGCTCATCCGAGGTTGCCCCCTGCACACTGGAAATCTTCTGAGCCTGGTCGTGGTAGTCGTGGATCTGCTGGGTAAAGCCCGTCAACTTCTTGAGGAAGGCAAAGAGCTGGTCGTGCAGTTGCTGGGTGCCGGCGGCCAGCTTATCGGAGCCCTCCGAGAGACGGTGGGCACCGTCATCCAACTGTAAGGAGGCGTCCTGGAGTCGACCGGTACCATCGTTCAACTGCACCGCCCCGTCCGCTAACTGTTGAGCGCCAACGGTGGCTTTGTGGAGGCCTTTGCCGGCCTCCTGCACTCCCACAAGGAGTTTATCGACCGCCTGTTGACCAATCTCAGAGCTTACTGTTTCCAGAAACACACGCATGGCATTCTGGCCGATGAGGCTGGTCAGCCAGCCGTTTGAGTCATTGTAGTGGGTATAGACGGTGGCTTTCTGCGGGTGGTCGCTGGTGGGAGAGGCGACCTCCTCGGAGAAGTTCTTGGGCAGCATCACCGCAAAGTAATACTTGCCGTTACGCACCCCGTCAACAGCATCCTCTTCGTTCGTGGGCACCCAGTCTAACTGGTCGTTTTGGCGGATCTTATCTTCGATCTGGTCGCCGGCATTGAATGGTTGCCCGGCCACCACCATGCCTTGGTCCTCGTTGACGAAGGCGACGGGGACGCGGTTGAGTTTGCCGAACGGATCCCAGAAGCTCCACAAGTAGAGGGTGGAGTAGAGGAGGGGGATGACGCAGATAGCGATGATGGCGAGTTTGCCGAGGCGAGAGCGCCGGAAACGCCGGAGCTCCGTTCCTAAATTCAATGAAGCAAACATATTAGTGTTCCTTTTCCCCCGTGTCTGTGGCAGGTGCGGCGGTAGCAGAACCTGCAGTGGATGAGGCAGCCGTTCCCAAATCAGCTGCGGCTGCGGCACGCGCTTCTGCGGCGGCCTCCGACTCGACCTCAGCTTCCAGCGCCTGCGCCTCCACAGCATCGGACTCTGCTTCCACCGCGGCGGCGGTCGCATTGGCGATGTTCACTGCGGATCTGGTGTTCCCGGTGCCGTGGGCGTTGGGGGGAACAGGCACTTTGCTGGCGTCGGTGTAGGTGGCGCCGTGGCTATTGGTGGAGGTGGGTGGGATGTGCTCGTCCGGCACATCTTCCACCCCCATGGTGAGTTCGTGCTGGACGTTCTGTGCCTTCGACACGACCCACTTGCGGCTGATACGCCCCAGGCGAGTTTCCCGTAGTCCCGAGCGTTTTGGGGTGGCGTGGGCGCGATCCGTAAACAGCGGGATGACCATGGCGTTATCGAAGATTTCCTCCGGCGGCGGGTTCACCGAGTTGACGATCACCAGCATGTTTTGGGACAGCCGCTCCAGGACATCGATGAGCACAACCCGGTCAGTGAGCTCACGCACCTGCTCCAGGTCGTCCAACACCAGCATCTGGATGTGCCCGCGGTGGGCGGGATGCAGGGAAAGGGCGATGCGGATGAGGAGGCGATCCAGCATGGGGATTTGGCTGACATAGAGGTCAAGGTCGGGCAGGGACCGTTCACCGTAGACGGGTCCGAGGATGCGGTCCCGATAGTTGTCGTCCACCCGGGCGACCCACTTCACCCAGCCATGGCTCCAGGCGCGATGCTCGTTGAGCACGTCACGGACTTTGATGTTGCGGTCCAGTGCGTCGATGGCATCCACGCCGGCGATGGCGACGGATTCGCGGATGTGTTTCACCTTGGTGTGGCCAAACACCTCCAGGGTGCCCGCGGTGGGGCGCATGCGACCCGAAAGGGTGAGGGCGAGGGCGGTGCGGCCGGAGCCGCCACGACCGGAGAGAAACACAAGTTTCTTGTCGGGGATCTCAAGGTCGAGGGGGCCGTAGGCGGGCCCCTCTTCTCCCACGACGGTGATTCCGTGTGCGATCAGCGGGGTTTCGATCTGCTGATGGTCAGGCATAAATACTCCTGGAAACCGGCATGTACGGTAGGGTGCGCTGCGCTGCCAAAGTGCGCCGGAGCTGCGGTGGGGCGGCCACCATCGGGGGTGGGCGGTGGCCCCTGTTAGGATCCGGGCACGGTGAGGGCGTCGGTGTCGACGCACCTCGTGGCGTGTCCCATGCGGGGCAGCGCAGCAGCAGTGCCGTATTGAGGTTGCGGATAGTCCAGTCAAGCGATTGGGCTATTTGGGGAGGCACCCATTTTTAGAGGGCAGGGCTTGTTCATCTGCACAGCTCCCCAAAAGTGGATACTCTTACCCACCAGCCTAGAAAAAAATCTGGTGTCAGGGTAGTTGAATGGCTGACCAACTGCGTTAATCCAGCAGAAATAACCCAGGTGGGTGCCATATTGCCACCCTCCAGAATATTTTCTCTGGGCAGACACAGCACAGGCAACGGTAGGGGGTGGACCTGTTACCCCAGGTGTATCCCACAGAAATAGACATATTGTCGAGCTGAGGTCTCTGAATACCGTTAGGCTGGGAGGGACAGAGTGTCCACGTGACGGGGAGCACCCCGTTACCAACCGGCCGCAGACCGCGCCCGGCAACCTCAAAGGAGTGTTTCTTGAACAAGATGACGAAGATCGCCGCACTACCGGTAGCTGCCCTCCTGGCTCTCGGGCTGGCTGGCTGCGGCGACGATAACAACAAGGATGCCACCACCAGTACCGTTACCGCCTCCGACGGCACCACGAAGACTGTGGTGTCGAAGGCTACTCTGGAGTCTGCGAAGAACGCTATCACCGCCGCTCAGAAGGCTCACCCGAACGGCAAGGTGATCGGCCTGGAGCGCAGCGACAAAGACCAGCGGTGGGAGGTCACTATCCTTAACCCGGCTAACCAGCTGGTTGAGGTGGATGTGGATTACACCGGCAAGGTGACCAACGCTAAGGCTGAGGTGGAAGCTCCCGACAGCGACGAGCAGCAGATTATTCGCTTGCTGGCGGACATTGAACTGCCGGATCTGGGCGATGTGATTGCTGACAATACTCCTAAGGGCGGCGTGATTGATTCCGTCGAGCTGGAGAATCGTGACGACACTTTGGTGTGGGAGCTGGAGTATGACAACAAGGACACCAATAAGGATATGTTGACGGTGTGGGCTGACGCTGCTTCCGGCGCCGAGCTGGCCAGCGAGGCCGCTAAGTAGCGGACTGCACGTCAGCGGCTGCCGTATGGCATTAGTCTGCGTAGTGTACCTAGCCGTGTAGAGTACTTCGCCTACTGAGCGTTTCACTGCACTGGGCGGTCGAGGGCGGTCGACTGTATTGAGTGGCCAGCCGAAACTGATCAATAGACATAAAAGAAAGCCCCCGGGTTGTCCGGGGGCTTTCTTTTATGTGTTCGGGGTTGTGGGATGGACGTTGTGCCGGGTGTTAGCTGGCGAGGCCGTAGTCGGATTGGGTTCCGAGGCCGACACCGGGAAGCTTCTTGTTAGCGGCTTTCTTGGTGTCTTTCTTGGTGTCTTTCTTGGCCTTCTTGGCGTCCTTGGTGGCGTTTGCCTTGGCGTCCTCTTCGTTCCACAGGTCGATGCCGGGGATGTTGTCGTCTTCCTTGGTGTCGGAGGGGGCGGGACGTTCGTCCTTGGGGAGATAGTCGGGGTCGTTTTCCTTAGTGACGCGCGGTGCCTTCTCGCCCTTGGGGCGGGTGGGGAGGACTAGGCCGAAGATGAGGGCGATGCCCAGCACGGCCAGGCCGACCGGGATGGAGACGATCGGGACGATGGGGGTGAGGACAACAGCGAGCACTGCGGCGACTGCCAGGCCGAGGCCGATGGCGACCGGTGCGGCGAGCACCATGCCGACTGCGTAGAGCAGCACGATGACCACCACTGCCAGGACGGCGAAGAGGGCAAAGAACGGAATCCAGATCAGCGGGATGATCGCAATGCCCATACCCAGCAGGCCTGCCAGGATAATCAGTGCACCAAGGAGCGCGACTGGTACTCCAGCTACTAAAGCTCCAGTAAGGGAGAGTGTGATTCCGCTGATCATGAGAATGATACCAATGACAATGGCGGCTATACCTGCGAGGAACAGCAGCGGCACGAAGATGGCGCCGACGATGAGCAGGATTCCACCGAGGAGGAGCCCAAGGCCCAGGAGGGGTAGAGCGAGCACAAGGTCGGTGATGACGGCGGTGGCGATGCCGGCCAAGGCGGAGAAGCCGAGGGAGGCTGCCACTGCGACCGTCGGGATGACGACCACAGCAAACAAGGTGACGGTGACTCCGATGCGGAAGAGGTCACTCTTCCACATGGTGCTGGCGCGCATGGCGTTGATGCCGCGCTGCAGGGAGGGGCCGATGAAGGGGAGCTGGCCGAGGTACCACTGCATGCTGTCCCAGAACCAGTCCATGTAGTCGCCGATGACGTTGAGGGGGTTCTTGGGGGTAACGTTGTCGCGGAGGCTCATGAGGACGAGCTTGTCAGCAGCGGCTTTGCGCTCTTCCTTGCTCTTTTCGGCCTTCTTGGCAAGGTCCTTCTGGCGTTCGAGGGCGGAGTTAGCCTTGCCGTTTTCCTGTAGGGCCTTGTCTTCGGCGTCGAGGTCACGCTTTCCGGGTTCGGGCATGCCCTTGACCGGGTGGGTGGGGCCGCGCCACAGCCAGACCAGGTAGGTCGCGATCGGGAAGATGGCGACGGCGAGGAGGCCGAGAAGCAAGCCGACCGGCACGGTGATGAGGGCGGAGCCGAAGAATACGACAGCGAAGATGGGGAGCCACAGCGGTGAGGTAATGGCCAGGCCGATAAGGATCGGGATAATGAAGACGGTGAAGCCGAGGCCGATGATGCCCAGTGAGATGAGCACTGGCAGCAGCGGCATGAGTCCGAAGATGACGGCCACAATACCTGCGGCAATCAACGCACCACCAGCGGGGGCACCGAGTCCTACAAGGAATGCGGGTACTGCCACAGTCGGGGACGTTGGGGCAGCAGCTGCTGCTGCTCCAGCGACCACAATTGCGCCGAAGGTAATCATAATGACACCGCCGATCAGCCAGAACGGCATGAGGATGCCACTCAGCAGTAGGAAGATTCCGCCGACGAGGCCGAGTAGGACGCCGGGCAGTACTCCCCAGGGGAATCCGAGGGCGAAGCCGAGGAAGAGGACGGGGGAGGCGGCGATGGTAGCGAGCACGAAGGAGGTGGCTAGGCCGCCGATGATGCCAGCGGGTACGGTGACTAGTGCGAAGGGTGCGGTGATGAGGCTGAGGCCGAGTCCGATGCGCAGGTAGTCACTCTGCCAGGCGGGGCTGTCGCGGAAGTCTTTGACGAAGGGGATGAAGCTGAAGAGGCCGAGGAGTCCGTCTGCGGCTTTGCCTGCCCATTCGAAGATGGCGGGGGCGGGTCCCTTGTTGTCGGGTTTTTGTCCCAGGTTGGGGAGCTCGAAGGGTGGGGCAGGGTTGTCGTAGATGAGGCCGCTGTCGTCGGGATTGGGCCTGGGGGTGTCGTCCTTGCGGAGTTCGCCCAGTAGTACGTCGCGTCCAGCAAGGGTGATGCCGTCTTGGAGGAATTTCAGAACATCGCTGGCTGGGGACGCCGGTTTGGGGGTGGAGTCCTGGCCGAGATCTATGGAGTGCAGTGCAGAGTCAACCACCTGCGTGATGGGTGCGGTGGTGCTTGCAGGTTCGGGGGTGGATGCGGGTGCTTCTGTGGCGTTTGCTGCGCCGGCGCCGAGGCCGAGCGCGGCAAACACGGCAACCGCTGCCGCTGCGATCCGAGCTTTCATGGGCAAGCCATCCTGATCAATTAAGTGCAGATTTTCACCAATAACTTTACAGATCAGAACCGGTAATCGTAACCCGGTGAACGTGCTGCTTCGGTAAATGCTGGGCGCTGATTCACGCGTTTATCACGTTGTGTTTGCCGGTCATTTGGGTCTTGAGGGGGAAGGAAATGGACCATTATTTTGGTGATGTGTCCAAAACTCCTTTTCAGATGGCATTTTGTTATTTTTCTGCGATCTTGGAAACCTGTTAATCTCGGATAATCAGCTAAGATGCCGATAAATTACGAACGGAAAAAAATCACTATTTTGTGATCTGGATCACAAAATTATCGCGATATTTTGCCATTGAGTTCCCCCACCGCCGTCACCTAGAGGCAAAAAACACCCCCCAATTGGACGAATGATCTTTTTCCCAGCTACGTCAGCGCGGCGCGTAAGTTAGTGAGCATTTGCCGGTAGCCCCAGATTCTTTCGGAGAAGAGAGCGTCGCACGGTAGCACGGGCCCATCTTCCGGGGTAGCACCCTGTTATAGACGTGTGGCCCCAGTACTGGAGGTACCAGGGCCACACGGAGTGACGTTATGTATTTAACGTGCGAAGGGGGCTAGCAGTGCGTCACTGTTAGGCCGCGAGGGCGAAGTCCGGCTGAGCAGCAGCAGCCCAGGGGTTGGCCGGGTTTGCCTTCTTCTCGTCAGCCTTCTTGTCCTCTGCCTTCTTGGCGTCGGGGGCGGGAGCCGGGGCGGGCTTGGGGCCCTTGTCGGCAGCCTTCTTGTCCTTGTCGGCGGGCTTGGCGTCGTTGCCGGGCCTCTTCTCATTGGCCGGGCGGGTGGAACCCTGGATGGCCCAGACGATGAAGGCGGCGGGGATCATGGCCACACCAGTGACCAGCGCAATCACGGCGAGAACCGGGATGGCGATGACGAGCGTGATTCCACCAGCCACGGCAGCGGCAATGAGGCCGGCGATCACAGCGGGGATGATCATGACAGCCACACCAGCGATGGCCAGCAGCACAGCACCCACGAAGGCACCTACGATGAATCCGATGCCGGGGGCAAGGCCGAGGAGGATGAACGGCGAGATGAGCACGAGGATGGCACCCACGACAATGAGCGCGATGCCAGCACCAGCGGCGCCGAGCGTGACAACTCCCACCACAATCATGGCGATGCCGCCACCGAAGAAGAGTAGGAAGCCGAGCAGGGTGACGGTGATGATGCCGAGACCGGACACAAGTCCAGCGCCGAAGGCGAAGAAGCCGGCCGCCAGGCCACCAAAGAGGCCGACGCCGAGAATCGGCAGGGCAGGCACGAGGAAGGCGCCGAGGGCGACGACGACACCGGCGACCAGGCCGAGAGCCACGCCGGCGAGCGGGCTAAGCGGGGCGAGGAAGAGTCCTACGGTGAGGAGGACACGGGTGATGTCGTTGGTCCAGGGGTCGCTGATGCGTAGGGCGTTGATGGGAGTTTGGATGGCTTTGCCGATCAGCGGGATTGCGCCGAGAGTGTCCTGGATTCCCTTCCAGAAGCCGTCGAACTGGTCGCCGATGACGTTGAGTCCGGACTTGCCAGCGTTGTCAGCCTTCTTGTCCTTGTTGGCGTCGTCACCCTTCTTGTTGAGGGAGCCAACGATGGAGGGAAGGAGGATGCTCTGTGTGCCGGCGGGTTGCAGGACGTCGCGGCCTACGAGGGTGAGGCTGTCAGCCATGAACTTCAACACGTCCGAGGTGGACGGCAGGAGGGGACTGGCTGGAGCGTCCGGGGCTTGAAGGTCGACCGCAGGCATATCAAGAGTTATTCCGGCGAGGGCGGGCGACTGCTCTGCGGGGGCTTCGGCGGCGTTGGCGGCGCCGGCACCGAGGCCAAGAGCAGCAGCGAGGCACACCAGGCCGGCTGCAATACGTGTCTTCACACTAGTTTCCTAACTGGTGCCTCTGGCTCTGGCGAGCCAAGAGGGAGGATGAGAGGTGTGGCTGGCTTAGCCACACACCGGTCCCAGGCCTCAGTGCTCCCATGCGTCGAGGCGCTGAACGCAAGTGCTATTTGGACATAGTTCCAAGACGTACTCACATTAATTCCGGCTAGTTGCTTATGGTAAAGGACGGTATGCAGGTCATTGGTGGTTTTAAGGTAATTGTTTCATGGCAACTGAACTGGGCATCCGTATGTGAACTTATTTGTGATCTTTTTCCCCAGGTCGCGGACGGAATCGGTTTAGAGCGCACACGCCGAGTGTGATGAACCTCACAATTCGCAATATAGTAGCCAGCTGAGAGGAAGCTATTAATCCAACGCAGGCCACGGGTACGAAGGTTCTTCGTTAGCATCGACTGCACAATCACGCCGCGTGCATCAACTTCCAGGCGACGCCGCATGGCTGCGCTGCTAGCGCGAGTAGCTAATTGCGTGGCGCAGCCGGGCCACGCTGGACGGTGGTCTGGTAGAGCTTAACGGGGTCTACGCCGGTGGGTGCCTTGTAGAGGGGTGCGGCTGGGCGTCCAGTTTTGGCCTGGCGGAGTGCTTTCTTCAAATAATCGGGGTCTACCTGCCACTTTCCACGCACAGCAATGGTGGGCACGGTGGGTACGGTTTTTTGGCGCAAGCTAAATGCGGCCAGGCTGACGTAGCCGCCGTTAAATTTGTCAAGGTCTACTGCGGTGTTGACGCCAGGTACTTGTCCCCAGCTGGAGTACTGCCAAATATTCCAGTTGCGCCAGCCGCCGGGGAGTGGCTGAGTGGGTTCGGTGCTGCCGTTGTAGTCGGCGATCCAGAGGGGGGCGAAGCTGAATAGTGGGGTGTTGCGCATGGCGGTGCGCCAAAAGTAGGGGTAGGTGTACACCATGGTGTTGGTGGCGCAGCGCAGGTTGAGGGTGGTCAGGAAGACGGCGGTCCAGCCTTGCAGGAGGATGGGGTGGAGACCGCCGGTTTCCTCAAGGTCCAGGACGGGCGGCATTTCCAGGGGCAGCTTTTGGCATTTGATGGTGTCTGCGTAGTGGAGGGCCTGCTTGATGGGGTCTTGGTCGGGGCGGGCGTAGTGGTAGCTGCCGACGATCATGCCGGCGAGGTGGGCGCCGTCGCGGTTCTGATCGAAGTAGGGGTTGATGTAGCCGGTGCCTTCGGTGGCTTTGATGATGGCGAAGCTGTAGCCGCCGAGGCGGACTTTGAGCCAGTTGACGCTTTCTCCGAAGGGGTGTTGGTGGCTGGCGACGTCGATGCCTTTGGGGGTGAGGTCGAGGGCGTAGGCGGGGCTGATGGTGGCGATGCTGGTGGCGACGAGGGAAAGGGCTGCGCCGGCGAGGCCAAGTTTGGCAGCTTTGCTACGGGTGGGGTGGAGGTAGCTGCGGGTGAGGTGGCCTGCACGTGGGGGGATGCGTCGGGGGGTGACGTGTCCCTGGGGGCTGGTGTGGTGAGCAGCGCCGGAAGCGGCAAGCGCCCCCTCATCGTTGTTGCTGGTGTTACTCATGTTTATAGTGTAATGCTGTGTGGTCATTTGGACTACCCCAACTGACCAGCGCATTCATGGCCAAAAAGGGTGAAATGACACGTCACCTAGGGCAGTGGGCTTCCCTACAATAAGAGCCATGCGTGCAACACTTCGTACCTTTATATCCGCCAGCTTTGCTAGCGCCGCCGCTCTCACCCTAGCGGCCGGACTGCTACCCGCCACCGCTGGCGCCGTCCCCGCCACTGCCGACACTGACCCCGTCACCGCCGACGCCCTAAACCCGGGTGTGCTCAGCACACCTGCGCCCGGCGCCACCCTCGACGCTGCGCCCGGCGCCACCCGCGCCGTCACCGGCCCCGCCGCCGTCACCAGCACACCCCCCCACCGTACGCACCGAAAAACCCCGTGCAGTCCCCTGGAACAGCACAGCCGAATGGGTCGAAGCGTACTTCCGCACCCCAGACGGCACCATCCTGCACGCCGACATCCTGCGCCCCAAAAACCTCCCCAAAGGCGCCCGCATCCCGGTCATCATGACCGTCAGCCCCTACACCAACCACCTCACCGACCAGGGCTACCTAGGAGCCCTCAACGGCACCACACCGGAATTCGGCCGCCCCACCGAACCCTCCACCCGTTTCCAAGACCTCATTGATGGCACCCACCTGATGGAGCGCGGCTACGCCTTCGTGCAGGTCGACACCCGCGGCACCGGCGGCTCCACCGGCTGCCTCGACTACGGCGGACCGGGCGAACAACAAGACGTCTCCGCCGCCGTCCGCTGGGCCGCCGCCCAATCCTGGTCCACCGGCAAAGTCGGCCTCTACGGCAAGTCCTATGACGGAGGCACCGGCCTCGCTGGCGTCGCCAACGCCCCCCAAGGCCTGGCCGCCGTCGTCTCCCAGGAACCCATCTTCGACCCCTACACCTACATCTTCCACAACCGAGTGCCCTACTATAACGCCCTCTTCATGGGCACCTGGTACGGGCAGATCGCCGCCACCCCCGGCCGCCCATTCAACGACACCCCCTACTACCTGCGCAACAGCCTCTACGAGTTCCCCCACCCGCACTGCGTCATCGACAACTCCCGCAACCAGTACAGCCCTGACCCCAACGGCCCCTACTGGTCGCAGCGCACAATAGTCGCCAAAGCCAACAAGAGCCCCGTCCCCCTCTTCATCACCCAAGGCTTCATCGAGGACAACACTCGCCCCGACGGGTTGCAAACCCTCCTCCAGAACCGCAAAGCCCCCACCCGCGGCTGGCTCGGCATGTGGAACCACATCCGCGGCAACGACACAGACGAGAACGGCACCCCCAAGATCGGCCGACCTGGCTTCTTCACCGAGGTGATGGACTTCTACGACCACTACCTGAAGGGCGCCCCCGCCAAGGGCTACCCCAACTTCATCATCCACACCACCACCGGCTGGCGCACCCAGGCTGCCTGGCCCCAGCAGGTACGCCAACTCCAGCTGGACGGCCCGCGCGGACTTATTACCGATAACGGTCTCGCTGTCGGCGCCGCCACCACCACCGGCGGGAAAGCACTACCCGCCACCGTCGCTGCCCGCGCCAACACGAAGGATGGTATCTGGAGCGTCTACCTTGCCCAGCGGCAGGACCTTCGCATCGAAGGCCGCATGGACATCCGGCTCATGCTCTCCACCCTGGATGATGGGCTCAACGTTATCGCGGACCTCTATGACATTGCCCCCAACGGCAAAGCCATGCTCATCACCCGCGGCGCCACCCCCGTCACCGCCGGCCACAAGCAGACTACCTTCCGCACCTTCCCCACCGACTGGACCCTCCGCAAGGGCCACCGGCTGGCGCTGCGCCTGGTCAATACCAACGTGGAGGTGTACGCGCACGTCCCTACCGGCGGGAAAGTGCAGATCCTGCGCAGCTGGTTGACGGTTCCAGTGGGCGGCGGGCAGACTGCCCCCACCTACGGCGCCACACCCGCCTACTGGAAGACCTATGTGGAGAAGGCTGGCTACTATCCCGGCACTGTCCCTACCCTGTAATCCCCTCCCGCCCCCTCCCCTTGTCACCTACACTGAAGCCATGCGTACACTACTGAACTCCACCCGCCCGGCCACCCCCTGGGCCAGCGCATTCTCCAGCAGCCTGGTTACCAGCCTGCCTTCCCGCCTGAGCGCTGGTCTGGCCAGTGCCGCCACCGTGGCGCTGCTAGCCGGCACGCTTCCCGCCGCTGCACCTGCCCAAGCCGCCCCCGGCCTGAGCCCCGCCCCGGCAACCAGCAGCGCCGACACCTCCAGCAGAACCGGCCTCACCTTCGCCCCAGCCAGCCTGCAGAACCCGCGCACCGTTTACTGGAATAAGCACGCCAACTGGACAGAGCACTACTTCACCACCCCAGACGGCACCACCATCCACGCGGATGTGTTGCGCCCCAAAGGTATTCCGGACAACGTGCGGACCCCGGTCATTATGTCGGTAGGCCCCTACTTCAACCATCTGGCAGACCTCGGCCTCACCGGTATCGTCTTCCCGCCCGAACGCGGCCTCACCCTCCTCAACCCCACCATCCCCAACCACCCCAACCCGCGCTTCAAGGACTTCATCAACGAAGCCCACGTCATGGAAGCCGGCTACACGTGGATTCAAGTGGACCTGCGTGGCACCGGCGCCTCCACCGGCTGCCTGGACTGGAATGGCCCCGGCGAGCAGCAGGATGTGATGACGGCAGTCGAGTGGGCCGCCTCCCAGCCCTGGACCAATGGGCGCGTCGGCCTCTTCGGCAAGTCCTATGACGGGTCCACCGGCCTCATCGCCGCCGCCAACCAGCCCCGCGGCCTCGCGGCGGTAGTGTCACAGGAGCCCGCCATGGAGGGCTACACGTACATGTACAACAACGAGGTGCCCTACTACAACGCGGTGGGCACCAGCATCGCCTACGACGAAATCGCCGTGAGCCCTGGCCGCGTGTTCCACGACACCGAGCGCTACCTCAAAAACAGCGTGTACGAGCTGGCCAACCCGCACTGCCTCTCCGACAATCTCCGCAACAGCATCGACCCGATCCGCAGCCACAAGTACTGGCGGGACCGCGAGTTCACCGCGAAGGCCAACAAGTCCCCAGTGCCGATCTTCATCTCCGCGGGCCTCATCGAGGACAACACCCAGCCGGATGGTCTGGTGGAGCTGCTGAAGAACCGCAAGGCCCCTACCCGTGGCTGGCTGGGCATGTGGGACCATGTGCGCGGCAACGAAAAGGACGAGAAGGGCAACTTGAAGGTGGGCCGCCCGGGCTTCTTCACGGAGGTCATGGACTTCTACGCCAAGTACCTGAAGGGTGCCACCACCCGCAACTACCCGAACTTCATTGTGCAGGACAATATCGGCCGGTGGCGTAGCCAGGCCTCCTGGCCGCTGCCCAACCGCACCGTTACCTTCGAAGGCCCGCGTGGCACGGTGAAGTTTGGCTCTGCGGTAGCCGCCCGTACCGTTGGTGGTGGCATGGCCAGCACACAGGGGGATGCGGAAGCCCGTAACGTGGAGAAAGGCATTTGGGCGTATCTCCCACGCCAGGTCCGGGACCTGCATCTTTCCGGCAACGTGAAGGTGCGGGCGAAGGTGCGCTATGACGGCGAGACCGGCAAGTACGGCCAGGTGGCCGGGAAGGCTACGGTAATGCAGCGCATGCAGGCACTGCTGTGGGAGGGCGCCAGCATTAACGCCAACATTTACGACATTGCCCCCAACGGCAAAACCCTGCTCATGACGCGGGGTGCGGCGCTGGTGCGGAAGGGTACGAGCGACCTCACGTTCCAGGCGCTGCCGAATGATTGGGTCCTCCGCAAGGGCCACCGGTTGGCGATCCGCCTGGTCTCCACCAACACGGAGCACTTCTTTACGATGCGGCCGAATAAGCCCATTGAGGTGCTGTCGAGCTCTGTCACCATGGACATTGATGATGCCCGCCACCAGGACACTTATGGTGGTAAGCCCTTGTACTGGCAGGTCTACATGAATGAAGCCGGCTGCTACCCAGGCGCCCAGTATGTGTGCAAGTGGCATAGCCCGAAGGCGTCGGATGCCCCTACACCTTACTAGACGCTGGAAGATGCTTGAGGTGCTTGAGAGTGCTCGGGGATGCTAGTGGCTGCTTGGGAGTGGCCGGCATCCCCAATCGACAGGCACTCCCAACCGGCAGGCATCCCCAACCGGCTGGCTAGTTGAGTTCTAGCCCGTCGGCGATGAGGCCCTCGCTTGCGAGTTCATGCAGGCGGGGGCCTACTTTGTCGCGGAGGGACCAGGGGTCGATGGTGTTGAGGTAGATGCCGGTGGCGCCTTCGAAGCCGGCGAGGGTGTTGACGCGCCACTTGAGGACGATGTGCCAGGGGATGGTGGCGTCGGCGGGGCTGACGTCACGGGGGCGGGTGTACCACTCTTCGTTGATGGGGACGGCGGAGCCGGTGGCGGCGTGGCAGGCGTGGAGGACGTCGCTGACGCCGCGGAGTTGGTCGGCGTCCATGTCCCAGGGTTGGAGGTCGGGGTGTTTGCTGTAGATTTCCAGGCTGGGGTAGCGGTGGCCGTAGCTGGCGTAGGCGATGGCGTGCTCGTTTTCCATGAGCACGAGGTGTTGGTTGTGGGCGTAGCGGGGGCCGTAGTGGAGGTAGAGTTCAGAGTTGTTGGCCAGGCGGAGGAGTTCTCGCTGGGTTTTGGCGGGGAGTTCGTCGATGGCGACGAGTTGCTTGTGGAGGTGGTCGAAGCTGGCGCCGGCGGGTCGGAGCCAGTTTTGGAAGACGGAGACGTATTTGGCGCGGTTGTTTTCGGCGTAGAGCTGTTCTTGGGCAAGGATGCTGAGGGTGAGGAAGTCGGCGTGTTCGGCGGGGGTGAGGTTGCCGGAGGCGCAGAGTTGGTCGCTGCTAGTGGCGCCGTCGATGTAGTGGCGGCGGGCGATGACGACGTCGTGGCAGCCGCCGAAGAAGGGTTCGGAGGCTTCGCGGAGTTGGGCGTCGGTGAAGTCGGGGACGTCGCTGGGGGCGCATCGGTGGTGGGCTTGCCAGACGGTGTTGATGAGTTGGCGGATGTGGTGGCGGCCTTCGGGGTCGGCGAGGTAGCGCTCTTGGTGGGCGCGGGCGCGGTCGGAGATCTGGTAGCCGTAGTTGGTTTTCCAGTAGTCGAGGGAGACGATTTCGAAGAGGTTGCCGATGAGGCGGAAGTCGGCGGGGCGTTGCGTGGCGTCGTGGGGAAGGAGTTCTTTGTGGAGTTGTCCGTCGACGAGCCGCATTTTTTCGGGGGTGGTGCGGATGTAGTTGTCGCTGCAGAAGTCGCAGGTGTTGGTGTGGGCGTCGGAGCTGAGGTGTTGGGGTGCGGGGAGGGCGTGGGGGAGGGGTCGGTTGGAGCGGCCGGGGACAGTCCACACTTCTGTGCCGGTGAAGGGGTTGACCTGTTTGACGGTGCCGTCTGTGAGCCGTTGGAGCGGTTCGGGGTTGGTGGGGTCGGCCGGGCTGGTGTGTTCTGCGGTGGTAGTCACCTTGTTAATGTATCGCCCGGGCTGGTGGTGTGGGGGGTGGTTGCCGCGGGGTAGGCTGGGCGGTGAAAGGTACTGGTGTGGTGATGGTGCTGTCTGTGTTGGGTGGGGCCGTCACCGTTGCTGGTGGTGGTGTTTGTGTGCTGGCGTGTGGTGCTGGCGGGGAGTTGAGGTGTTGTTGTGGTTGACGTGGTGATTCGGGATGAGATGATTCGTCTGGGCCAGTTTCTGAAGTTGGCGGGGGCGGTGGAGTCTGGTGCGATGGCGAAGGAGGCTATTGCGGAGGGTTTGGTTGAGGTGAATGGGGAGGTCTGTTGCCAACGGGGTCGTCAGTTGCATGTGGGGGATGTTGTGGCTGTTGACGGACAGTTTTCTGTATCGGGAAAGAAGGAAATATTCCGAGTTTCCCACTAATGTATGGCAATTAGTTTCTAGTGTTTTCCCAGGTAAGCTAGTCCAAAATTAGCTGAGTGTGATTATCCTAGCAATGACCCACATCTGTGTGATGCTCGTTACACAATATAGGGTACAGGAACGAACCAGACGACTCCCTGATTAGCACAACGGAACTATTGCGGATAGGGGAAACACCTCCCGCCCGCGGTAGCTTCCCAGCAGCTCTAGTTCTTTGGCTGGTTCCGTTCCGAGAAAACCGTCCACTACTCGTAAAGGACTGCTACTCATGCCCGGACGCCCGCTTCCCTCCGTCTTCCGCGAACTGGAAACCCTCGTCGCCATCCCCGACTATCAGAAGGACCACAGTTGCCGCGAGACCGAAGACATCACCGAGAACTTTACTGGTGACATTATTGGCCACATGCCGCGTGCCACCGAAGAAGACGCACTGGCTGCCGTCGAACGTGCCCGCAAAGCTCAAAAGGCGTGGGCGCAGGTTCCCGTGAAGGAACGCGCCAAGATCTTCCGCCGCTACCACCAGCTCATTTTGGGGAAACGTGAAGAGTCCGCTGACATTATCCAGTGTGAAACCGGCAAAGCTCGTGCCGCTGCATTAGAAGAGATCATGGACGTCTCCATCAATGCTCGCTACTACAGCAACCATGGCCCTGCCATGTTAAAGCCGAAGCGAGTACCTGGGATGCTCCCTGTCGTCACCAAGACTGTTGTCTACCGCAAGCCAAAAGGCGTGGTAGGCGTTGTTGCCCCCTGGAACTACCCCTTCAACCTCGCTATTTCCGATGCTATACCCGCCATGATTGCTGGTAACACCATCGTTTTGAAACCAGATTCACAAACTCCCTATTCAGCGCTTCGCTGCGCTAAGCTCCTTTACCAGGCTGGTGTTCCTCGCGATGTTTTCCAGGTTGTCACTGGTCGCGGCTCCGTCGTTGGTAACGTTCTGGCCAATAATTGCGACTACCTCATGTTTACCGGTTCCACCAAGACCGGCAAGCTGCTGGGCGAGCAGACCGGCCGTCGCCTGGTGAACTACTCCGCCGAGCTCGGCGGCAAGAACGCCATGATCGTCCAGAAGGGTGCCGACCTGAAGAACTGCGCCGAGGTCTCCATGCGCGGCATGTTCTCCAACTCCGGCCAGCTCTGCATCTCCATTGAGCGCGTCTACGTGGAGCGCGACATCTACCAGGACTTCCTCAAAGCCCTCAAGGAGCGTCTGGACAAGCTGGTCATCGCCGCGAACTACGACTACGCCACCGAATACGGCTCCATCATCTCCCAGCAGCAGATGGACACCATCGAAAGCCACATCAAGGATGCGGTGGAGAAGGGCGCCACGATCTTCTGGGGCGGCAAGCGCCTGCCCGAGGTGGGCCCGCTCTACATCCAGCCCACCATCCTCATTGATGTACCGGAGGATGCCCTCTGCCGCACCAAGGAAACCTTCGGCCCGCTGGTCTCTGTGTACCCGGTGGACTCCATTGAGGAAGCCATCGAGCGCGCCAACGACACTAACTATGGCCTGAACTCCTCCGTCTGGGGCAAGACCTACCACGACGGTGAGGAGATCGCCCGCCAGCTCAATACCGGCACCGTGTCGGTGAACGAGGGCTACGGCCCCGGCTGGGCTTCCGTACACGCCCCGATGGGTGGCTACAAAGAGTCCGGTGTGGGCCGCCGCCACGGCAAGGACGGCATCCTCAAGTACACGGAGAGCACCACGGTTGCCACGCAGCGCCTGGTCTCCATGGGCGGACCTTCCTTTATCCCGCTCAAGATCTGGAACGGCAAGATCCTCCCGATCATCGCCCACATCATCAACACCTAAGTCTCCCCATCCCCTTCCCCGGAGACTGGTGTGGTGCCCCTCCGGGAAGGCTGGTTGGTTGACGCGTCCACTCCGCGCTGGAGTGGACGCGTCGCCTCGTAGGCGCCCATGGGTTATCAGCGACAGCTGGTAAGGGAGTGCCAGTTGTTGGCTGCCATGGGTTTTGATAGTCCGGGATGAACTATCAAATACAAGTGAAGAGCCGCCCGGTTGACCTGTTCCCGGGCGGCTCTTCCATTGGTGCTATCGGGTGTTAGTCGTCGCGTCCCTTAAGGTAGGTCGCGAGCACACCGGCAGCGGTGTAGATGATGGGGAGAAGGCTCGGTGCCAGGGTGGTGCCCACCTTGGCAGCCTTGTTGGTGCGCCCCTTCAGCCGCTTCAGCAGCGGCTTGGTTGCTTTGCTGCTCTCCATCTTCTTGGCGGCCTTGATGGCGCGCTTGGCCTGCTTGTCCGTCTTGGGGTTGGACTTGGCCAGGGTGTCGGCGGTGCTGTTGGCCAGTTCTTTCAGGCTGGTGTGGGCATCGTCAGCTTTGGCGGAGACCGCCTTGGCTGCCTTCTGGGTATCCTTCTTGGTGCCCTCCAGCGCCTTCTTGCCGTCCTTTTCCACCTCAGCCTGCTTGGAAGAAGCTACCTTGGCAGCCTTGGCGGCTTTCTTTTCTCCCGCCTTATCTGCTTTCGCTAGCCCCTTACGCGCTTTTTTTTGGGCGGCAGCCAGTTTCTTCTCGGCCTTCTTTTGGGCGCGGGCGGCAGCCTTCGCGGCCTTTTCGGTGCCCTTCTTCACGGCCTCGCCGGCATCGCCAGCGTTGTCCTGCAGGTTGGCGGCTGCCTTCTTGGCGGCGTCAGCGGCATTGTCGACCACCGTGGCAACCAGGCCGGTGGCGGCGGTCACCTTGGTGGAAGCCTTGTCGGCCTGCTTTTCGGCTTCCTTGGCGAGCTTCTCGGTGACCTTCTCCAGCTTGGACTGGACCTTGTCGGCCTTCTTCTGAGCCTTCTTGGCAGCCTTGTCGTTGGCGGCCTTCACCTTGGAGTCAACCTCGGAAGCCTGCTTTTCGGCCTTGGCGGTCATCTTCTCGGCAGCCTCGCGGACTTTCTTTTCCTTCTTGGCAGCCTTCTTTTCCAACTTTTCCTGCAGCTTGGCGCTCAGCTTATCAGCCTTCTTCTGCGCCTGGGCGAGCTTCTTGTCGGCTTTCTTCTGGAGCTTAGCCTGTAGCTTTTCGGCCTTCTTCTGGGCCTTCTCGGCGGCCTTGTCGGCCTGCTTAGCGGCCTTATCTTCGGACGAATTCTTACTGAACATAGAGTTTTACCTTCCTCTTTCTCTACACCTAGGATGGGGCCACCTGCGTGTTAGAGATGAGATGCAGTTACTTTGCAGTCTACTTTCAGTGCGGAAAACCTGCAGTTAATCGGGACGTTATCAACGCCGGATACGCGAATTCTCTCTCACAGCAAAAACTCTCCCATGCACTATCCACCAGTGCGGGCTCATTGTTTAGACTAAAAAGCAGCATCGTGTGTTCTCTGGGGAGCGCCCTTGTCACAAAGGCCGGAGAGGAAAGGACGTGGCATGGACAGCAACCCCATTGCAGCAGATCCCATTAAAGGAGACCCCATTGCTGCCGAGGATCTCTTCGGCTGCGACCACCGCTTCCTTCTCGATCGCATCGGCTCCACCACCCCCATCCTTCCGGAGCCCACAAAACCCATTGGGGTAGAGCACCGCGCGCAGGCCAGCCGAAACCGCATGGAGCACATCTACCTGCGCCTCGCGGAGGACTACGGCGCCGCCCTCCTGCCTACCGACGAGTCCGCCGCATGGGAAGCCACCCAGCAGGCTATCACCCAACACACCCCCGTCATCTGCGGCGCCTATCTGCCCGATGATCCGGAGACCGGCCGGGCGGGTGCTAGCTGCATCCTTATGCTCGCGGCGGACGGGGAACACTACGCCCCCGTCATCACCGTCAACCACAAAACCTATGATGTGCGCGCATCGACCGCGCCACGTCCACCCCACATTCCGGTGGAGAAGCTTTCCCGCCCTTCGCTTGTCCCGCATACCTCCGGGTTGGACGGGTGGGACCCGCAGCCGAGGCCGGAGTTGCGGCTCCGTCACCATACGCGCGATCAGCTGCGGCTCACCCACCTGTGGCTACTGATGCAGGCGCATGGGATTCCCGCGACGGGGCAGGGTGGCGTTATTGACATGCGCGGCCAGTGTGCCATTGTGCACTGGCTGGAGGAGTCCCTCCCGAACTACCTCGCCCAGTTTGAGCTGCGAGAAGAGCTGGTGGAGGAGTTGGATGACGAGCTGGCGGACGAAGATGTGGAGTCGCTGACCCCGCGGGAGACGCTTCGCCAGTTGCCCACACGTTCTCGCCGCCGCTCTGAATGCCACAATTGTGGCTGGTGGGACACCCTGTGCCGGCGGGACCTCACGATCCGTGACGACGTGAGCCTGGTGGTGTCGGCGGCACAGGCGGAGGCGTTGGCGGAGGAGAATATCCACACTGTTGCCCAGTTGGCCGCCCTGGATGTGGTGCAGCCGGAGCATTGGCCGGGGGGTTCCTTCGAGACGGCGGTGGCGTTGGCCCGCGCCAGCTTGGCGGGTTTCGCGGTGATCCGGCAGGAGGGTGTGGTGGAGGTGCCACGCGCCGATGTGGAGATCGACATTGATATGGAGAGTGTGCTGGATGACGGCGCCTACCTGTGGGGGGCGCTGCTGACGTACACCAGTGAGGAGGCGGTGCAGGCGATGGCGGTGGAGGGGGATGCCGCCGTGCCGGGCTACCGGCCGTATGTGACGTGGCGAAAGCTGCCGAATCGAAGCACCGCAGAGTGTTTTGTGCGGCTGTGGCAGTGGGTGTCGCGGCTGCGTCGGCGGGCTGCGGAGGAGGGGCTGTCCTGTCTGGTGTACTGCTATGCGCAGGCGGGGGAGCGGCAGTGGATGCTGTCGAATGTGCGGACGTTTGCCGACTATACGGCGATGCCGTCGGAGGCGGAGGTGCGGGAGCTAGTGGATGGACCTCACTGGGTGGATGTGTTCCGCCTGGTGGAGCGCCAGTTTGTGGGGGTGTACGGGCTGGGGTTGAAGAAGGTGGCGCCGGTGGCGGGGTTCCAGTGGCGGGATGAGGAGCCGAGTGGGGAGGCGTCTATTGCCTGGCATGCGCAGGCGGTGCGGCCGGGTGCCCGGTATGGGAGTGCGGAGGCGAAGGCGATGGCGCAGCAGGCGCGGGCTCGCATTCTGGCCTATAACGAGGATGATGTGCGGGCGACGTTGGCGGTGCGGGAGTGGCTGAGTGCGGGCGAGTGGCGGGAAGTTTTGCCGTCGGTGGAGGATTTGTTGGCGGACCCGCCGGAGACACGTCACCCCTCTTAGTGACTGGTTATTTCTGAGACAGGTCACACTTCTAAAGACGCGTCAGTTGTAAGGACACGTCGCCTGTAGAGACACGTCACCCCATCTAGGGGCCCGGAATGGGTTCGCCCAGATGGGGTGACGCGAAAACCGTTAGGGGGGGGGAGAGCGTTAGCCGGGATTGCGGGGCAAGCCGCGGCAGTGTCTCTTGTGCTAGTCGGCCGGCCTAGTGCTTGCTGGCGTCAGCGAAACGCTTCTGCACTTCTTCCCAGTTCACAACGTTCCAGAAGGCCTTGACGTAGTCGCCCTTGACGTTCTTGTACTGGAGGTAGAAGGCGTGCTCCCACATGTCGAGGAGGAGCAGCGGGATGAGGGTGAGGGCGTGGTTGTCCTGGTGGCCGTTGGTGACCTGCTGGATCACCAGGCGCTGGGAGAGCATATCCCAGGCGAGGACGGCCCAGCCGGAGCCCTGGATGCTGGTGGCGGCTGCGTTGAATTCCTTCTGGAACTGCTCGAAGGAGCCGAAGCCCTCATCGATAGCGGCGGCCAGCTCGCCTTCGGGGCGGCCGTCCTGCTTGGGGGCCAGGTTCTTCCAGAAGAGGGAGTGGTTGATGTGTCCACCGAGGTTGAAGGCGAGGTTCTTGGAGATCGTGGCGATCTTGTCCTCCGCGTTGCCGGCCTTGCGGGCTTCCTCAAGAGCCTCGAGGGCGGCGTTGGCGCCGGAAACGTATCCAGCGTGGTGCTTATCGTGGTGGAGCTCCATGATTTCGCCGGCGATGAACGGCTCCAGGGCGCTGTAGTCGTAGTCAAGTTCGGGCAGAACGTACTTCTGTGCCATGGGATAACCTCTCGTGTTATTGACGTGTTCGTTTGTGCATCTATGAGATTCAACACAAGTGCTGGCACTTCTATTCCAACAGCTTTTGCGAAAAATAGCAGCAGTTTGGCGCTAGCGTGATGGGAGCTTTTTGTGGGGAGGGTAGGATCCGTCACCTTAAAATCACTGTCACTCCATGCATTAGACACATACACCTCATCGACAATGTGGTTTCTACTACTAGGATTGGCACCATGACTGATGCCCATGACATGGTGGAACCCACCACCGCGCATCTCTCCCGCACGTCAAAAATCGCTATTGCTGTATCAGCGGGGGTAGTTGTCGTTGTTCTAGCGCTCATTTTTGTGCCACATGCGCCGCTCAACTACCTAGTTGCAGGGGATGACAGTACCTCCTCCACTGTCTCTGCTTCCTCCAGTGCCGTCCCCCACAAGAATGATGACAGCACGGGTGAGGACTGCGGTATTAACAACAACCACCCAGTGGTGAAGAAAGTTATGGCACAGCTGCCTAGCGAGGATCGGTATGGTGGCAAACTCGATCTGTCGTGAGACCACACCCAAGTTGCCCGCTTGGAGAACCAAGTACTAAAGCCCTAGCGCGCGGTCGAAGGCGGATTTGGTGACGTCCGGTTCGGGGCCGGCGGCGTCACTGTCGGGGCTGTCGAGGTCTTCGTCGGCTACTTCGAACTCGCCGTTGTCGATGGCACTGAGGAAAAGCTGAAAGTCTTCGTTCGTTTGGTTGGCGTAGGCGATGGCCCAGTCGGCGATTGCTTCCGCAAAGTCGCTATTGCTGCCGATGTAGCCGTCTACTAGTGCGTTGTTGGGGGACTGGGAGTGGGCACGGGCTAGCAGCCGGGCGCAGAGGGCGCAATAGTTTTTGAGGCCTTTGACGTCCAGCCGGTCGATTTCGATGGACCCTTTCATGTCGCGGAATTGGCGCCAGTAGTAGCCGCGTCCGTCTTTGCCGCGGGTCCAGCCGAGTAGTGGGTCGGAGTGGGCTTGCAGAATTTGTTGGCAGGCGACCACGCGGTAGCCGTTGCCTGCGCGGACGTTTTTGATGGCGCCTTCGGGGAGCACTCCGGAGGAGTTGCCGACGGCTAGTTCCGCGAATGCATCCGGTAGTCCGCCATGGGTGGTGAGCACACTGGGGAGGGCTTCTTTGACCTGCAAGACGAGCGGCTCGTTGGCGGGGCCGGAGAGGAGCAGCACAAGAGAGTGGGTGCCTACTGAGCCGACGCCTACAACACGGCGTGCTACGTCCACCAGTCGGAATTGTTTGAGGAGCAGGTTGGTGGCGGGTGGGAGGTTGCGGACGTAGGTGTCGAAGGAGGCGATCATGTTGTCGACTTCTTCTTCGTCAGTAACGGGCACCAGGATGGGTGGGTCGCTTTGGAAGTGGAGGCCGCGTTTATCGGTGAAGGTGGCGATTTTGCGGACGGCTTGCAGGCTGGTGCGGCTGCGGGCTTTGTCGATGGATTTGCCGATGAAGTCGGAGTCGCGGTTGCCGGCGTGTTCGGAGACCCATTGGGCGTCGATGTCGGAGTAGAAGCGGTCGAGGATGGTCTTTTCGGCGAGTTCGGCGATGGCATCCTGGTAGTTGTTGACGAGGTTGATGACGATGTCGCGGGCTTCGTCGTCGTCGGCATGGACGTCGCCTTCCCGGGCGGCGAGGACGGCGGAGGCGGCAAGGCGTTTGATGTCCCACTCCCAGGGGCCGATGCTGGATTCGTCAAAGTCGTTGAGGTCGAAGAGGACGCGGCGTTCGGGGCTGGCGAAGAGACCGAAGTTGGCTAGGTGGGCGTCGCCACAGATGACCATGTTGAGGCCGATGTTGGGGCTGGCGGTGAGGTCGTAGGCCATGAGGTCGGCGCTGCCGCGGAAGAAGGCGAAGGGGCTGGCGCTCATGCGTTGCATGCGAACGGGAATGAGTTCGGGGATGCGTCCTTCGTTGCGTTGGTGGATGAGTCCGAGGACGTCGCGGTCTTTGGGGAGTTCCAGTTTGGCGTGGTCTGAGCGGTCGACGGTTTTGCGGAGTCGTTTGCCTTCGGATTTGGCCATGCTGAGGCGGTTGATGCTGGAGTCGCTCATGGTTGGGGTCCTGCGGGGTAATGGGGTGGGTGCGGAAGGAATTAGGCGAGGGAGAGGAACAGTTTTTCGAGCTCGGCGACGGTAAGGCAGGGCTGTTGGGTGGGGGTGCCGCCAGTACCGGAGCCGGCACCGGAGCCGGCACTGGAGTGAGTATCGGAGTTAGCACTAGATCCTCCACCGTCTGAACTGGTGGCTGCGGCGGCGGACTCTGCACTGGCGCAGGCTTTCAGGCCGCTGGCGATGAGGGCGAAGCCGGCCCGGTCGATGGCTTTCGAGACTGCGGCCAGCTGGGTGACGACATCCCGGCAGGCTCGTTCATCTTCCAGCATGCGGATGATGCCGCCCATCTGTCCTTGGGCGCGTTTCAAACGCTTGATGATGAGGGCTTTGTCGGCGGGGTCGAGGGAGGCCATCCTGCTCCTTGGGGTGGGAAACCAGCCGGGGGCGCGAGCTAGCGGCATTTTCAGCATTAAGAATACCCCGCCGGGTGTGGATGCCCAGCAGGGGATTCGGAAGATTCCGGCAGACGGGACGTGGGCCTTGGACATCAGCCTTGGACGTGGGGCCCACTCGCCCCACACCTTCTAGGCGTTCTCATTGGTGCTGCGTGGGTGCTGCGCTGGTGCCGCAGAGACCTCAAGTGGCAGCCGCAACGATGGCAACCAGAGAAGTTGTGAAATGCCGCGTGGTATTCCTTTGGTGGGGCTTTTTCGGGTTTTCTGCTGCACTAATTCTATGAGATAAATGTTCAGAACGGCTTATTCAGACGGTCCTGAACTTTTCCGCCGGTTGAACTTTTAGAGAACGGCGCCACTTTTGGCAACACGGCCGCACTGCCCCAACTACATTAGGGCGTGAGGCTCGTGCACTGTTCACGCGCTGGCGTATGCGAGGGGTGGCAGTGTGCACCTCGAAGTTTAGGGACACTCGTCATCAGGAAGATCCGGCCCATGTCAGCTCGTTTGAACGATATTCGCTCCGCCCTCGACGCCCTCACCGCCGACATTGATGAGGCTGTTGCGCAACGCCAGGACGCCATCACCGCCGTCCACAGCAGCTACCGCAGTGGGGCCGAAAACCTGGTGGCCTATCTGGCACTCCGCTCCGCCGACCGGCGCGACCTCCAACATGAGCTCACCGCCCTCGGCGCTCCCTCCCTCCAATTCCCCGAACTCGATGTGCGCGCCAAAATTACCGCCGCCCGCACCCTGGTCTCCGCTCTCATTGGTGACGAGTCCCAAGATGCCACACTGGAGCAGATGGCCTCAGTAAAAGAGGCCCTCAAAGCAGCCGAAAAGCGCCTCTCCGTCAACTCCGACGAGATGATGGGAGTGCCCTGCGAACCCCGCTCCACCCGCATCATGGTATCCGTCCCCCGCAAGGCCGCCGACGATCCCACAGTGATGGACAACCTGCTGGGCGCCGGCGCCGAAATTGCCCGCATTAACCTGGTGTACGACAACGCCACGGTGTGGAAGAAGATGGCCGGCCACATCCGCGAAACCGCCTTGCACCTCCACCGCACCATCCCCATTGCGGTAGACCTGCCGGGCCCCAAGATCCTCACCGGCCCGGTGGCGGATGGCCCCCGCGTGGGTTCCTCTACAGTGGTGCGCTACGACGACGGCGAAATGCGCTACCCGTCCCGCCTCTGGCTAGTCCCCGAATCTCTGGAGGGGAACCTGCCGGAGCCACCGGAGATGGAGGGTACCCGCCCGCTGCGCATGATGGTGGAAAACGAGTGGTTCGAGAACCTTGAGCTGGGGATAAAAGTGCGCACCGCCGATAACCGTGGCGTGCAACGCAGCTTCCTGGTGATGGAGAAACACGACGACGGTGCCCTCCTGCAGGGCGACCGCTCCACCTGGATCCGTAACCACGCCATGCTGGAAGCCAACTTCGAACGCACGCGCGTGCGGGGCATCCCCCCGCTGCGCCGCGGCGTGCACCTGGAGCGGGGCGACGAGCTGCTGCTCACCGCCGACCTCACCCCGGTGGACCCGCCGCGGGATGGGGAAGTAGCCCAAATTGGGTGCACCGAACCCAGCATCTTTGAGGCCCTCAAAGTGGGGGACCCGGTACTGTTCAACGACGGTGCACTCTACTCGACAGTCGAGAAGCTGGGGCCAGGGGAGGCGCTGCTGCGCATCACCCAGGCGAAGGATGGCGGCCAAACCATCTATGAGAACTGCGGCATCAACCTCCCCGGCACGCAACTGAATCTGCCCGCCGTGACAGAAGAAGACGAGCAGGTGCTGCTGGCCACCGCCGACTTCGCCAGCATCGTGGAAGTGAGCTTCGTGCGCACCGTACAAGATGTGCAGGATGCGCTGGCGATGGTGCGGCGGGTGGAGGAGCACTCCGGCCGCCCGCTGGGCATTGTGCTGAAGCTGGAAACCCTCGAAGCCATGCAGAATCTGCCCGAGATTCTGCTGGAACTCATGAAGCATGAGCAGGTAGGCGTGATGGTCGCCCGCGGCGATATGGCCGCAGAGCTCGGCATCATGCAGATGGTGGAGGCGCCCAGCTATGTGGTGAACCTGTGCGAGGCGGCACAAATCCCCGTCATCATCGGTTCCGACATTCTGGACACACTCACCAACTGGGGCCAGCCGACCCGCGCCGAAGTGACAGATGCCGCATGGGCGCAGCGAGCAGAGTGCGTCATGCTGGACCAAGGAAAGCATATGGTGGAGACGGTGCAGGCCCTCAGCAGCCTACTTTCCACCATGGATGAAGTGCAGCGGAAGAACCAGTCCCTACTTCCCCCACTCCACGACTGGAAGAGCTAGTCGAACAGACTCCGCGACGTTGTCGAGGAACTCGTCGCACCTATGAACTGGGCGAGCGCCTTCGTCACCGCCTGGTATGCCGCCGGGTTACGCGACGGCAACAGCACATCATTGTGCTTCGCCCCCTGCAACGTCAGATAGGTGACGGTATTGCCGCGGCGGCTAGCAGCCAACCCATAGCGCTTCACCTGGCCGTGCGGAATCACATAGTCGCGCGTCCCTTGCACCAGCAGCATCTTCTTTTCGGCAGGCATATGCCGGATCGGGTTCGCGGCCGCATAGTTACCAGGCACCTCCGCCGGCGTGCCCCCCAGGAACACCCGAATGTTGGAGAACTTGGAACGGTTCGCCGAATCCACCACATCCAGCACCCCATTCAGGGACACGAAACCGCGGATCGGAATTCGCGGACCCTTCGGGGCAACAGTGGCTCGGCCGGCAGAATTACCGGTCCCCACCAGCTCATGCTGCACAGCTTCCGTTTCCCCGCCCTTCAGGGACACGTCGCCGCGTAAATCCGCCAACTGCATCGACTCCTTCGTCAGACGCATCAGCGGCGTATTCATAAGGAGACCCATCACATCAATTTGGCGGGAAGCCTGGCCCATCGCCAACGCAGCCAATTGAGCACCAGCCGAATGGCCTACAAGATACACCCGGTCGAGGTCCAGCTTGGGGGCAACAGAAAGCTTCAACGCAATCAGATGGTCGATGGCATCGCACACATCCGCATACGTGGTCGGCCAGCCGCCGCCCGTCCCCAACGCCCGATACTCAATATTCCAACAGGCCACACCATGCTGGCAGAGGAACTCAGAGAGGAACCGCATCGAAGCGGGTCCACCCTCCGACTCCCAAGCGCCACCATGAATGAGAATAGCCACCGGCAGCGAAGAGCTGGTGAAGAGGGGAGTCTCCAACCAACCATAGCGGTGGGCATTCGAGGCAGGATTAATAGAGTAGTGGTACTTACGGCGATGTGACGACATGGCGTAAGCGGTGGGAGCATCGTCAAACACACTGGGGGCCAACGCCATTGCTGCTACTGCAACGCCACCCAAAAGAATATGCCGTCGAGTAACCTGAGGCTGCTCACTCACAGATAGTGCTCCCTTTCTCACACGGGCAGGCAAAAACTACTACACGAATCCTACCCATTCTTCTCATGGGGAGGAAGAAACGAATCGTTACACTTTCCCGCACACTTTCCCACCATCAACCACCGCCCAAATGCCACCCCACACCATGACAACCCCCGCCACCACCCAGTAAGTTAAGGAACATGGCTAAGAAGAACAAGAACACCGCCGACCTGCCCGCCGGAATGAGCCGCCGCCAGGCCAAACTCGCCGCCCGCGCCGCCGAACGCGCAGCCCTCACCGTCGATCCGTGCCCCTTCCACACCACCGGAATAGAGTGCGACCTCATCGCCATGCGGGAGTTCGTCGCTTCAGCCGCCTTCGACATCACCATCGACGGAGAAACCGTCCGCATCTGCACCATCCTCCCCGGCGCCGTCGCCGCCCACCGCCTCGAAGAACAATTCGGCGGCCTCCGCATGGTAGGCGTCCAATCCGCCCAACCCTCCAACCACCCGGCCAGCGACATCGCCGCCGCCATCCAGTGGGTTCTCCAGGCCAAACCCGGCGACGTCCTCCGCACCGCCAACGGCACCGACTCCACCCCGAGCCTCGACACCTACCTGCCCGCCGACCTCCACCCGCAGATCGAGGTCTACGACGACTTCAACTGGTGGGTCCCCGACACCAGCACCCTCGACCCGCAAACCGCCCAGAGCATCCGCGCCGCCAACGACGCCATGATGATCTCCCGCCGCCTCGACACCACCACCGGCGCCGCCTGGTGGGTTGACACTCGCGAAAAGGGCCACGTGCGCTGGGTTCGCCCCGAAAGCGAAGACGACATGTTCACCGCCCTCGCCCGCCTGCATGCCGCCCACCAGCTGACTCTGGGTGAAGGGTCCCGCTACGCCGGCATGTTCCGCGCCTACGGGCTGCTCGTCCCCGTCTTCGACGTCGACCGCACCCAGCCCGCCGACCACTGGCAAGCCGCCCTCGACACCCTCGGCGAGAACATGGAGAAGGCCCTCGCAGCCACCAGCCCCCTCACAGCTGCAGAACGCAACTCCCGCAACCTTCTTAACTCCCGCCAGGTCACCATCCGCTAGGCGCACCATCTGCTCGGTAGCATCTGCTAGGGCCCATCTGTGAGAAAGCCAGCATGAGTGGTGAAGAGTTTCACTCTCACACTCTGCTGGCTTTCTGCGTCTTTTGTTTGTCTTTTGTCTGTATTCTCTCTGTCTCCTGTCTATCTTTTCTCTGGCTTCTGCAGATCAGGAGAACAGTGCTGTGCGAATCTCTTAATGATATAGACCGGTGTTTGTATAATTAAGGCATCATTCTCTGCTCGCCAAAATGCTCTATATTGTAAAAATATAAGTAACAGCGCAGCACTATGAGCCTCAAATTATCTGTCATGGCCTATAAAGAACTTAAAGCTATTTTTCACCAGTACGATCGCACCAAAGCCGACCAGGAGGAGGATGCGCGGCGCACCTCCCCCTCGGCCATCCACTGGGATTTCACCATCGGCGAGTCACCAATGTTTTGCCTGGTCACGCCCGAAGTAACAGTACTTATTGAGCGCATCATGAGGCGCGATAGTCGTGCCCGGAGGCTATGGGACGACCTTCCCCAAGGCCTGCGCGAGCACTATCTGCGCTCAATGATCATCGAAGAAATACACGCCACCAATGAGATCGAAGCTGTGTATTCAACACGCCAAGAAATTGCTGACGTCCTTGATGCAGTAGCAGGCGATAAAACGGCATCTCACCAACGATTCCGGGAGATGGCACGGCTCTACATCGCACTAGGAAGGGGATCAGTAGATATCCCCGATTCACTAGAGGATATTCGCACCATCTATGACGAAGTCACCAACGGTGAAATACGAAACGAGAATGTGCCAGATGGACGACTTTTCCGTGCCGGAACCGTTGTTATCACGGACGGTATCAAAACGATCCACCAGGGGGTGGACTCAGAGCCCAGGATCAATGATGGACTGACTGAAGTGTTGCGCCAATCCAAGGATGACGACATACCCTCACTCATCCGCGCAGTAGCTGCCCATTTCATCTTCGAGTACGTCCACCCCTTCTACGACGGCAATGGCCGAACGGGTCGCTACCTCCTGGAACTGGACCTAGCACAATGCCTATCCCCCGTCGCCTGGTTATCCCTCTGTGCAACAATCGCCGACAACAAAACCCGCTACTACCGGGCCTTCCACAACGCGGAGAACCCGCACAACAAAGCCGACATCACAACGTTCGTCACCGAAATGCTTGGCATCATTCTCGAAGCAGAAGGGCGACTCTGCGAGGACCTTTATGCGTGCCACAAACGCGCAAAACAGCTCAACACCCGCATCCAAAAAGTGATGGACGACCCCCACTCCCCCCTCTCATCACTGAGCCAGAAAGACTATGCCATCCTGTTTGTCATCGCCCAAGCCGCCATTTTTGCCGTAGGCGGCGAGGTCACCCTCGACTCAATCGCTCAAACCTTGGAGAAATCGAAACAATACGTGCGGAAAGTGACACGCCAACTAGTTGATCGCGAACTCATCCAAGAAACCTCAAAAAGGCCACTCCGATTCCGGCTAACACCAACCGCCTACACGCTGCTCGACCTTAAAACACTCGACTCACAAGAGAAGCCCAACTAGTCGCTCAACAGGCCGTGCGAGATCTATCTGCTTCGCTAGTTGCTCAACAAGCTGTGTTGGATTTATCTGCTTCGCTAGTTGCTCAGCAGATAGTCGGGAATGTCGGTGCCTTGGGCGATGTGGCCCCAGAATTGGGTGGTTTCGTCGTTCCACAGCACCACGGCGCCGGCCTCGTTCGTCACCATGTCACCAATGGGGATGGTGGTCATGATGTGGCTGCGGGACAGGTTGAACAGCAGCCACGCCAGGTTGATGACGTAGGTCTTCTTGTCGATGGTGAGGGAACCGCCGGCCGCCTTCATCAGCGGGTAGAAGTCGAAGGGGTTGAGCATCGTGGCCGGGCTGGTGGCCTTCTTCACGAAGCTCTCCAGGAACTCCCGCTGGTGGGCAACACGGTCCAGGTCGCCGCGCGGGGTTTGGCGGCTCCGAACGTAACCCAGCGCCACCTTGCCGTCAGCAATCTGGCAGCCGGTCTTAATGTAGAGGCCGGCGAACGGGTCATTGATGGGGTACTTGGGGCAGATCTTCACACCGTCAATGGCGTCGGTCATGTCGGCGAAGCCACCCAAGCCGATCTCCATGTAGTGGTTGATGTGCACGCCTGCGGCCTGCTCAATGGTTTTCACCAGCAGCTGCGGACCGCCGAGGGCGAAGGAGGAGTTGATCTTGCCCATGCCGTAGCCGGGGATGTTGACGTAGGAGTCGCGCGGGATGGACACCAGGACGCGCTGCCCACCACCGTAAGGGATGTGCATCAGCATGATGGTGTCGGTGCGCTGCGAGCCCAGGTCGCCTCCGGTTTCGAGCTTCTTCTGCTTGCTGGCAGACATGCCGGCGCGGGAGTCGGAGCCGACCAGCAGCCAGTTGGTTCCACTGGTGCGGCCGATCATGTGTTCGCTTAGTGCGTCGATGCGGGTGACGTTCGTGCTGAAGGTGATGGCTCCGGCGATTGCACTGATGAGGGCGAGGATTACCGTGACGATGAGGATCCACTTGAGGGTTTTCCCGATTTTCCGGAGAGTGGTGCGGATGCCGGTTTTCTCCGTTTCGGCAGTGTCGTCGGGGTCGTAGGGGGGAACGGGTCCGTAGGCTGGGTAGCCGCCAGCGACGTAGGGGCTGCCGGGCGGGTAGGGGCCGCCGGCGGGGGTGCTGGGGGTGACGTGGAAGTTGCTGCGGTAGGCGGCGCCGATGGAGTCGTCCACGGTGGAGGGCCGCCAGTCGGCGTCGGGGCGTGGGCCTTGGTAGGGCTGGGCGTCGGCAGCTTTGGTGGGGTTAATGCGCCGGGCGTGGCGTTGGGCAGGGCCGCTGGGGTGGGTTTTTTGGGGCTTCGGGGCATGGTTCACCCACTGCCCGGCAGCGGCGTCCCAATATTCGGGTTGCTGCGGTGCGGCGTACGTGTTCTCCGAGGCTTTTTTCTTACCCCGGCGAGATCGGCGGGAAGACCGACCCTTGGGAGTGGCATCCATGCCTTATAGATTAGCGAACGGTAGAGTTTTTCACGTGCCCACACATAACGATCATCCAGCTAATGCTGCCAAAGTGAGTGTTCGTACCGTTCTCTTGTCCATTGTGGGAGTGGTGCTTTTCGGTGCCGGTGTGGCGATGCTCGCCGTTCCGGGGTTGTTGCCGTTTGGGGGTCATTCGGTGGATGGCACCACGATTCGTAACGTGTTGTATGGCATTTTCCTTGTTGTTGCAGGGCTTTTGCTGTTTGTGTATGGGGTGTTGTCGCATCGTCGGAAGGTGCAGGCGGCACGGCAGACTGCTGGTGTGGGGGGTGACGGTGGTGCGGCGTCGCCGGGGGCGGCAGGGTCGGAGTTGACAGCAGATGGCACCAAAGATGTGACCACCGTCACAAATCTGGCGGAGCGTACGGTGACGCAAGCAGTGGCCGAGGCCGCCGAAATGGGCGGTGTCGTGGTGGGCGACACACGCATCATCCAGGTTGCCCGTGCCACCCTCGACAAGAACCTCCGCACCTCCTTCGGAGAAGGATGCACCTGGCTCGACGTCGACGAGATGGCGGAATCTGCCCTCCCCATCGCTCTCCTCATTCCCACCCGCGGGGAACTCTTCGACTACCTGGCCAACCACTTCCCCGCCCAAACCGTGATGATGAGCGACCATCTGGCGAAGGGCTCAGGCCTGCCCTACTTCGTTAACGGGGGCGTGCATCTGCACTGTGCGATGGTGAAGAACCCCAAGGACATGAGCCGCATGATCTCCACCTACAACCCGAAGTATCCGCTGGCGTGCGCACTGGTGTCGGGTGCTATGAACCTGGACTCCCGAGCGAGTGAGGCGAAACAGATGCAGACCATCCGCGAGTCCGTCATCGGCTTAGTGTGCTGGCATGCAGAGCGCGGCGAGTTCATCCTGGTCTGTGGGGAGAACTGCGGAAGCTCCATCTGAAGAGTAGGTAAGCTGGGAACGTGACCAGCATTTCATTCCTCGGCCCTGTCGGTACATTCAGCGAGGCAGCCCTCCGGCAAATTATTGACGATAAGCCAATACGCGCCCTGCAGCAGGTGGAGCAGACAATCCCGGCAGCTACCCCGCAGGAAGCACTGCAGATGGTGCAGGACGGCAGCGTCGACTTTGCCCTGGTGCCCACCGAAAACTTTGTTGACGGACCCGTCACCACCACCCTGGATAGCCTAGCCCGCGGAGACCGACTCCAGATCTTCGCGGAAACAGAAGTACCCGTGGTGTTTTCCCTACTGGTAAGAGAGGGGATGGAGCTCGGCGACATCCACACCATTGGGTCCCACCCAGTGGCCCTCGCCCAGGTACGCCAGTGGGTCGAACAGCACCTCCCCGGCGTGGACATAGTCATCACCAACTCCACCGCCGCCGCTGCCGAAGATGTCGCCCTGGGCCGCCTTGACGCCGCATTCGCCCCCGCCCGCGCTGGGGAAATCCTGGGCCTCGCTAGCCTGGCCGCAGGCGTCGCCGACGTGCAGGGCGCCTACACCCGGTTCATCCTGGTGGGGAAGCCCGCCGCCCCTACCCCGCGCACCGGCGCCGACCGCACCTCTGTGGTGTTCCGCCTCCCCAACGAGCCAGGCACACTGGTCAATGCCATGAACGAGTTTGGGCTGCGCGGCGTGGACTTGTCCCGCATTGAGTCCCGCCCCACCCGCGAAAAGTTCGGCACCTACAACTTCTATATCGATTGCGTCGGCCACATCGACGATGCTGCCGTGGCGGAAACCTTACAGGGCCTCTACCGGCGTGCCGAATGGGTGCGCTACCTGGGCTCGTGGCCCGCCTACCGGGATAGCGGCTCGGTACCCCCCGATTTTCAGCCTTCCCTGGAGTGGGTGGAGCAGCTACGCCGCGGCGACAGCGTCTAGCGGTCGCGCGCCTGCCCCACGTATCGCCCCCACAATCGTCCCGAAGCAAGGAGAGTTCATGATCCCGCATCTAGTGTTGCTCCGCCACGGTCAAACCGAAGCTAATGTCCAGGGCGTTCTCGATACGGACCTCCCCGGCACCTCCCTCACCCCAGCGGGTATGCAGCAGGCAGTGGAGTGGGGGCGTGCTACCGACCCCCGCAGCCTGGCCGTGGTGGCCACCTCGGAGGCGCTGCGGGCCCGCCAAACAGGGCGGCTGATTCTCCAGGGTATGCGTGAGGCCAACCCGGACCTAGCGGATGAGGAGTTTCCGGAGCTGCGGATTGTACCGGGCATTGTTGAGACGCAGGTGGGGGACTGGGAGAACGCCACCATCAAGGACAACCCGGACATTATGAAGCAGTGGCTGCGCACCTACTACAGCTGGCTACAGGGGGAGGTGGACACTGCTACGCCGGGCCCGTTGGGGGAGTCTACCCGCCAGATTGTGGCCCGCTATGCTCCGACGGCGTTGGGTCTTTACTGTGAGTTTGCGCTCCCGCAGATCCGCGCCACCCAGGCAGACACCACCGCTGTGGCCGAGGCTCCTACCGCCGCGGCAGACATGGCGGTGCCCGGCGCGAGCCCGAAGCACGTGCTGCTGGTGAGCCACGGAGCCGTCATCCGCATCTTCACTACCATGCTGGCACCGGAGGTGGATAAGCGTTACGCCTACTGGAACTTCCTCACCAACACTCAGACGGTTGAGCTGGTGCCGGAATGCCGCACTGCGACTACGTCCACCAGTGGGGGCGGTGACGGTGCCGCCCCATCCTGGGACGAGATGCTGCAGTGGGGGTGGCAGGTGCTGCGCTGGGGTGACGATGAACCGCCCTTCGTGTGCACCGTGCCGGAGGAGTACGACGACCCGGACTATCACGATCCACTCCAGTCCGCGGCCTTGGGGAAGGCGAACAATACGCCAGGCGTCAACCCCACCTTCGATAACGCCCGCTAGGGGTTGGAACCTCCCGCTAGTGGCCGATATTGCCCGCTGGAACAGGCGGATTACAGGCCGGGGACGGAATCCTTCAGCAGCGGATCATTGTGCATGTCGGGAAGCTGCTGGTTACCGCGCGGCGGCAGCTTACGAGGCTTCCGCGGCTTCTTCCCGTCAATAGTGAAGGGGCCTTTCGCGGAGCCTTCCAGGGAGGCAAACCCGTTCTTTCCCGCTTTTGCCAAGGAACACGTCACCTTGCGGGACCCAGCATTCCAGCCGGCCAAGGACACGCGAGACCACAACACCGTCAGTGTCGTAGCGCGCAGTTGTTCGGGGCCACCCATGTAGCTGGTGGCCATCGCCACGCACTGCCGCTCCGCGTAGGCGTTCTGCGCCTTCTTGCTGGGCATGCGGTCGCCGAACTTGGCGGAAAGGTCCACGGTGCCCACAACTTCCATCATGTGCGGGTTGCGGCAGTCCACGTCCTGGACGTCGTGGCGGTGTTCTGGGTTCACATAGACGCAGGTGCCGTTCGCCCAGCTGACGGACTGGTCCTGTTTACCCACCTTGCCGGAGAATTCGGGGCTGGCCGTGTTGGTGGCTTCAATGCCGCAGACCAGGGTGCGGTCGCCGCGTTTCCAGGCACCTACGTCGGGGTGGAGCAGGCCGACGCGGAACCGGCCGGCGGGGTCGAGGCCTTGCGGCAGGTAGGAGTCGACGAGGGGTCGGCACACGCCGAGGCGCAGGCTTTCGACCTGTTCGGCGCTGAGCGGATCGGCGTTTTCTCCGAACCGTTGGGAGGGGTACATGGTGAGGTCGATGATGCCGGCCACCTCAAAGCGGTGGTTGTCCTCGCAGGGGACTTCTTCTAGGGAGCTGATCTGGTCGCCGGGGTTTTTGTCGTTCCAGTTGAGGCAGGAGCCCATGCTGGCATGCGCGAATTCTGGACCCGCTTGGATAGCTCCCGCCACGGATAGTTCGTTGGGGTGGCTGGTGGTTTTGTCCACAGTGAGGTTGATGAGGAGGGCGACGAGGATGGCCCCTACTACCACGGCGGCGACGGTGATGAGCCAGCGGCGGCGGCTCCAGCGGGCGGGGGCGGCGGTGCTGTCACCCTGCCGGGCGGTGCCGTCACCCTGCGGGGCGGTATCGTCACCTTGCTGGGGGGTGGACGTGCCGGTAGCTCCGGCGTCGGACTGCAGCTTCTTGGGGCTGCGGGCGTGCTGCCGGTTCTTGTGCTTGTCGGCGCGGGGGCCGTTCTTCTGTGAGCGTGCCATTACCCCCATTGTGCACGCTTTTCGCGCCTGGGGGTAGTTGTTGGGTGCTTTTCTACCAGGTGGGTGGGGTGACGGGTCCACGCCAGCAAGCTGGGATAAGCGCGGAAACGTACTAGTATGAGGAGCGTGATCGATCTTAAATTCTTGCGTGAAAACCCTGATGCCGTCCGCACCTCGCAGCGCACCCGTGGGGAGAACCCTGCGCTGGTGGATGATCTGTTGGTCGCTGACGAGTCCCGGCGTGCCGCTATCCAGTCCGCGGACGCCCTCCGCAACGAGCAAAAGACCTTCGGCAAGAAGATCGGTGCCGCGTCCAAGGAGGACCGTCCCGCCCTGCTGGCGGAGGCAAAGGAGCTGGCCGCCAAGGTGAAAGAAGCGGAGGCGGCACAGCGCGACGCCGAAGCCAAGGTGGAGGAGTTGCAGCGTCTGCTCCCCAATATGGTGGAGGATGGCGCCCCGGCTGGTGGCGAGGATGACTTTGTGGTGCTGGAGGAAGTGGGCACGGTGCCCGAGTTTTCCTTCCCGGTCCGCGACCACCTGGAGCTGGCCGAGATGTGCGACATCCTGGACATGCAGCGTGGCGTGAAGGTGTCCGGTTCTCGCTTCTACTTTTTGAAGGGTGCGGGTGCGCTGCTGGAGATGGCGCTCACACAGTTGGCGGTGAAGAAGGCGGTGGAGCATGGCTTCACCATGATGATTCCGCCTGTGCTGGTGCTTCCGGAGATCATGCAGGGCACGGGCTTTAACGTGCAGCACGATGACGAGATCTACCACCTGGGGACGGATGACCTGTACCTGGTGGGCACCAGTGAGGTGGCGCTGGCCGGCTACCACAAGGATGAGATTATCGACCTGTCTAACGGCCCTATCCGCTATTCCGGCTACTCCAGCTGCTTCCGCCGCGAGGCAGGCTCCTACGGTAAGGACACCCGCGGTATTATCCGCGTCCACCAGTTCAATAAGGTGGAGATGTTCATCTACTGCAGGCCGGAAGACGCCCGCGAAGAACACCAGCGGCTGCTGGGCTGGGAGCGGGAGATGCTGGGCTTGGTGGAGGTTCCCTACCGGGTTATTGATATTGCCGGTGGCGACCTGGGTATGTCTGCGGCCCGCAAGTTCGACTGCGAAGGCTGGGTGCCGAGCCAGAACTGCTACCGCGAGTTGACGTCCACCTCCAACTGCACGACGTTCCAGGCGCGCCGCCTGAATGTGCGCTACCGCGACGAGAACGGTAAGCCGCAGATTGCCGCTACCCTCAATGGCACCTTGGCAACGACGCGCTGGCTGGTGGCCATTATGGAGAATCATCAGCAGGAGGATGGGTCCATTGTGGTGCCGGAGGCGCTGCGTCCTTACGTGGGCCTTGAGGTTATCGAGCCACGGTAACCCGCTGCCCGCGTTAACCTGCTTTTCTTGATAGTGTTCCTCACCCACGTGGGTGGCCTGGTGTGGCCGACCACGTGGGTGAGGGCGTTTTGAGATTATTGTGAGTTATGGGGTGCTCATCGCTGGCTTTCTTGGAATGATAGAGGGGTAGAGTGCCGTCAGTTCGTTGGCGGCCTATCGAAGGAGTTGACTACATGACCCCCCCGCAGGATTCTTTCTTCCCGGGCGCACCGCTGGACGCACCTAAGCGTCCAGCACTCCGTCACCAGCTGAACATCGCGCTGGAGACCTTCCGCTTCGGGCATATTGTCGCCCTCTTTGTCTTCGGGGTGCTGCTTGCCCAGTTGGGTCCGCTAGCGGCCCAGGAGTCTGATGCTCTCCAGCAGGGCATGGACGTTAACGGCAAGTTCATTACCTTCGTGGTGCTGCTGGCGCTGCTCCTCCCGTTCGCTATCTACTCTACCGCTTATCTGCGCCGCGGTACGCCGGTGGACCGCGTCCTCAGCTCTCTTCTGCTGCTCATGATGGCCGTCATCTCCATTGTGGCGGCAGTGTATGTGGTGCCGGCCTTCTACTCCGTTACCGCGGTCTTTATGTTTGTGGTGCTTGCCTTGGAGTGGGTGGGTCCGCTGGCTGTGTACTGGCGTGGCGAGTCTGTTGATTTCTCCGAGATGAAGTCCGCTATGGGTGCTATGAAGGCGAAGCGGGCTGCCCGTCGGCAGCGGCAGTCTCCGTACGGTGCTCCCTATGGCCAGCCCGGATCCGGTGCTCCTTATGGTGCCCCCTATGGCCAGCCTGGTTCTGCTGCTCCCTATGGCGCTCCTTATGGTCAGCCTGGCCCGGGTGCCCCGTTCGGTCAGCCTGGTCAACCTGGCCAGCCTGGAGGTGCTCCGTTCGGCGCCCCGTATAGTCAGCCGATGCCGCCGGTGGCGGGTGGCCCTATGGGTGCCCCCTATGGCCGTCCGAGTGGTGCGGAGGCAGCGGGTCTGCAGGGTCCTCAGTCGCAGTATGGACAGGGCCGTCCGGCTCCGACTCCGCATGAGACTGCCCCGTTTGCGCAGCCGGGTACGGCCGAGAAGCGTGAGGGTGATGAATCTCACGAGGCTAAGCCGGAGTAGTAGTGGGGGGGGGTACTCCCGGTTAGTCCATCCGGTAATTCCATAGTGATCGTGCTCCGAGTGGGTGACGGTGGTTGCGGCTACTGCCACCCACTCGGTGTATTTGTCCTTCGGAAGACATTCCTGTTGTCTGCCAATTTCTGAAGTATTGGCATGCAGAAATGTTCATATATGAAGGCTGGAGGGAATTTGGATGTTTGACCTATAACTCCATGTCAACGCTAAAAAAGTGGAGCACAGTAGACACTTTTCACAGACGCACTCGCATGTGTGAAATAGTTGATAAAAGCCTTTTCACATAAGGTTTTTAAGGGTTTCCATGGTGGCTCTATAGGGACATTTTCAGATACACAAAATAGGTGTTGTCTCACTATGGTTACCGGTCTATATTAGGTAAGGCTAACCTACAAGCTCTATAGAGAGTCTTCATTAATCGTGTCTAACCTCGGTGACAACTCTGCCCAGCTATACGCGTCCAACCCCCTGGTCTCCCCCCTCTGGGAGAAAACCCAACAGACCCCCAACGACATAGCACTCCGCTTCATCACCGGCACCACTCCGGACGACGTTGATGAGTGGACCTGGGCAGAATTCCTCCATGGAATCTCCACCGCGCAAGCAGACCTCCGCGCTGCCGGCATCACCGCCGGCGACCGCGTCATGATGATCCTTCCCTCCAGCGCAGACTACCTCCTCACCTTCTGGGCCCTCATCACCATCGGCGCCCAACCCGTCTCCGTCCCCGTCACCCCCGAAGCCCCGCTCGCCGCCGGCATCCCCACTCTCCGGCACATCGCCGCCAACTGCGGCCCGGCTGCACTCCTCACCACCCCCGCCAAACAGCAGGAACTCGTCACCCACCAACAGAGCGACACCACCCTGCTCCCCGGCCTCACCGTCCTCACCCCCCACTACCAGCGGCCCACCCACCCCTACTTGCCCGCCAGCCTCGACGAGCTCGCCCCCCACCCCGTTGGCCCCGACACCGTCGTCTACGTGCAGTACTCCTCCGGCTCCACAGGCAAACCCAAGGGCGTCCTCGACACCTACCGCTGCATCCTCTGGCAGCTCGACGTCATGCGCATCACCTGGAATAGCGACACCCCGCCCGTCTCCATATCCTGGCTCCCCCTCCACCACGACATGGGCATCGTCTGGGGCATCTTCGACATTCTCTGCCTCGGCGGCTGCGCCGGCTACATCCCCACCGCCCTCTTCGCCAAAAACCCCACCATCTGGGTCAACGCCATGAGCACCTACAAGTGCGGGATGACGGCCGCCCCCGACACCATGTGGCGCACCATCTGCGGCCTCTACCAGGACCCCGCCCGCCGTGCCGGCCTGGACTTTTCCAGCCTCCGCGTCGCCGTCGACGGCTCGGAACCCGTCAACACCACCACCCAACCCCTCCTCGCCGCCACCTTCGGGGAATGCGGATGGACCTCCACCACCCTCACCCCCATGTACGGCCTGGCCGAAGGTGGCCTCGCCATGTCCGGCCACTTGGGCCCGCGGGAAGCCGTCTGCATCCACTTCGATGCCCCCACTGCCGCCCGTGGCCAGATCGTCCCCGCCGACCTAAACCCTGCCGACCCCGCTCAACGCACCCTTTACTCGGTGGGAGACAATTTCTTCGGCGGCGACATGCGCATCGTCGACCCCGACACCTGCCAGGTGTTGGACGACTGTCAGGTGGGGGAAGTCTGGTTCCGAGGCGATGTGGCTGCCGGCTACTTGGGTAACGATGCCCTCACCGACGCCACCTTCCACGCTCGCACCGCCGACGGTGACGGTCCCTACCTGCGCACCGGCGACTACGGCTTCCTCTGCGACGGCAACCTCTACATCTCCGGGCGCCTCTCCAACACCATTATTGTGGGCGGCGAAAACTACTTCCCCAGCGACATCGAAGAGCTGGTAGCCACCGCCAACCTGGGCTTCACCACCGCACAATGCTGCGCCACCCAGCCCGACATCGACGGTCCCTGGTACCTGGTGATGGGGGAGGCTGCCAACATCGACATCCTCGACCGCACCGCCTACTCGGGCCTCCTGTCCCGCGCCATCGCCCGCTCCACCGGCAAACAACCCGCCAGAGTGCTGTGGACCGACAATGCCCTTCCGCGTACGAGCTCCGGCAAGATCGCCCGCGGCGAGGTGGCACAGTTGGCATTGCAGATTCTGGCTGAGCAGCAGAGAGACGGCTCCACCGCGCACTACGCCAATGCGGGCGGGCGCGGCACTAGCGGCGCGAGCAAAGGCAGCGATGACGGTACCGAGGGTGCCGACAGTGAGGACCCTGACGGGGAAGCCGGCAGTAGGAACAGCGCTGCCGCAGCATCAACCGACCCCACCCAGCATCCGGTAGTGGTGCAACTGGCCGACCAGCTGAGCTGCCCGCCGGATGCCGTCGACCTGCGCGCTGATGTCTCCGAGTTGGGCCTTACTTCGCTGGCCGTCAACGAATTTCTCAGCTGGGCTGGCCATACTGGGCACACCCTAGATCCGGTAGAAGTGTGGGAGAACCCTACTGTCGGCGCCTGGATGGGCCTCTACGACCTGGCCGCCGCAGCCACCGCACAGCAAGGTGATGCCGCGGACGGCACCCAGTGTGGTGACGCTGCGAGCACTAGTGCGGACACCGCTACCACCAGCATCACCCGTCCCGATGGTGCCACCAACGCAGCCCCTGACGCAGCCACCAGCACTCCCACAGACCTGCAAAAGTCCTATCTGGTAGGGGCAGACCCCAGCCAGCCCTGGGGTGGCATCGACTGCCTGGCCTACGCCGAATTCGAGCCCAACCTGGGAACTCTCACCCCCGCAGACTTCTGCGCCGCCCTCCGTGAGGCCGTCGCCCTTGTCGACCAAGAACCGGCCCTTCACACCGCCCTCCCCACCACTGAGACCACCTGCTACGCTGACCACCCAGCTCCCGACGTCGCCGTCATTGACCTCACCGGTGTGGCCGCCGACCAGCTAGCCGCCGCCCGGGAAGAACTTCGCCACGTCTACCTGCACCGCCACTTCGAAACCCCGCAGGGGGAAAACTGGGCGCTGGCCGTCAGCACCCTCCCCGATGGCACCACCACCGTGCACGTCGCCCTCTCGCTTATCGCGGCCGACATTGTGGGCGTAGGCGAGATTCTCGCGCGCCTCGATGCCGCCCTCCAGGGGGACACCGAGCGCGCCTTCCCGTCGCACGCCCACCACACCGCTACCGGCCGGGCAGCCGCCGAACGCGCCGGAACCCATCACCCTGCCCGCAGCATCACTTCAGACGCCGCTGGCACCGCCCCCAACCCCGCCGCCGCCCCCATCCCAGCCCGCGGCCTCCCGTTGCCCCCCGACGTCCCCACCCTCGACACCGGCAGCACCCACCCCAACCCGCAGGTCACCCGCTTTACCCACGCGTTCACCACCCCTCAGTGGCAGGCCCTCAGCGCCACCGCCCGTACCCTCGGCACCACCCCCGCCAGCATCACCCTCGCCTGCTATGACGCCATCCTGCGCCGCTGGTCCAGCCGGGACGACTTCCTCGTCACCCTCACCACCATTAATGCTCCGCAGCCCGGGCATGTGGCCGAACGCACCATCGCCGTCGCCCACCGCGCCCACTGCCCCCTTGGCAGCCCTTGGGCAGACACTCTCGTCGCCGTCCGCACAGACCTCCGCGCCGGCATCGCTAACCCCACCCCACTGGGGGTCGAACTGCGCCACGCCCTCGCCTCCCCCGCCGGACATACCGGCCTGTCGCCCTTCATCTTCACCTACTCGGCGGACCGCCCGCTCCTGGCTGAACCCCTCAGCGTGCTGGGCGCCCCCACTGAACTGCGCTCCACCACCCCCCAGGTGCTCATCGACTGCCAGGTGGTGAATGTGTCTGGGCACGTAACGCTCTCCTGCGACATCCGCACCGACGGTATCCGCGCCGACGTCGCCGCCCAAATGTTCCAGGCGCTGGTGGACCTCATCACCCTCCAGTGCGCCGGCCACCCCCAGCAGCTAGCCCAACGCCCCCTCATCGACCTGGTACCGCTCCCCGCCGCCACCCGCACCCAGCGGGAGGCAGCCAACAGCAGTGCCCCCGTCACCACCAGCAGCCTCCTCTACACCCCCTTCCGGGAGAACGTGCAGAAGCAGCCCAAGGCGGTGGCCGTAGTGTGGGCGCCAGAGGACCAGCCCACCGACAAAACCGTCGGCGACCCCCTGGGCTATAACCGCCGCGGCTACCTCACCTACCAGGAGCTGGACTGTATGGCCCGCCGCCTGGCCGCCAAGCTGATCCCGCTCACCCACCCCAACCAGGTTATCGGCATCCAGCTGCCGAAGGGCCCCTGCCAGGTGATCGCTACCCTAGGTGTGCTGTATGCCGGCTGCGCCTACCTACCCATTGGCCTGCACCAGCCGGAGGAACGCTTGCGCGCTATCGCGAACTCCGCGGGGATGGAGATTGTGCTGCGCCGGGAGGATATGGCGGAGTTGATCTCTGACGAGCTGGGTGGACGTCCCCGCCCCGCCTGCCACCAGGCTATTCCGCGGGTGGTGGAGGCGAACGAGCTGGCCTACATCATCTACACGTCGGGCTCTACCGGCACCCCGAAAGGGGTGGCGATTCGCCACTACAGTGCTCTCAATACTTGCCTGGACGTCAATGCCCGCAACCAGGTGACCGCCAAGGACAACTGCTTGGCCATCTCCGCTCTGGAATTTGACCTGTCCGTCTACGACATTTTCGGTATGCTCGCCGCCGGCGGCACCATTGTGTGCATTGGTGACGAGTCCCGCCGTGATGCCTTCCGCTGGGCCGACCTGGTGAAGCGTTTCCGCGTCACCATCTGGAATACCGTGCCGGGGCTGGGCGAAATGCTCTATGCAGCCGCCCTGGGCAGCCAGTTGCCGAGCCTGCGCCGCTTCTACTTCTCCGGCGATTGGATCGCCATGGATCTACCGAAACGCCTGGCCACCATCAGCCCGGACGCCACCTGCATTTCGATGGGTGGGGCGACGGAGGGGTCCATCTGGTCCAACGAGTATGTGGTGACGGATGTGGACTTCCCCGCAGACTGGACGTCCATTCCCTACGGTGGCCCGCTGACCGGCCAAAAGTATCGGGTGGTGAACCCGAATGTGCCCGGTTTTCCCGACCAGCCGGACTATGTGCCGGGTGAGCTGTGGATTGGTGGCGCCGGGGTAGCCGCGGGCTACTTTGGCCAGCCGGAGTTGACCGCGGAACGCTACCCGGTGGATGAGCAGGGCGATCGCTGGTACCGTACCGGGGATCTGGGCGAGTACCACACGGATGGGTTGATCTTCTTTGTGGGCCGCATGGATACCCAGGTGAAGATTCGTGGCCACCGGGTGGAGTGCGGCGAGGTGGAGCACGCCTGCCGCGCCCTGACCGGGGTGGAAACCGCTATTGTGGTGCCAATCCGGAAGAATTCCGCCTTGGGTGCGGTTCTGGTGACGGGTGCGACTGGCGCTAAGCCTGGCTCCGAGCCTGGCTCTGTGGATGACTCTACGGATGGGGCTGCTGCGGTGGCTGCAGAGGTGCAACTGGCGGACCCAGCCCATTTACGAGCACAGCTGGCAACCAAACTGCCGGACTATATGGTGCCGGCGGTGGTGATGCCGCGGGAGAGCCTGCCGCATACCACGAATGGGAAGATTGACCGGCGCCTGTTGGCGACCGAGTTGGAAAGCTACCAGCATGAGCAGGCTACCGGCTATAGGGGTGCCGCGGCAGCGACGGAGACCCCGATCGCCGGCGCCACAATTGCCCCGACCGTTGGCACTGCTGGCGCCACTGTTAGCGCTACCGCTGCCCGCGCGGACGGTAGTACCATCACCGCGGAAAACACGCCCGGTGTAGTGGGCGTCCCGCAGCTGGACAGTTTCGAGCAGCAGGTTGTCAATGCGTGGGCGGCTGTCTTGGGAGAGGAACCGGAAGTGCTCGCCACCCAGTTGGCAGCCGAACGGGCCGGTACCAAGCCGGTGAACTTCTTCGCCTTGGGCGGAGATTCGTTGGCCGCCACCACTGTTGCCACTTCGCTTGTGCAGGCAGGCTGCCAGGTGACAGTGGCGGACCTGTTTGCCGCACCCACGCTGGACGCCTTCATTGTGCGGGCGCGCGGTAAGCTCACCGCCACCCCAGTGGCCTCCCAGGATGCAGCCCCGGCAGCCGCCTCGGCCGTCGTCCCAGCTGCCGCGACTACCGCGGCACCTACCGCCGTCTCGGAACCGGCGGCCCCCACAGCCACCCCGCTGAGCGGCACTAGTTTCCCCCTCACCAGTCTCCAACAGGCCTACGCCCTCGGTGCCGATGGGGTCCGCGGCATCACCTGCACCACCCCCGCAGTGGGCGTCATCATCTCCAGTGGTGACGGCTCCGCCCTGGACCCGCAGCGCTTCGCCACTCTCATCGCCGAGCTCACCGCCGCCTGGGAACCGCTGCGCTGCGTCCGCTCCGGCGATAACGAACAAGCTGTTGTGGATGCCGCCACCGTCCCGACCGCCGCGCCGGTGCTCACCCTCCGCGCCCCCACCGGCGCGGACCTCACCACCGACAGTGGGGTGGAGGCCGCCCTGGCCGCCCTCCGTGCGGAACTTTCTGGCCAGCGCATCCCCCTCGATGCGGTGCCGATGGTGCAGGTGGTTGCGGTAGAGGGCCTCACCACCCACGTGGGCCTCTCCATGAACTACCTGGGGCTGGATGCCCGTTCGATTGGCGTTCTCTTCAACACCATCCTGGATCGCTACGAGGGAGCTGCCGACACATTCCCGGTGGACCCGTCAGCTCAACCCTTCTATGAGTATGTGCAGCGGGAGCTAGCCGCCGGGACAGCCGGCTACTCTGCCGATCACGCCACCGGCTACTCTGCAGACGCCCGCCCCCAGCAGCTGCCGCCCGCCCCCAGCCTCCCCGTCACCACCAAAAAGTGGACCGCCACCAGCGACGCCCGCTTCTCCTCCCTGCACACCCAGCTGTCCGTGGCAGACACCCGCGCCCTGCAGACCGCCGCCGCCCACGCCGGCGTCACCGTCTCCGCCGTGGTCCTCCAGGCCTACGGTGCCGTCATCGCCGCCTCCAGTGGCCTCGACGTGTGCGGTATCAGCGTGCCGATCTCGCAGCGGCCCAGCACCAACACCGCCCAGCAAGGCAGCCGGGAGGTCCTCGGCAACTTCACCGAACTTGCCCTCTGTACCTTGGGTACGGAAAGCTCCGTCACCGACGTCCACCGTACCTTGGGGCATATCGGCGACGGCACCCTCCCCAACAGCAGGGACATTGCCCGCGCCGGGCGCGCCGCCTACCCGGTGGTCTTTACCTCCACTACCGGTGTGGCCGCCCTCCACCGCAGTGGTACCCTCACCCCCAGTTGGGTCCTCACCCGCACCCCCGGTGTGCAACTGGACTGCCAGGTTAGCATGGTGGGCGACCAGCTGGAACTGCGCTGGGACTACCCGGTGGAGTATATGCACGCGCAGCGCCTCCACCACCTCTTCACCCGCTTTGTGGACCAGGTAACGGCGTTCAGCGCCGACCCTGCCCCCAACGAGCTCGACACCGAGCTGGCCGACCTCGCCCAGCAGCTTGCCACCAGCCAGCCCCCCAGCCCGCAGCAGATTATGGCTGCGGCCCTAGAACACCTGGATACACATACGGAGGGCATCCAGCACACGCCGTCCCGCACCCCGCTGCCGCAGTATGTGCCGTTAGTGGAACTGTGGCGCAACCGGGTGCAGGATGTGGACGTAGCACAGGCGCCCCTCACCGCCGATGCCCGCCGCACCGGCACATGGCTAGCCGACGCGCTCTGTGGTGGTTTCGACGCCACGGACATCATTGGCCACCCGGTACTGAGCCCGCAGGCGCTGCTGGTGCACGACCCGGCGGCCGCCAGCATCGTCACCGATATTGCCCGCCTGCTGGCCCAGAAAGCCGAGCAGCTGGGGAGGCCCGTGTCCGTTGTCGAGTTGGGGTCCGGTACGGGGCTGGTCCGCACACTTATCGAGCGGGAGTTGACCCCCACGGGTGCCGCCGGAGCGAGTGTTGACGTGTCCTGGCAGTCCGTGGAGCGGGATGCGCGCTGGCGGAAATCCGCCACCACCCACAATGAAATGCCCCTGGAGGCCCTCTCCGATATTCCCGCAGACGTGGTGCTGGCGGTGGGGTCCCTCCACCGCGACCCGCGCCTGGTGCGGGATGTGGCGCAGGTGCCCACCCTGCGGGAGGCAGAAGTTGTGGTGGTGGAGACCACCGAGCTGTCCGATGCTGCCCTGGTGAGTGCCGCCGTCATCGACCCGACGCTGCTGGAATCTGCTGCCACGGTGCTGCAGAATGCGGGCCAGTGGTGGATGAACCTGACCACCGCCGGCTGGCAGCCCTACGCCATGTCTACCCCCGCCAGCTACATTTGTGTGCTGCAGGGGAAGCGAGAGGAGGCGACCGCCGCGGAGCTGTGCCCGCTCCCCGCGGATACTCCGGCAGGCAGTGGCCTGCCGGAACCGGAGCTGTCGCCGGAGGAACTGGCAGCCGCCCGCACGGTGCTGGAGGCGTGGCACAGTGTGCTACCCGATGCCGCCAGCCTGCAGGTGGAAAACCCGGCAAACCTTTCCGCGGACTTCTTCGCCCTAGGTGGGGATTCCTTAGCGGCCACCCGAGTGCTACAGCAGTTGAAGCAGGCCGGCTACCAGACGCTGCGTCTGGTGGATCTCTTCAATACGCCGGAACTTAGTGAGCTGGCAGTGCTTCTGTCCAAGATGGAGAGGGTGACGGTGGATACGGATGGTGACGGTGCCGCCGACGACTCTCACCCGGCCACGCACCCCCTAACCGGTGTGCAGCAGGCCTACCTAGCCGGCCGCTCCGATGCCCACATTCTGGGCGGCGTGGCCTCCCACTGCTACTACGAGTTCACCACCACCAGCCTCGACCGCACCGCGTTCGCCCAGGCCATCACCACCGTGGTGGATGCGCATGACGAGCTCCGCGCCCTCATTGTGGACGGCCAGGCTACCATCCAACCGGCCACTCCCGCCCACATCCTCACCACCGTGGAGGACCCGCGGGCCGCCACCGAGGCAGAAACCCCCGACCCCACCCAGCAGGTGGGCATGGTGGTGCGCCTGAGCCCCGCCGACGTGCCGGGACCCGTCACCATTTCCATCGGCATGGATAACCTCATCCTGGACGGCGCCAGCATGATGCTGGTGCTGCAGGAAATCGACGCCACCTACCGGGAACTGGCTGCCGGCCAGCCGGCCAGCCTCCCGCAGGAAAGCCTCTCCTTTGGCGCCTATTTGGCTACCCACCAGGAGGCCCTGGATCCCGCCGACATCACCGACCCGGCTGCCGCTCACCGGGTAGCCGAGGCACGCGCCTATTGGAGTAGCGAAGTAGCAACCCTGCCGGCCGCCCCACAGATCGCCGAGCGCGCCCAGGTGGTGGCCATCCGGGAGCCGAAGATCGATCGTGTGTCCGCCGATGTGCCGGCCGAACTGTGGGCCGCCGTCCAGCAGTCCGCGAAGCAGTCCCGGGTTACCGCCGCCAGCCTGGTGTTGGCCGCCTACGCAGTGGAGTTGGGGCAGTGGTCGGGAAGTAGCGACTTCACCGTCAACGTCACTCTCTTCGACCGCGATATGTCGGTGCCGGGTGTGAACCGGGTGGTGGGGGACTTCACCTCGCTGACCCCGGTTGCCTGCCGGGTGCTGCCGGGCGACAGTCTCGAAGAGGTGGCGCGTGCCGTCCAGCAGACACTGGCGAGTGTGCGGGACAATGATGCCGCCGGCGCCCTGTGGGTGCAGCGTGAACTCTTGCAGCTGACAGGCGACCCGTATGCCTCCATGCTGCCGGTGGTGTTCACCTGCGGCCTGGGTTTGGTGGCGGACGGAGTGTCCACCACCGACTTCAGTTTTGGCACGCTGGGCCGCGTCCGTTCCCAGACTCCACAGACCTTGTTGGACTTGCAAGTGCATGAGGATGTGAAGGGCCTCCACTTGACGGCCGATTACGTTACTCAAGCACTGGACGCGCAGCGGGTGCAGGATGCTATTAGTGCAGTGGCACAGCGTATCTGTGACTGTACGGAACGTGTGCATGGTGCACAGGCTGTCGCTGCTGGTGCTGCTGATGCTGCTGGTGACGGAGCTGCTGCCGCAGGTGGTGTTGCTGGTGCTGCCGCCTCGATAACCACCCCCGCCGACCAGCTAGCGACGTCCCCCGCCGACAACCCGGCGACAGTCCTAGCCGACCAGCCCACCGCGGACACCGTCCCTGTCACAGCTGCCTCCGCCGCCGACCTCACCGGCCCGGCCGCAGACCTCTACGCGCAGATCGCCCCCCTCTGGGAGGCCGCCCTGGAGGGTGTCGCTGTCACCCTCGACAGCAACTTCTTTAAAGAGGGTGGGGACTCCCTGCGCGCCACCATGGTGACTCGCCAAGTGCAGGACACCACCGGGCGCGAAGTGGACCTTCGTATCCTCCTCACCAACCCAACGTTGCGTGACTACCTGCAGGCCGTGTCCGCCGTGCCGGCCGCAACCGCTACGGAGGTGGGCGAACTGGACGACTACCCCAACTCACCCGGCTCCTCAGAGCGGGCCGGTGCCGGCGTTGTTGTGGGCACCCTGCCCCATGGCGGCGACCAGGCCGACTCTTCCCTTGCTGATGCCGACCTTGAAGAAGGAACTCTGTGAACATTCCCGAACTCCTCGACGAGCTCGCCGCTCGCCGCATTGAACTCTGGACAGACAACGGAGCCCTCAAATTCCGTGCCCCCGCTGGTGCCTTCACCGCCGCACTGAAGCAGGCCGTCAGCGCCAATAAACCGGCCATCATCGAGGCGTTGCAGCGTGGCACCATCATCCGCGATGACGCCAACGCCACCGCACCCTTCCCGCTGACAGACGTCCAAGCCAGCTACCTGGTGGGCCGTACCAACGCCTTCGAGCACGGTGGGGTGGGCTGCCACGGCTACACCGAATTTACAGTGGAGGGTGGCTACACGCCCGCGCAGCTCACTGCCGCTTGGGATGCGGTAGTGGCCGCCCACCCGATGATGAAGTGCGAAGTGCATCCGGACGGGTGGCAGCGCTCCAACCCGGCGCTACAGGTGCCGCTGCAGGTGTTTGACCTACGCGAGGAGGGTGACGGGTCCGCCGTCGCCGCCCAGCGCGCCAGCATTGCCGCCACCTACCGTAATAAGGTGTACGACATTACCGCCGGACAGCCTCTTATCGATGCCGTGGTTACTGTCGGCCCCGCCGACACGGTACTGCATGTGTCTGTGGACCTTCTACTCACCGATTTCCTCGGCCTGTCCGTCATCTTCGCGGACATGGAGCAGGCGCTCCGCCACCCGGATACCCCGCCGTCAGCACCCAGCCTGACGTTCCGCGACTACCTCCAGTCGGAGAAGTTGGCGGTGGAGTCCCCGGCTGGGCAGCGTCGCCGCGAGCGGGATCGGCAGTGGTGGACGGACCGCCTGGATAGTCTGCCCCCGGCCTTTGCACTGTCGGCGGAAGCCCGCCCGGAGGTGCTGCGCAGCTCCACCATCACGCTGGATGGGCAGGAGATTCCGCACTACTCGCGCCACTCCACCTCGCTCAGCTCGGCGGAGTGGGCGGCCTTCACTGCGCGCGCCCAGCAGCGTGGCCTTACCCCGTCGGCGGTGCTGATGGCGGCGCTGGGCCGGGTACTGCGCCGCTACACGGGCTTGGATGCGGGGCTTGTCACCTTGACGGTGTTGGCCCGCCAGCCGTTCGCCCCGGATGTGAACCGCATTGTGGGCGACTTCACCTCCACCGCCCTGTTGCCGCTGGGTAATGACCGTCACCAGAGTTTCGCCGCGAATGCGCAGCAGGTGCAGGTGGATCTCTTCGAGTCGCTGGACCACACAGCGGTTCCGGGTACTGAGGTGGCCCGCATGATTGGCCGCCATACTGGCCAGGACAATTTCTTTACGCCCATTGTTATTACCTCCACGGTGGGGGCTGCCGCGGATACGGAGTCGGAGGTGCTCATTCCGCGTGTGGGGTCCGGTATTTCGCAGACCCCGCAGGTGTTGATGGATGTGCAGCTTTCCCCGCAGGGGGCGGGCATCAGTATCGACTGGGATACCCGCGATGGTGCGTTCTCTGCCAGTGTGCTGGATGCCGCCTACTCCGACTACATTGCCCTGGTGCGGGCGCTGTTGAGCGACGATGCTGCGGTGGCAGAGGCCGCGTGGGAGGGTGACGGGTTAGCTCGGCGCATGATCCCCGCTATTGCGCGGGTGGCTTCGAGCCAGCCTACGACAGGCGTGTTGGGGACGTTGCATGGGCCCATTGTGGAGCAGGCGTTGGCGCACCCGGATGCGGTGGCTGTGGTCGATCCCGCGCTGGTCAATTCGGGGTTGGCGGATTCGGTGCTGGTCGGGTCCATGGCGCAGGAGGGTGACGAGTCCCGGCTGGCTGGGGCCAGCGCGCGGGGAGAGGTAACCTACCGCCAGCTCCTTAACCTCGCCCTGGCCATTGGTGTTACGTTGCGCCCCTTGCAGTCGGGGGAGCCGGTGGCGCTGGCGTTGCCGGCAGGTCGCGACCAGGTGGCCGCCCAGTTGGCGGTTCTCATGGCCGGTGGTGCCTATGTGCCGTTGGATACTGCCTGGCCGGAGGCGCGCCGGGCGGGCATTGTGGAGCAGCTGGCCACTCAGGCTGCCGCTGCCGGGCGAGACACCCCACTGGTACTGGATGAGGCGGCTGTGGCTGCGGCCTACCAGCAGGCTGTGGCGTCGTTGCCCGCAGCTGACAGTGCAGATGTGCCTGCTGGTGCGGTTGCATTCTCTGGTCTGGCCGCCGTTACCGCCCGGGACCTTCCCGCCGACCTCCTCGCCCAGGTGGCCGCAACCGCCGGGGACCCCAGCGAGGTGGCGTACATCATCTTCACCTCCGGCTCTACCGGCACCCCGAAGGGTGTGGTGATCGCCCACGAGCAGGCCCGCACCACCATCGATGCCATTAACGACAATCTGGGCGTTAACGTCCAGGACGCTGTGCTGGCTGTGTCTCGCTACTCCTTCGACCTCGCGGTCTACAACGTCTTCGGCCTGCTGGGTCGGGGTGGGCGCGTGGTGTTCCCCTCCTGTGGTACGTTGGCGGATCCGCTGGCCTGGGTGCGGGACATTCGTCTGCACGGCATCACTATCTGGAACTCGGTTCCAGCCCAGTTACAGCTGGTGACGGATCTGCTGGCGGAAACCCGGGAGCCGCTGGGGTTGTCTGCGAAGCGGAACCCTAATGCGCTGCCCTTGCGTGCAGCGCTGCTCTCCGGCGACTGGATCCCTGTCACCCAGCCGTTGGACATCCAGACTGATGCCCCCGGCCTGCGCTTCTTGGCCATGGGTGGCGCCACCGAAGGCTCCATCTGGTCTAACCTCCACGAGGTGATGGTGGGCGACGAGATTGAGGCCTCCGTGCCCTACGGTCGCGGTCTGCGCAACCAGGGCATGTGGATTCTCAACGCCGACCAGGAGGACTGTGTCCCCGGTCAGATTGGGGAGATCACCATTGGTGGTGACGGGGTGGCCGTCGGCTACTTCGGCGACTCGGACCGTACCGCCGCCGCTTTCTTTACCGAGCCGGACCATGGCGAGCGTGCTTACCGTACTGGCGACCACGGTCGTTACCTCCCCAATGGGGAGATTGAGTTCCTGGGGCGGGTGGATGGCCAGGTGAAGATTCGTGGCCACCGCATCGAGTTAGGGGAGATTGACGCTGCGTTGCGCGGCCAGGAGCAGGTGGATCAGGCGTTCTCGCTGGTGCACCAGGATGTACACTCGGGTGCCCACCAGGTGGCGGCAGTCGTCACCCCCGCCCACGACCCGGAACTGGCTGCTCAGCGGGAGGCGGTGTTCGCGCAGCAGTGCGCGGAGATGACGGCGACAGCTGATGAGTTCCGGGCGACGGTGGAGGAGAGGGCACTGCGCAGCCTCTCCGCTACCCTGGACATGATTGCGTTGCGGGCGATGGCCGGCGAGGTGGAGTTGGCGTTGCAGACTCAGTCTGTGGCGGAGCTCCAGCAGGATGACCGGCTGGATCGCTGGTATCGGACGTTGGTGGAGCGTGGCTGGCAGCCCACCGGTGCCGCCACCACACCGGCTCCGGCCGCCAGCGTATCGGTAGCCGTCACCACCCCCGCACCGGCCGTTACCCTGGACGACGCCTCCCCGCTGGGGGCCCCTGCCGTCACCACCGAGGAACTCTGGCGGCACGTGGATGAGCTGGAGGAGCACATCCACTATGGTGCCGATATGCTGCAGTTTGTTCGCACCTGCACCGACAACATTCACCGACTGTGCACCGGGGAGCTGGACGCCAAGGCTGTTCTGTTCCCGGAGGGCAATATGGATGTGGCCCGCGCGGTGTACGCCGAGAATCTTTCCAGCCGCTACCTTAATACGGTGCTGGTGGCGGGGGTGAAGGCCCGCGTCCGGCAGGTTGTGGAGAACCCGGAGCTGCGCCCGCTGCGCATTATGGAAGCGGGTGCCGGCGTGGGTGCGTCCACTGCCTCCATTGTGGAGTGGCTACGGTCCGTGGACGCGTTTACCCCGGACGAGAATGGTGTTCCCGCGGTGGAGTACATTTTCTCGGATCTCACCACGTTCTTCCTCGATACGGCTCGTGAGCTGTGGCCGGAGTTGCAGTATCAGATCTTTGACATCAACCGCCCGCACACGGAGCAGGGCATTGCGGATGCGTCCATCGACCTGCTTATTGGGGTCAACGTGTTCCACAACTGCCCGAATATGGTGCAGTTGTTGACGAACCTGCACGGCATGTTGGCGCCGGGCGGGCAGTTGGCGGCGACGGAGTCCACGGTGCCTAGCCCGGTGTTGATGTCCACGGTGGAGTTCCAGGAAGGCCTGTCTTCCAGTGCTTTTACGGATGTGCGTGGGGAGACGAAGACGGCGTTTATGACGTTGGTGCAGTGGCAGGAGGCCATCGCCAACTCACCGTTCCACACCGTGAAACATTGGCCGGCGCGGGGTGACATCATGGAACTCGGCAACAACCACGTTCTGTGGATGCGCCGCACCGACACCCTCGACACCCGTCACCTCACCGCCGAGCCGCTCATCGACGCCTGCCGGGAACTCCTCCCCAGCTACATGGTGCCCGCCACCATCGTCATCACCGACAGCATTCCCCTCACCGATAACGGCAAAGTCGACCGCAAGGCACTGGCCGCACTCTGCACCAGCTATGTACACCAGCAGCATCGTGGTGACGTCGGGGCGGCCGCTGAGCTCAACCCCACGGAGGAAGCCATCGCCGCCGTCTGGCACGACGTACTGTCCCTCGACCCGGACATGCACCTCAGCCCCGCCAATGACTTCTTCTCCTTGGGCGGCGACTCACTACTGTTGGCCCGCTGCGTGGGCCGCATGCGCAGTGAGGTTCCCGGCGGTGATGCGATCAGCTGGGATGACCTGCTCCGTGAAGTAGTGGCCGACCCCACCATTGGTGCAGTAGCCACCGTCATCACCACCGCCAACGCGGGTGATGAGTCCGCTGCGGCAGAGGCGGCTACTGTGGGCTCGCATAGCGCTGCTACCGACCCAGCTGTGGCCGGTTCGCGGAGCGCTGCTGGCACTCGCGCTAGTGGCGGCTCTGCTGGTGGCGGTGGCGGCGCTGCGGTTGACTCCCGTGCCCGTACTGGCACCCCTGCCGGTATCCCGCCAGCCGTCACCCCCGATGAGCACGGTTTCCTCTCCGTACGGGACCTCCCCGAACCCAAGGGCAACTGCTGGAGCGTGGTCATGGAGGGCACCGGCAACTACGCTGGCACCGACCCCTCCGAGGAGGCCATCCTCTTCGTTCACGACGGCACCGGCAACCTGACCCCTTACGAGACGCTCTTCACCCAGCTAGCCAAGCAGCCGAACCGCCCCCCGGTTATCGGTATCCAGCGGCAGCCCAACGACTCCTACCTACAGGTGGCCCCGCAGCAGCTCTTTGCGCTGCTCGCCCACCGCTACACTCGCAACCTGCTGGACACTCTGCGCCCCACCAAGCTGCATGTGGTGGGCTACTGCATGGGTGGGCTGATCTGCGCCACCATGGTGCCGGAGTTGGCGATGGCGGGCGTGGAGATTGCCCACTATGCGGCCATCTCCGCCTACCGGATACCATTCATGGTGACAGACCCAATTCTGTTGGACTTCTCCCTGGCCCGCATTCTAGGTATCGACCCGCGGGATATGGGCCTCTGCTTCGATGAGGCCTCCTTGGGGGAGGCACTGCGCACCGTCCGCACCACCTATGGCCGCACCCTTCCCGAGGGCTGCATCTATGAGGCCGGCGACACGTCCGTGAAGCAAGCCTGGGATAACGCCCCGGCTACCCACGCCGAGCGCATCCAGATGCTCTCCGATAAACACCCGGAGCGGGGCGGTGTGGAGCTTATCGAGCAGGTGTCGGAGGTGTTCCACCACAGTTTGCAGGCGGTGGGCGCCTGGGAGGGCTTGCCTTACCTAGGGGATGTACACTTCCTGCGAAACACCGGCGATATTGATTTCCTCCCCACGCTGGGCGACGACATGGAGAGTTTCTGGGAGGAGTACTGCCTGGGCAACCTGCGCGTGACCTCCATTCCGGGAACCCACTTCACCTGCATGGAAGGCGAAAATGCCCCCGGCGTCGCCGACCTGCTCGCCGAAATGTATGACCCGCAGGTGGCGGCCCGCCTGGCCACTGAACGCGCCGCCGCGGCCGACGAGGCTGCTCCCACCGCCGCCCGCACCGCTCGCGCCACCGCGGAAGGAGACGCCCAGTAATGTCTCCCGTTATTGCCTGGAACGGCTCCACCGGCACTGTGGGTCGCACCGCCCTCCGCTATTTTCTCCGTCGGTGGGATGACGAGTCCCCGGTAGGTACTGCGCAGGCAGTGTCGCTGGAACTGCGTCTCACCGGCCGCTCTACAGAGCGCCTGGAGGCCGTGGCCGCCGAAGTCAGTGCCGCCTACCCACAGCACAGAGTGCGGGTGTGTGCCGGCTGTGATGCCGAACAGGACCCTGCCGACTGGCCAGGCGCGCCGTTGACAGGGGTGGACCTGCTGGTGAACACGGCTGGGCCAGGCTATGTGGTGACGCCCCGTTTGGCCCGCTACTGCCTCACCCACAATATGGCCTACGCGGACCCCTCAGGTGACCACAGCATGGTCGACGAGATTGTGGCCACCTCTGACCTTCCTGCAACCTATCCACACGCCGGGCAGGCGTCAGTACCCGTGGGGGAGACCCCAACTGTGCCCGCCGGCCAGCCCGCCGACGTCCCCGCCGTCACTGTCCCCGTCATCCTTGGTGCCGGCATCCAACCTGGCCTGTCCGGTATTCTGGTGCGCCTGCTGGCGCGCGCTGCCGGCCCCGGCGCCACGGTGGAGCTCTACTCGGGTGGTGCCCAACCCACCACCGAAGCGGCCGTCCACGAGTTTGTGGACTCGGTAAATTCCGGCATGTTGTGGGCGGGCAAAGAGTGGATAGATGGACAGCTCCGTTCCTCCCGCCTCCCCGAAAGTTACCTGGCGCAGGTGGCTGCCACGTTCTCTCCCACCGCGGTGGCTCACGCCCACTGCGACCGGGAGGTGGCGGCTGCTGCGGCTGCCGCGCAGGCCCATAGTGTGCGCTGGCATAACGTCAGCGATGCCCCTAAGACCACGCTGGAAATCCAGAAGATGATCGCCGGCGACGCCACGGTGGAGCAGGTGATGGAGGCCGCCCGCATGGACGACTTCGGCCGCCGCCACTACTTCCGAATGGAAGGGACCGCCGTTTCTGCAGGGCTGTCTGATGCCCCTTTGAGGGAGTTCCACACCCCGCTGGGAGAGTCCATGGTGGACACAATGAACAGCTCGGACCCAGTGAACAGGGCAGACCCGGCGGAGATGTGGCATGCCACCTTAGAATGCGTGGATTCGTTCTTGGTGACGGCCTCGGTGACGGCCATTGCCGCCCTGTATGCGCTGCGTCGGGCATGCCCCAGTGTGGGTGCCGCGCAGCCATCTTTGAACTCGGGTGTCGGGGGTTGCCCTGCCACGGATCGCAATACGGCAGGCGCCCCCGACCCCGTTTCCCCTCACGGCGCCGGCACTCCCACCACTTCCGTCACCCCCACCACTCCCGTCGTTCCCGCCGGCGTGTGTCTACCGGTGAACCTTCCCGATACCGACTACTGGTGGGAGGACATCATGAAGGACCCCGCTACCGTCACCACCTCCCTCCGACAGGGTGACACCGCCCTCGACGACGAAGAAGGAGAGCTTTAATGACCACCTCCCACCGCCCCCACCGCCCCCGCGCACTGGTCGTCGGCAGCACCTTCGGCCTGCACTACTCCCGCGGTCTTGCTCACCCCGACAGTCCCGTCGAGTTGGCCGGCATTGTGGCCCGCGGCTCGGACCGCTCCCGTGCTCTGGCGGACAGGTTCGGCGTCCCCTTCTACCCGCTGCCGGATTTCACGGAGCCCGTCACCTCCTTGTCTGCGGCGGGCCTGCCGGAGGTGGAGCTGGCCTGTGTGGTGGTCCGTTCCGCGGTATCCGGTGGACCCGGCGACGACATCACCCGCTTCTTCCTGCAGTCCGGCACATCGGTGCTGCAGGAGCACCCTGTGCACCCCAGATCCATTGTGCAACAACTCCATACCGCCCGTGCTGCCACCCCTAGCCAGGTGGTGGCGGCCACGGGTGTAGCGCACCCTGTCTATGCGGTGAACCCGTTTTACCCCACCCTGCCGACGGTGCAGAACCTGGTGCGGTGTGTGTCCACGCTGCGCCAGCAGTCCCGCATTATGGCAGTAGAAGTGCGCGGATCCATGCACATTTTCTATGCCATCCTGGCGATTCTGGCGGATATGCTGCCGGGCTTGCCACGGCTCATTCTGCAGCGGGAAAACATTGCCCAGCAGGGTGTGAATAAGCAGGTCTATAACCTCACTCTGGATTGGGACGGCACCCCAGTGGACATCCGCCTCTACAACCGGGTGGCGCCTCTGGACCCCGATAACCATTCCCAGCCGCTCTTCGGGTGTGTGGTGGAGTGCGAGGATGGGGAGCTGATCTTCGACCATATGCATGGCCCAGTGCGGTGGATGCCCCGCAGCCACTATGCCAATGGCACGTTCACTCATTCGGCCGATGTGCCTGCCAGCATGTTGGTGGGAGATGACGAGTTCACGGATGCGGGCGCGGGTCCGTTCCGGGAGTTTACTGGCCGGGAGCTGTTGGAGGAGTTGTGGCCGCGCGGTGTGATGAACCGGGTGGGTGCGGTGGCTGCGGCAACCTGCCAGCAGGAGGCGTTTGGACAGCGGGATCTGGCGTTGACGAAGCTGTGGCAGGAGGTGGCGGCGGAGATACCGCGCCCGGTGACGATTGATTCGGTACCGCCTCGGCAGATTGTATGGTGATGGGTCCGATGGCTGGAGCGCTCTCTGAACTCTTCACCCCCACTGTTGGCTCGGTCGCTGACTCGGCGGCTGGAGTGCCGACCTTTGTTTTTCCGCATGCTGGCGGCAGCCCCCGCTTTTTCCACATGTGGGGCAGCCACTGGCAGTGGGGCCCGGTGTGGGGCGTCACCTATCCAGGCCGGGATGCGCGGCTCACCGAGCCGATGCCCGCCCATGTGCAGGCCCTCGCCGCGCAGGTCGGTGAAGAGTTGGCTGTGCATTTGCGCCGTCATCCTCTTCCCACCGTCCGCTTTTTCGGCCATTCGTTGGGTGCCGTGGTGGCCTATGAGACCGCCATCTGGTTGCTGGCCCACCGCCTGCAGTGGGATCCGGCCCGCACGACCGTTATTCAGCTGGTGGTGAGTGGGCATAATGCCCCCCACATTTCCTACCCGCCGGACTATGTGCAGGTACATAACAAGCCGACGGAAAAGCTGGTGGAGGAGATGGTGCGGGTGGATCCGCGCAATGCGGAGATTTTTGCCATTCCGGAGCTGGCGGCGTTGCTCATTCCGGCTATTCGGGAGGATTACCGGCTGGCGGAGACGTACCGGTCGTCGCAGACGAGTTTGTTTGTGGATGAAATCGTGGTGATAGCAGGGGAGGAGGACCCGGATTGCTTCCTGGAGGGGTTGGAGGGGTGGAAGTCTTACTGCCGGAAGTGGGGTGGTGTGCACCTTCAGCAGGGTGGGCATTTCTATTTGGCGGAGTATCCGGAGTCAGTGCCAGGGCTTTTGGCGCGGTTGACGGGTGGCCGGGGGCTAGGAGTACACTGAACTCAGTTTAGGTATACCTAAGTATGGTTATCCTTGCATACATTCGGTTGGGCGTGAGGCTCCCAGAGAAGCCGCCTCCACCCCGCATAGAGGCTCACACACTACATGAACGAAAAAACCAAGGCTCCCACCGGTAGTTCACTCACGAGGCTGCTCCGCCCCGTGTCTGCACATACCGCCATAGCACTTGTCTTTGAAGTGATCGGCGCCGCCGCGTCCGTCCTCCCCTTTATCGCCCTCACTCAGATCGCCCACGAACTCGTCGACGCCTACCAACACGGCGTCGCCCCCAACACCGACGCCACCTGGGATGGCGTATTCCTCCTCCTCATCGGCATTGCCATCCAACTGGGCTTCACCTCCCTCGCCCTCCTCATCACCCACTTCGCCGATGTTCGCCTACAGGCACACCTCCGCCTCACCCTCGCCGACAAGATGGGCCGCCTGCCCCTCGGCTGGTTCGACAACAATAGCTCCGGCCGCGTGCGCCACCTCATCGCCAACGACGTTGACGCCCTCCACCAGCTGGTCGCCCACTCCGTCGTCGAAACTGTCAGCGCCGTCATCACCCCGCTGGTCGGCCTCATCTACTGCTTCTACCTGGACTGGCGCCTCGGCCTCATCTCCCTCGTTCCCATCCTCGCCTACTTCGTCACCTACAGCGTGCTCACCATCAAGTGCGAGCGGGACATGATGGACCAGATCGCCGCCGGCCTCGCCGTCATCTCCGCCGCCATTGTCGACTACGTCAACGGCGTGTCGGTGCTGAAGATCTTCAACCAAACCGGCACCGGCTTCTCCCGCTTCAAGGAGGCCTCCGAAGCCTTCACCAAGCGCTTCCGGGAACTCGTCGACCCAGCCATGCGCGCCCAGTCCATCGCCGTCAGCTTCATGCTGCTGCCCACCTCCGCCCTCATCACCCTGGGCTTCGGCGTGTGGTTTGTGCAGGAAGGCTGGACCACCCCCATTAACCTCCTCGTCGTCACCATCATTGCGATGACGATCCCCAGCACCGTCTACACCGTGGCCGTCTCCAACACCGCTATGAAGGACGCCGTCGCCGCCGCCGGACGTATCACCGACCTCCTCGACGAGCCCGAACTCCCCGAACCAGAGCCGGCTACCGCCCAGGTGCCCACCCGCAAGGATGTGGAGTTCGACCATGTGACCTTCAGCTACCGGGAAGGCAAGGACGTCATTAACGACGTCAGCTTCACCCTTCCCGCCGGCTCCATCACCGCCCTGGTGGGCCCCTCGGGGGCCGGAAAGTCCACCCTCGGCACGCTACTGCCGCGGTTCCGCGACGTCACCGGCGGTGCCATCCGCATCGGTGGCGTAGACCTGCGTAACATGACCACCGACACCCTCTACCACACCGTCGGCATCGTCTTGCAGGATGTGCAGATGCTGAAGATCAGCGTCCGCGACAACATCCGGCTGGCCTGCCCCGCCGCCACCGACGAGCAGGTGATCGACGCCGCCAAGGTGGCCCGCATCCACAGCCGCATCATGGAGTTTGAGGACGGCTACGACACCATTGTGGGTGTTGACGCCCTCCTCTCTGGTGGCGAAGCCCAGCGTATCTCCATCGCCCGCACCCTCCTATCCGACACCCCCATCCTGGTCCTCGACGAGGCCACTTCTGCCACCGACCCCGAGTCGGAGGCAGAGATCCAGCAAGCGCTCAGCCGCCTGGTGGCCGGCCGCACCGTCCTCGTCATCGCCCACCGCCTCTCCACCATCGCCCAGGTCGACAACATCATCGTGCTCGACCACGGCAGCATCGTGGAAAGCGGCACACATGACGAGCTCCGCGCCCAGGGCGGCATGTACGCCCATATGTGGGACACCCTCCACAGTGCCGAAAGCGACACCCTGCTCGCACAGGACACCAGCACCCCGCACACTGCCACCACCATGCAACACACTACGCAGGAGGCACAGGCATGATCCGCGAACTCATCGATATTGGCGGGACCAGTTCAGCAGACAAAGACTTCGCTCGCCCCTTCCATATCTTCCTCGCCCTCGCCATCCTCAACGGCGTCTGCCAAGGCGCCGCCCTTGGCACCATGGTGCCCGTCCTCATGAGCGTGCTGCAGGGAGATATGCACCAGACCCATATCTGGCTGTGTGTTTTTGCCGCCGCCACCCTGGTATCCATTATCGTCAGTGTGGTGGCCAACGGCCGCGCCTTCGACAGCAGCATGATCATCATCGAGTCCATGCACCGGCGCCTCGGCCAGAAACTTATCAACCTCCCCCTCGGCTGGTTCAACGCCGACGCCACCGGCCGTGCCTCCCACCTGGCTGTCAAGGGAACCATGTTTGTGGCCTCCGCCGCCATGGACGTCCTCGTCCCCTACATCGGCAATATCGTCAGCCCCCTCACCCTCATCATCGTCAGCCTCATCTTCGACTGGCGGCTGGGGCTCTGTCTGCTGGTCGGTGCACCCCTCATCTACGGGTCCGCCAAGCTGGCTATGTGGCTCAACAACAGAGCGGACGTGCATGTGCACTCCGCCCAGATCAACACCGACACCCGCCTGCTGGAATTCGGCCGCGCCCAGGTGTCCCTGCGGGCTGCCGGCCTCACCGGCTCCGACTACCAGCCCCTCGCCGAGGCCATTGAGCGCCAACGCAAGGCTGGCCGTGGCGCCCTGTGGGCCTCCGTTATCTCCATGATCTTGCAAAACATTGTGGTGCAGCTCCTCTTCGCCGCCGTCGTCTCTCTGGCCGTCTACCTGGCCATGGGGGGAGCGGACCCGGTGCTCATGCTGGCCCTCATTGGCCTCCTCACCCAGTTCGTAAAGCCGCTGCAGGTTATCGCCGAAGTCGGCACAACCCTCCGCACCACCGACCATGAGCTCGAGGACATCACCGAGATCCTCAACCTGGATCCCATGCCGGAGCCTGCCCCCGAGGCTGCCACTGCCCTGCCGGCCGCCCCCGCCGACTACGACATTGCCGTCCAGGATGTGCATTTCCGCTACCGCCCGAACCTCCCCGAGATCCTCCGCGGCGCCTCCTTCCAGCTGCCTGCCGGTTCCATGACCGCCCTGGTCGGCGCCTCCGGCTCAGGAAAAACCACCATCACCCGCCTCATCGCCCGCTTCTGGGACGTCACCTCCGGCTCCATCACCATCGCTGGGAAGGACATCCGCAGCTACACCACCGCGGATCTCATGAGCATGCTGTCCCTGGTCTTCCAGGACATCTACCTCTTTGACGACACCCTGGAGGCCAACATCGCCTACGGCAACCCGCAGGCCAGTGCCGCCGATATTCGCGCTGCCGCGGAGCGTGCCGGGGTCACCGAGATCGCCCAGCGTCTCCCCGACGGTTGGGAATCCCGGGTGGGTGAAGGCGGCCGCCTGCTGTCCGGTGGCGAACGCCAGCGTGTCAGTATTGCCCGGGCTCTCCTCAAGCAGGCTCCCATCGTCTTGTTCGACGAAGCAACCGCATCCCTGGACGCCAGCATGGAAAAAACCGTGCAGGAGTCCATCGCCGAACTGGCGCAAACGTCCACCGTGCTGGTCATTGCGCACCAGCTGAGCACCGTACAGAACGCCGACAACATTGTTGTGCTGGATGACGGTGTGGTGGCCGAACAAGGCACCCACAGCCAGTTGATGGCGCTGGGTGGCCGCTATTCGGAATTCTGGCGGCGTCGCGATGCCGCCCACGGCTGGGTGCTCACCACCTCTTCCGTAAACGGTTAGGGCGCATCCGCAGAACGGTTCGCGTCGTTAACCACCTAACTGTCCCACCAACAATGCCCGAAAGGGTTTCACGTAAGGAGTCCCTATGTCTCTCGTCACCCGTTCCCGCGCAGCTGCTGCAGCCGTTGCTGCCGCTACTGTGCTCTCCCTCGCTGTTGCCCCCGCAGCGAGTGCCGCACCCTTCATGGTGAAGGGTAATAATCCTTCATTGTCGGATTGGACTGCACAGATGAAGTACCTGCTGAACCCGAAGACTCCGGATTCAGCGTTGGCCATCAACCTCGAGTCTGGTAAAGATGGCGTCCCGGCCGCCAAGTTTTTCCGCGCTATGGGCAATCGCAATGCTAACTGGAAGTGGGAGTTCCAAGGCCCCACGAAGACTACTGGGAATATCTCCACTGCCATGTTCCACCAGAGCGCACCTGGTTATCCCACCGTCACCAAGCCCGCTAAGTGGAAGAAGATCAACGGCAATTGGCGTATCTCCAACGAAACGTTGTGCCACTACATCGGTGCCTACAACATTGGTAAAGACACCACGTTCTGCAAGTAACGTCCGGACATAGTTATTCCGCAAGGTTCCCCACGGCATGATTAAGCTTGTACATCTCAGTAAGCGCTACACCACCACATCGAAGCCTAAGGATGGCTCCACAAGAGTTGCCCTGCAGTCGATTAGCACTGAGTTTAACGATGGCGAGGTGTCCTACCTCTTGGGGCCCAATGGAGCCGGAAAATCCACTCTTATCCGGCTCATTTCGGGGTTGTCTGCGCCTTCTGAAGGGGCAATTTATATTGATGGTCGTGCTCCAGGGAGTACGGCCAACCCTCTCACATCATTGGGCGTCATGGTGGATGCGCAAGCGTTCTATCCGCATCACACAGCACGCCAACACCTCCAGTGGATGGCATCCGCTGGAGGCATCTCGAAGAAACGAGTACCGGAGGTTCTTGACCTTGTTGGTCTCGATTCTGTGGCAGATCGCAACATCAACAGCTTTAGCCTCGGCATGCGGCAGCGTCTTTCGATTGGTACGACACTTTTGGGAGACCCCCAGAACATCGTGCTAGACGAACCACTTAATGGCTTGGATGTGGATGGCATCATCTGGGCGCGGAAACTATTTCGCGGTTTCGCCGCCGAAGGTCGCTGTGTCGTAGTGTCCACCCATCTGCTCCCAGAGGTGGCTCGTACCGCCGACCACGTCATTGTGATGGGGCGTGGGGAAGTCTTTGCGGATACCACTCTTCACGGTCTCATCGATGATGTTGACCCGGCAGTCGCACACGATGACGCTGGCCGTCTAGAAGCCCGGTATGTCGAATTGACCTCTGCCGCAGTTGAATTCACCTCGGGAGGTGGAGTTCATGCGTAAGGAAGTAGCAATGGACAAGAATGCGGCCCGGGATGCTAGCCAGCCGACTGCCTCTAGCACACCGGCTGTAGGGACGTGCCTCAGCACATACTTCACACTGCTCGGCCGGGCTATCGCCACCGAGTACGCTAAGCTGCGCTACCTTTCCTCCACCTATATTGTGGTGGCCTGCGCACTTATCTTCCCTATCATCATCACCTGCGTTGTTTCTTATTTGCAGAATATAGCTAGCGCATTGGGTGTGATGGAACAGCCAGTGGAAAGCATTCTCTACTGGACCCGCGTGCTCGGTATCACCGTCTTCATGGTGTGGGGCATCAACCACGTCACCGCCGACATAAAATACGGCACTTTCGATACCACCTACCTGGCAGTACCTCGCTGGTCGGTGGTGCTTCTAGCCAAGTGGATCAGCGTCGGTTCGATAGCTGGTGGGGGTACTCTCCTGGTGCAACCACTGTTGCTGTGGAGTCAGAAAGTAATCTTCCCCACCATCACCCAGAACTGGTCGTTGAGCGACCACACCACCATCACCTTCCTGTGGGCCCAGCCAGTGCTGGCATTCCTGTCGGTAGGTGTGGCCGTAGGCCTAGGTGCGCTGTTCCGTTCCGCTGCTCTTGCCATCAGTTTGCTGCTGGTGTGGGAGTTTGTGGGTGAGATGGTAGTGTCTGCCACCCCAAAGAGTGCGCTGGCCTACCCAGCTATGCCGTTCTATAACGCCGCCCTCTTTGCGGGCCAGGAGCAGCAGGTGCCGGCGCTGTGGAGCCCCGGTTGGGCTGGCGTCTACTGGCTGGTGTTGGCGGTTGTGCTGGTGGCGTTGGGCGTGTGGCGGCTGCGTGCTCGCCAGCGCGAGGTCTAACGGCGCGCGAATAGCCGGTTAATTCCTTCCAAAAAGAGGGCCCTGAACTGCTTAGGGTCCTCTTTTCGGCATTAGGATACTAATGTTCTACTAGATCGTTTCCGAGGTTTACGACTATGGCTATTCGCCCCTTTAAGCGGGTTGCCGTCACCGCAGCTACTGCACTCAGCATGACCACGCTGCTGGCAACCACCGCGCAGGCTGTTCCTGCTACTCTCCCACACGAAAGCATGGTCACCTACACTATTAGCCCCGACGGCAAGGTTGTTGCCAAGGCGGACGTGAAGGTTAACGCCCGTGCAAAAGACACCGTGGCACCCATCACTCTCTCTGGTGATGCCGACGGCGTCGTTGTGGCGGCTGGCAAGAAGACCAAGCCCGCTAACTACAAGATTCTCCGGGCACAACCGGGCTACAACCCCTACCAGCATCCGGCGCCCCACGGCGAGGACCCCGATAGCGAGGATCTTGACCTTAAGCAGGGCTTCACGGCCGACCAGCTGCTCACCCTCTACCAGTCTGACATTCCCGAGAACATCAGCTACACCAACGTGATTTCCGGTATTAACGAGGCCCTCAAGCACCCGGAGGTCTCCCAGAAGAACGCGGCCCTGGTTCTCTCCATCAACAACAACGCCACTCCGGCGCAGATCCAGCGTGCGTTGGAGGACTCCAACGAGGAGAACCTCTCCACTATGTCGGATGCCCTGGGTACCCACCTGGGCAAGATCTACTACAATCTCTACAAGGACGGCAAGCTGGTCAAGCTGCAGCAGTTGGTGGGCGGAAACATGTCCCGCGGCTTCAACTTCACCAACGCCACTCTCATCGAGAAGGTCTCCTATAACCTGAAGCGCCCCTTCTACACCTTCCCCCAGAACGTCAAGTACTACTACGAGGATGAGGACGACTTCCTCGAGGATGACGGCTACAAGGGTCTTGCCCTTTCCTACCCATCCGGCCACACCAACCGGGCTTACATCAAGGGCATCATCCTGGCTGCGGTGTTCCCCGAGTTCGCTCCGCAGATTATGGCTCGTGCTTCCGAGGTGGGCTACAACCGTGTGGTGATGGGTGTTCACTATCCGCTGGACACCATCGCCGGCCGTATGACCGGTACCGCCTCCATGGCGTGGCATTTCGCTGACTCCAAGTTCTACCCGCTTATTGCGGAGACGGCTAAGGAAACCCGCGCAATCATCGAGAAGGCTTGTGGCACTACCATCATGAAGTGCTGGGCGCAGGGTTCCCCGTTCCTCTCCGAGGCAGAGTCCATCCGCGTCTACACCGAGCGGATGAACTTCGGTTTTCCCCGTATTGGCACCAATAAGAATGCTCCGATGGTCATTCCGGCCACCGCGAACTACCTGCTGCGCGCCAAGTACCCCAACCTGACTGCTGCTCAGCGTGATCGCATCCTGCTGCTGTCGGCGATGAGCGCCGGCTACCCGCTGGACATCACCGGCAAGGATGGATACTGGCAGCGTATTAACCTGGCTAAGGCTCTCTCCGCACGCGTCTCTGTTGCTCAGGGTGGCGCGATGAAGGTGAGCTTCCCCGTCTAGTACCACGGTACAACGCCTAGCATCACGTTCTAACTCCAGAGAAACTGCAAGTGGGGCGCCCTAGTTGGGGCGCCCCACTTCTCTTGTCTGAAGTTGTTGTGGTGTGGCCCGTGCGGGCCGGGGTGTGGCTGGTTACTTTTCCCAGCCGTAGGTGCGTTCGACGGCCTTGTTCCATTCAGCGAAGAGGCGGTCGCGCTCGGCGGAGTCCATGTTGGGCTCCCAGCGCTTGTCCTCGTTCCAGTTGGCCTTCAGTTCGTCGACGTCTTCCCAGTAGCCGACGTGTAGGCCGGCGGCGTAGGCGGCACCCAGGGCGGTGGTTTCGGCCACCTGCGGGCGGATGACGGGGACGTCCAGCAGGTCTGCCTGGAACTGCATGAGGGGTTTGGACTTCACCATGCCGCCGTCCACCTTGAGTTCGGAGAGCTCGACGCCGGAGTCGGCGACCATGGCGTCCACCAGTTCGCGGGTCTGGTAGGCGGTGGCTTCCAGGACGGAGCGGGCGATGTGGCCGCGGTTGGAGTAGCGGGTGAGGCCGACGATGACGCCGCGGGCGTCGTCGCGCCAGCGGGGGGCGAGCAGGCCGGAGAAGGCGGGGACGAAGTAGACACCGCCGTTGTCCTCAACGGTTTCGGCGAGCTTGTCGCAGGAGGCGGCGTTGGGGATCATCTTCAGGTTGTCGCGCAGCCACTGGACCAGGGAGCCGCCCATGGCGACGGAGCCTTCCAGGGCGTAGACGGGCTTGTCGTCGCCGATCTGGTAGCAGACGGTGGTGATGAGTCCGTGTTCGGAGAACTTGGGTTCGGTGCCGGTGTTCATGAGGAGGAACAGGCCGGTGCCGTAGGTGTTCTTGGCTTCGCCGGGCTGGAAGCAGAGCTGGCCGAAGGTGGCTGCCTGCTGGTCGCCGAGGATGCCGGTGATGGGGACGTCTGCCAGGTTGGAGTGTCCGCGTACTTTGCCGAAGTCGCCGGAGGAGGGGCGGATTTCGGGGAGCATGGACATGGGGATGCCCATGGCTTCGCAGAGTTCTTCGTCCCACTGCATGGTGGTGATGTCCATGAGGAGGGTACGGGAGGCGTTGGTGACGTCGGTGGCGTGTACGGTGGTGTCGTCACCTTGGGGGTTGGAGCCACCGGTAAGGTTCCACAGCAGCCAGGTGTCGGGGGTACCGAAGAGGAGGTCGCCGTTTTCGGCCTTTTCGCGGGCGCCGTCGACGTTGTCGAGGATCCACTTGATCTTGGGGCCGGAGGAGTAGGAGCTCAGCGGCAGGCCGGTCTTCTTCTGGTATTTGTAGATGCCGTCGTCGCCGGCGAGTTGGCGGCAGATTCCGGCGGTGCGGGTGTCTTGCCAGACGATGCCGTTGTAGACGGGTTCGCCGGTGTTCTTGTCCCATACGATGGTGGTTTCACGCTGGTTGGTGATGCCGAGGGCGACGAGGTCGGAGGGGGCGAGGTCGGCGTCGGCGAGGGCTTCACCGACGACGCGGCGGACGCAGTCCCAGATTTCCATGGGGTTGTGTTCGACCCAGCCTTTTTGGGGGAAGATCTGCTCGAATTCCATCTGGCCCACGGACACTATCTCGCCGTCATGGTCGAAGATGATGCAGCGTGCTGAGGTGGTACCTTCGTCGATGGCTGCGATGTACTTCTTGTCAGTCACGGGACTTCTCCTAGAGAGAGTTGGTAGTTCTGTAGTGCCTGGTCGGAGGGGTCCGGACTAGGCGATGGCGAGGTACACGCCGGCGGCCAAGGCGGCGCCGATTAGCGGTCCAACAGTGGGGTGAATGGCGTTAATCCATTCGCCCTTGCCCTTGCCTTTGATGGGAAGGACGAAAGCGTACATGATGCGGGGGCCGAGGTCACGGGCGGGGTTCAGCGAGTAACCGGTGGGGCTGCCGAGGCTCATGCCGATAGAGACAATGATAGCTGCCACCGCGGCGTAGGTGAGGTTGCCAAGGTTGACGGCTTCGTTGTTCCAGAGGGCGACAAGGATGAAGAGCACCAGTACGAAGGTGGCGATGATTTCGGTGACGTGGTTCCACAGCATGCTCTGCACGGCGGGGCGGGTGTGGAAGACGTTGCCGATGGTGGCGTTGGCGCCGGATTCGGTGCCGTCTTCGTTGTAGGCGTTAGCGTCGAATTGCTTCTTGAAGGCAGCCCAGGCGAGCAGGGCACCGACCATGGCGCCCAGGAACTGGCCGAGAATGTAGAAGATGAAGGCGCCCCATGGGGTCTTGCCTGCGATGCAGAGGGCGAAGGTGACGGCGGGGTTGATGTGTCCACCGGTGGGATGGGCGATGGAGGCACCGGCGAAGACAGCAAGACCCCATCCGAAGGCGATGAGGAGCCAGCCGGAGTTCTTGGCAGCGGAGCTACGGAGACTGTTGGCGGCGCAGACGCCGTTACCGAGCAGCAGCAGCACCATGGTGCCGAGGAATTCCCAGCCGAAGATAGCTGCGCCGCTAAGTTCTGTTCCGTTGATCATGTACATATAGCTTGGTCCTTGTCAGGAGAGCGGGGGGGAGAACCTGCGTACTCGAAGTAGTGAAACGACAGATCTTCTCTTAATCGTATTTTGTTGTGTCCGGTGAGGCAGGTTTGTTGCCTCACACCTTACGTTTGTTGCAAGCATTTCACCGTGATCTGGGCTACATTTCAGGTCCTGATCATATGGGGTCTCACCTGCTCATGAGGGCAAAAGGCGCCTCCCCGGGGAGAGCGGGGAGGCGCCTTTTTCATCAGGAGGTCACATGTGTGAAGTAAGTGATTCCGGGTGATGGTGTTACTTCTTGTCGACGTCGTCAACGTAGGCCGGGCGGGCTTCCTCGGCCTGGTTGCGGAGGGCGTCGGCTTCTTCGTCGGTGATGGCCTTCTGGGAGTTGAGCTCGGCGACGACGCGGTCGCGGTAGAGCTTAACTTCCTTCTCCTTGGTGGCATCGTCCCAGCCGAGGACGGGGGCGATGAGGTCGGCGATCTCCTGGGCGGAATCCATGCCGCGATCATCGTATTCGATGGAGATGCGGGTACGGCGGGTGATGACGTCCTCGAGGTGCAGAGCACCTTCCACTGCGGCGGCGTAAACGGCCTCGACGCGGAGGTAGCCTTCGGCGTTGGTGATGGGCTTCTTGAGGGACGCATCGTTCTTGGCGTAGGAGAGCACGTCGAAGATGAGGGAGCCGTAGCGGTTGAGGAGGTGCTCAACCTGATCCTCGGTGATGCCGCACTTGGCGGCGAGGGCGTCGAGCTGGTTGGTCAGTGCCCAGTAGCCGTCAGCACCGATGATGGGGGTTTCTTCGGTGGTGGACTTGGCGACCTCGCCGGGAACGTCCTTGAGGGCGGCTTCGACGGCATCCTTGCCGATGACGCGGTAGGTGGTGTACTTACCGCCGGCGACGGAGACGAGGCCGGGGCACAGGCGGGCAACTTCGTGGTTGCGGGCGAGCTTCTCGGTGTTCTGCTGGCCAGCCTGGGCGACGAGCGGGCGGAGACCGGCGTACACACCGACGATGTCGGCGTAGGTGATGGGTTCCTGAAGGCGCGAGTTGAGCTCTTCCAGGACGTAGTCGATGTCGGTCTTGGTGGCGGCCGGGTGGGCCAGGTCGAGCTTCCAGGAGGTGTCGGTGGTGCCGACGATCCAGTAGTTGCCCCACGGAATCACGAACAGTACGGACTTCTCGGTGACGAAGCACAGGGCGGAGTCGGACTTGATGCGATCCTTGGGGACCACGATGTGGATGCCCTTGGACTGGTGGACGTGGAACTTGGCCTTGGCGCCGGCGAGGTTCTGCATTTCGTCGGTCCAGACGCCGGTAGCGTTGATGACGGCAGAGGCCTTCACGTTCTGGGTGCGGCCGTCTTCGGTGTCCTTGATGGTGACGCCGACGACGCGGTCGCCGTCCTTGAGGAAGTCAATGACCTGGGTGGAGGTGCGGATGACAGCACCGTACTTCGCGGCGGTGCGGGCAACCATCATGGTGTGGCGGGCGTCGTCGACGAGGGTGTCGTAGTACTGGACGCCGCCGCAGGTGGCCTTGGGCTTGAGCGATGGGATCTTCTTGAGGATGCTCTTGCGGGTGAAGTGCTTCTGCATCGGGACGGTCTTGGCGCCACCCATGCGGTCGTAGAGGGTGAAGCCGGCGAACATCATGATGCGCTCAAAGAACGGCGTGGTGAGGGGGTAGATGAACTTCAGCGGCTTGACGAGGTGTGGCGCCAGGGTGTGCATGGACAGCTCGCGCTCGTGCAGCGATTCGGCGACTAGGCCGAACTGGGGGATCGGGTTTGGCTGCAGGTAGCGCAGGCCACCGTGGAACATCTTGGAGGAACGGCTGGAGGAGCCGCAGGCGAGGTCGCGGGCCTCGACCATGGCGACCTTCAGGCCACGGGTGGCGGCGTCGAGTGCGGCGCCTACACCGACGGAACCGCCGCCGATGATGAGAATGTCGAATTGTTCGGAGCCGAGGCGATCCCAGTTGGATTCGCGAAGCTCAAGAGTGAGTTCGGACGGTGCAGACAAGTGAGTCCTCCTGTAGAAAACCTTATGTCCCCGAGAGTCAGGGAATGGGTACTGCTTTACCGTACATCCTACGCTAGGGGCCGTAAATCAGTGTTTGAGCAGCTAGACCGCTAATTGTGGGCCGCGTTACACATTTTTGTAAACGAACTGCAAAAATAGCATTTCCTTAGAGTGGTTTTAGTCACAGTTCGGAATCTGGTTGTCGAAAAGCACCAGTTTTAGCGGAACGAGGTGTTTGCTAGTTTTCCGCTCATTTTCGCACTACAGTGAGGTAATGGCCTTGGAACCTCTCTATTCGTTTATCTCCCGACTTGCACGAACTGTGACGTTTTTGCTGCGCCACAACATCGTCGTCACCGGGGAAGAAAACATACCGAAAAAGGGTGGTGCACTCATGTGCATCAACCACACCGGCTATGTGGACTTTTACTTCTCGGGTATTCCGCTGCTCCGCGCCAAGCGCAACCCGCGCTACATGGCAAAGCAGGAGATCTTCGAAAACCCTGTCGCCGGCCCCATCATGCGCGCACTGGGCCACATTCCGGTGGACCGCATCGCCGGCCGCGAGTCCATGGACACCGCCATCGACATGCTGAAGAAGGGCGAGATGGTTGCGATCTTCCCCGAGGGCACCATGTCCAACTCTTACGAAATTAAAGACATGAAGACGGGTGCCGTACGCATGGCGCAGGGCGCCGGTGTCAAAATCTATCCCGTTATCGTGTGGGGTTCCCACCGCGTTTACCGTCGCAACATTAAGCCCAACTTGGAGCGCGGCATCCCCATCATGGTCCACTTCTGTGAACCGATGGACGTATCCGATGGAGACCCGGAGGAGCTCACCCAGCAGCTCCGGGCCACCATGCAGAAAACCTTGGAAGAGGTGCAGCAGCGCTACATTGAGCAGTTCGGTCCCTTCGAGGAGGGGCTGCCGTGGATGCCCGCCCGCCTGGGTGGCAGCGCCCCCACCTTGGAGGAGGCGCAGGTCGCCGACGACAAGATCGATGAGGACCGCGAGCGCGCCAACGCCATGATGCGCCACTCCTACAAGGCGGCTAAGGAAGTCCACACCGTCATCCTCAACACCACCGACGCCACTGCCGACGAGGCCGCCCCGGAGGCGAAGCTGTCCCGCCTCACCAGCATGCGGGCCGCCGCCGAGAAGCTCAACCGGGCCGCTGAGGAGCTGGCAGAAGCAGCGAAGGCACCGGATGGGGAGGTTGCCAAGCGGAAGGCGGGGGCTGGTTCGCTCCGCAATATGACGGAGACGGTTGCCTCTGCGGCGGTGGAGCTGGAGCGGGCGACCGTGCTGTCGAGCCGCAAGGCGTCCCGCCGGTTGGGGGCCAGTTCGGATTCGGTGACGGAGTTCGCCACCGGTTTCCGTCACCGCACCGCAAAGTCGCTACACGCTGGCGCAGAGTACTTGTCGCAGAAGGCGCAGTCCCTGTTGACCTACCTGTCGGACGCCGAGGAAGCGGCCCGGAAGGCGGGGGAGGAACGCCAGATTCGCCACGCTATCGCCCGGGAAGCCCGGGTGGAGCAGGCGGCGGCCGATGAGGTCCGCAAGACCACGAAGAAGCTGGAGGCGGCTCGTCGGCAGAAGGAGCGCGAGGCAACCCGCGCTTTGGAGGATGCCGCCCGCGCCACTGAGCAAGCGGTGCATGTGTTGGAGGAGACGGTAGCTCTCGGGGACGATGCCGATGCCCGCAAACGCTGAGTTTGGTGTTAGCAGTGTACCCCCCCTTGCCCATGGTGGTATGGGGCTGGTGGCCACCGACCTGGATGGCACTCTGCTGGATTCCCATAAGCGGGTGAGCCCACGTACCCAGGCGGTTCTCGCGCAGCTGGATGAGTGCCATATTCCGCTGGTGATTGCGACGGGTCGGCCGGTGCGCTGGCTACCCCCGGTGTGGGAGCAGCTGCCGGTGCGCCCCCTGTGTATCTGCATGAACGGCGCGGTAATTTACGATTCGTTCCACCGCCAGGTGTTGCGCCGGGTGGTGCTGAAGCCGACGGTGCTGCAGGACATTGTGCAGAGTGTGCACGAGGCGCTGCCGGAGGCGTGCTTTGCGGTGGAGCGCATTACCTCGGAGATGACGCCGTCCACGGGTGAAGGCCCGGTGGAGGAGTTTTTGATCGCTGAGAATAACGAGCACATCTGGTACGAGCAGAATGCGCCGCGGACGTCGTTGGCGGCGTTGGCGGAGGAGCCGGCGGCGAAGCTGCTGGTGCGTGCCGAGGATATATCCAGTGCGGAGATGGCTGAGATGTTGTGCCCGCTGGTGGAGCCGGTGGCGAATGCGACGTACTCGGTGGATGGGGGTCTGGTGGAGATTTCTCACCCAGTGGCCACGAAGGGGGAGGCGTTGGTGCGGATTCTGGATTACTGGGATCTGTCGGAGGAGACGCTGTTGGCGTTCGGTGATATGCCGAACGATATGGACATGCTGGAGTTGGCGGCGTGGGGTGTGGCCGTGGAGAACGCGCATCCGGCGGTGCAGGCTGCAGCGGATGAGGTGACAGTATCCAATGATGAGGATGGTGTGGCCGTGGTGCTGGAGCGTTTGCTGAGCGCCTAACTGCGGCACGTCACTGCCCATTGTGTTGGTGACTGTGCGTTTGTCACTGTGTGTTTGCCACTGTGCAAAGGAGAGGGTGGGAAGCCTGGTTGGGCTTCCCACCCTCTCCTGCTATTGAGAGTGTTTGGAGGGCCGTGCGGACGATGTTATGCGGACCCGGGTTGTGTAGTGGTTGTGTTATGGACAAAGGCTGTGTGGAACCCTTGCGGTGCGGCTAGTGCGGGTGCCAGGGGGTGCTGGTCTGCACTAGTGCGCCACCTAGTGCGCTGGTGGCCGCTTAGTTCTTGGGCGGTTGCAGCTGGCCGAGGGGCAGGATGTTGTATTCGCGGCCCTCGCAGAATTCGTTGGGTGCGGGGGTGCCGGCGAAGCGTGCCTGGGCCCAGGCAGCGGCACTTGGCAGGCCCACGAAGCCGACGAGCAGGTGCTCGGAGAGGTCCATGGTGGCCAGGGTGACCTTGGTGCCGGTGCTGCAGTAGCGGCGGGCGAGCTTCCTGATCTTGGCGACGGGGACGGCGATGTCCTGGTTACCGTGGTAGAGGTAGAGCGGCATCTTGGGGGACAGCGGGTAGTAGAGGGGGCTGTTCTCGCGGACGACTTCCAGTTCGCGCTTCTGCTTGCGGATGTCGACGTTGTTGAAGACGCTGCGCATGGACTGGCCGGCGAAGGCAGCGATCATGGTGGAGACGCAGGAATCTTTGAGACCCTTGCGGAGGCGGTCCTGCCATTCGGGCTTCATGCGGGCGAAGACGTTCATGCGGTCGGGGTATTCGCGTTCGAGGCCGAGCATGGAGCCAGCGACGATGCCGAAGCCGGGGTTGGGGTTGTTGCCCAGGGCGAGGCCCATCCATTCCATGTCGGCGGGGGTGCCGCCGGCGATGGCACCGACGAAGCGCGGGGCGGGGGCGTACTTGGGGGCCATGGAGGCTGCGATGAGGGTGGTCATGGCGCCGCCGGAGTAGCCGCCGAGGATGACCTTGGAGTGGCGGGAGTTGAACTTACGGGAGGTCACCAGGGCGGTGGTGGCGTCGAGGATGATGTGTCCTGCCAGGATGTTGGCACCATAGGCGCCTTGCATGCCTTCGAAGTCGGGGAGGAGGATGTTCCAGCCCTGGGACAGTGCGGCGTTCAGACCGAGGGAGATTTCACCGGCGACGGTGAGGGACTCGGGGTTGTTGAACTCGGTGATGGGGGTGGTCAGCGAGTAGGTGGGTTGGCACTCAGCGCCGAGAGAGTTGATGAAGTGGTTGTACACCATCAGCGGCACGTTGGGGATGGCGTAGGACTGCGGCTGACGGAGCAGCAGGGCGGTGGCAAAGATTTTTTCGCCACGGGAGTTCGTGGAGGCGAACACGAGCTGCTCGGCTACTGCGGTGGGGAACTGCACCAGTTTCATGGAGCGGCTCTTGATGAGGCGTCCGTGGGGCAGGTTCTCGTACTTGGAGGCGGGGACTCGGAACCAGGGGTCCTTCACCTTGGAGGGGTAGATGGGGGCGGCGGTAGCGTCGGGGCTGACGGCGACCGCGGTGCCGGCGGCGAGTGCGACGGCGCACAGGGCGGACATGAGTTTCGTCCGGAAGCTTCGACGTGCTGTCATCAGCTTTCTCTCTTTCTCTCAATAGCTGGCAGGCTACACTTTACCGATTTGCTCCCTATCCTCGTAGTTCTACTCTGCCGCGTAGCGCTTGGGGGTGGCCTTACGGGGTCGATTTCCGGGGGATCCCAGGGGTGGTTTCCGTGGTGTTTTCCGGGTTTTTCGCTGGTTACGCAAGGGTTAGGGTCGGTGTTGGCATGTTGTGTGTGCCCTATTTAGTTGGGGTGGTGGTGCTCTGTCGGGGGTTATTCCGACAGAGCGGGTGGTTCTGTATGGAGTTGTAGGTTTGTGGGGGCGGGCCGTGTGTGTGTGGGGGGGTGCGGCGGCTGCCCGGCCGGGCTGGGTTAGCACTCGGTGTTTTGTGGGGGTAGGTCGGCGAAGCGGCTGAGGACCCAGGGGAAGGCGAACCAGGATCCGACGGCTGCGTTGGTGACGTGGTTGGAAACGAAGGTGTCGATGATCTGGATCTTGAGGTTGTGGTTGGTGCGGCACCAGCGTTTGGTGACCTTCTTGATGAGGGGCAGGGGGACGAGGTCGTCGCGGCTGCTGGACCAGATGAAGACGGGCACGCGGGGGACGGGCTTGTAGTTGATGAGGCTGTTTTCGGCGAAGACGGCGAATTCGTTGTGCTGTTCGCGCAGTTTCACGTTGTTAAACATGGTGGTGGCGGATTCGTTCGCCATGGCATCGAGCATGCGCGGGGTGCAGGCGTCGCGGTTGGCGTCAACGATTTGTTTGCCGTGCTTGGAGAGGCGAGCGTAGACGTTCATGCGGTCGGGGTATTCGCGTTCCATGCCGATCATGGAGCCCATGGCGATGCCGAAGCCAGCATTGCGGTTGTTGCCCAGGGCTTTGCCCATCCACACCATGTCGACGGGCATGCCACCGGCGGCGAGGCCCACGATGTTGAGGTTGGGGGCGTAGGTGGGGGCCATGGAGGCGGCGTAGCCGGCGACCATTGCGCCACCGGAGTAGCCGGCGAGGATGATCTTGGGGTTGGGGATGTTGAGGGCTTTGATCTGGCGGGCGGCTTTGGTGGCGTCGAGCATGATGTGTCCGCCTAGGAGGTTAGCTCCGTAGGCGGATTGGAGGCCGAGGAAGTCGGGGAAGATGGTGGTGATGCCCCAGATTGCGGCGAGGGCGCCGATGCCGTAGAGGGACGCGTTGCGCGTCATGATTTCGGCTTTACGGTTAGCGTTGGGGGTGCGGCCGCCGGTGGTGATCCAGTCGGCGGTGGCGTTGAAGGAGAAGGAGGGCTGACACTGCACGCCGAGGGAGTTGATGAAGTCGTTGTAGACCAGCACGTTGTTGTTGGGGCGAGCGATGATGGGCCGCATGACGGCGGAGCTGGCGAGGACAGCTTTGCCGTGGGAGTTGGTGGTCTTGAAGACGTATTGGAGGACCTGGGTGCCTTGGACGACGAAGTTGGAGACGGGCCGGACGCGGATGAGGGTGCCGTTGGGGACGGAGTTGAGCTTGGCTTGGCTGACGGTGAAGAAGGAGCCGAGGGGGGTGGTGTCGTAGAGGGGGGTGGCGTCGGCGGGGGTGGCAGCTACGACGGAGCCAGCTAGTACAGCTGCAGTGACTGTCGCGGCGGTGATGCTTTTGAGGCGGGTGGTCCGTGTCGTCATGTGGGTGGGTTCTCTTCCTTCGGGGAGGGTGCTGCGGTTAGCGGGGGATACGGCGGCAGTCGTTGCGCATCTTTCCGCCGTTACTCATCTGGAAGAGCCACTGAGCGGCTGCGGGGATGTTGTAGAAGGCGGTGGAAACGTGGTTGGGGTCGTTTACTTCGATGTATTGGATGCGGGATCCGGTGGCGCAGTAGCGGCGCATGGTGGCGCGGAGGGGGCGGATGGGAGCGCCGATGTCGGTGCGGGATCCGAAGACGTAGAGTTTGGTGCCGCGGCTGGGGTGCCGCTGGTCGTAGTAGAGGCTGTTTTCGCGGAGGACGCGGAAGGCGGAGCGTTCTTGTGCGGGGTTGAGGCTGATGCCGTCGAAGATGGTGTTGACGGATTCGCCTTTGAGGGATTGCAGGAGGCGCGGTGAGCAGGCGTCTTTGAGGACGCGCATCTTGCTTTTGCCGTGTTGGGAGAGGCGGGGGGTGACGCGCATGCTCTTGGGGTATTCGCGTTCGAGGCCGACGAGGGAGGCGAAGGCGAGGCCGAAGGCGTCGTTGGGGCGGTTGCCGAAGCGGACTCCGTAGTATTGGAGGTCGGTGGGGGTGCCGCCGACGGCGATGGCGTCGAAGTGGACGTCGGGGGCGTAGTCGGCGCGGAGGTTGGCGGCCCAGAGGCTGACCATGGAGCCGCCGGAGTAGCCGAGCATGCCGGTCCAGCTGTGTCGCATGTCGAAGCTGGGGGTGTTTTTCATGGCGCGGACGGCGTCGAGGACGATGTGTCCGGCGCGGATGTTGGCGGTGTAGGCGGCTTTCATGCCCTCGTGGTCGGGGATGAGGAGGGCGTATCCGTAGCGGGCTGCGATGGCGGCGTACCACATGGCGATGAAGCTACGGGTGTTCCATTCGGGGTTGAGGCTGGAGTAGGAGAAGCTGGGTTGGCAGCCGATGCCGAGGGAGTTGATGAAGTCGTTGAAGACGACAACTTTTCCGTTTTTGGGGAAGTTGGCGGGTTTGACGAGGACGGCGGTGGCGTAGGTGGGGCGGTTGAAGGTGTCGCGGGTGGAGAAGACCATTTGGGTGGCGTTGCCGCCGGGGACGAGGAAGGCGGGGAGTTTGCGACTGCGGAGGAGTTTGCCGTGGGGTTTGTGGGTGTACTGGGCTGCGGGGACGTTGAAGAAGGGGTCCAGAATGGGTGAAGGCATGGTGGCTGCGGCTTGGGCTGTTTCAGGGTTGATGAGTCCTACCGTGAGCGTGAGTGCCCCTGCTGCGGCGAGTAGCCGAGTAGTCAAACGCTTCATAGTTCTGTTCTTGTCCCTTTGTATGTGTAGAGCTATGGCCTAGGTCGTGGTGGAGTAGACGGGTCCTCTCGACGCCATACTAACTGTCAAAATCACACTTGTAACACTTTTAACAATAGTAACAATAATCGCAAAGGTTATGTTTGCTGTCTAGTGCCACACCACCGATTTGTCCCGGGATTTTTCTCACATCCGCAAGATTTTGGGGAGTTTCAGGGAATAAATCCGGGGGGTGACGAGTCCCGTCAAGTCCTCACGCTGACTGCCCATCGAGTCCGCATGCTGGCTACCTGTCGCTGCTATTCGCAGTTGTGCCGAGGAGCACCGCGACATACCCCAATGAAAAGCTCCTATGTATGTATATGTGTGGTGAGACATCAAATGTTACATGGATAACGTGGGGAAATGCCATTTGTAGCAGATTTCCGCGGATACCATCTCCCCATTAACGCCGGTCATCGTAGGGATGGCATCTTGGTATTACCTGTCCATGAACATCCGTTCTAGGCACAATATTGGCTAGGCTTAAGGGGACTCACCGCCCGGTAACGCACAGGTGTTTTCCCGAGCGGAACACCTCCCCCCCATCTAGGGCGCACCGCGTCCCCTAGTGTGTACGAGAAAAGGCGTTCACATAATGAACACTCAGTCATACGACCTCATCGTGGTCGGCTCCGGTTTCTTCGGACTGACCGTCGCCGAGCGCGCCGCCAGCCAACTAGGCAAGCGCGTCCTCATCATCGAGAAGCGTTCCCATATTGGCGGCAATGCGTTCTCGCAGCCCGAACCGGAAACCGGCATCGAGGTTCACCAGTATGGCGCCCACCTCTTCCACACCTCCAACCAGCGTGTGTGGGACTACGTCACCAAGTTCACCAAGTTCACGGACTACCAGCACCGCGTGTTCGCCATGCACGACGGCAAGGCCTACCAGTTCCCCATGGGGCTCGGCCTTATCTGCGAGTTCTTCGGCAAGTACTACAGCCCGGACGAAGCCCGCGCCCTCATCAAGGAGCAGGCCTCCGAGGTGAAGACGGAAGAGGCCACCAACCTGGAGGAGAAGGCCATCTCACTGATCGGCCGCCCGCTCTACGAGGCCTTCGTGCGCGATTACACCGCCAAGCAGTGGCAGACCGACCCGAAGGAGCTCCCGGCAGCAAACATCACCCGCCTGCCGGTGCGCTACACCTTCAACAACCGCTACTTCAACGACACCTACGAGGGTCTGCCAGTGAACGGCTACGCTGCTTGGCTGCGTGCCATGATCGATCACGACCTCATTGATGTGCAGCTGGACACTGACTGGTTCGATGTGCGGGAGGACGTGCGTGCCGCTAACCCGGATGCCCCTGTCGTCTACACCGGCCCGCTGGACCGCTACTTCGACTACTCGGCGGGCCGCCTGGGCTGGCGCACCCTGGACTTTGATGTGGAAGTTCTGCCCATTGGGGACTTCCAGGGCACGGCCGTCATGAACTATAACGACGCAGACGTCCCCTACACCCGTATTCACGAGTTCCGCCACTTCCACCCGGAGCGGGCCGACCGCTACCCCAAGGACAAGACGGTCATCATGAAGGAGTACAGCCGCTTCGCGGAGGAAGACGATGAGCCGTACTACCCCATCAACACCCCGGAGGACCGCGAGATTCTGGCCGCCTACCGGGAGCTGGCTGCCGCCGAAACCGCCGACCAGAAAGTGTTGTTTGGTGGCCGGCTGGGTACCTACCAGTACCTAGATATGCACATGGCTATTGCGTCCGCCCTCACCATGTTCGACAACCAGCTGGCCCCCTACTGGACTGATGGTGCTGCCTTGAAAGGAAAGGGTCAGCGCTAATGTCCACTGCTCCAACGTCCGCACAGTTTTCCACTTTTGCAGGGGAGCGGCTTGCCCGCATCATTACCCCGCGCCCGGGTGAGCCTCTTGACGTGCGCAGCCTTTATTTGGTGGAGGCGTCCACCAATCCGCGTCGCTGCCACGCCCCGAGCCGCACCACCTTGCGGATTCCGGCAGACTCGGAAGTCTCCTTCGAGACGTATTTCAATGGTCTGCCCGCCTCCTACTGGCGGCGTTGGAGCACCCTCACGTCGGTGGTGCTGAGACTGCATCTCACCGGCTCGGGCCGGGTAGATGCGTACCGGTCGAAGATCGATGGGTCGCGCATCGGTATTACTGGCGCTTCCTTCTTTGGGGCGGAGGGTGATGGTACTGCCACGCCGCATTCCCTGGACCCGCAGGTCACCCTGTGTGCGGACGGGTCCAGCATCGTCGAGCTCACGCTTGGCTTGGAGCCTTTTGAGGATGGCGGCTGGCTGTGGTTCGACATCACCGCTGACACCCCGGTGGAGCTGCTGGAGGGTGGCTGGTATGCCCCCGTCGCCGCCCCCGCCACCGTCACCTATACGGATCCGCAGTCGGGCCTTACCCAAGAGGTCGATAACGCCAACAAAGTGGTTATTGGCATCCCCACCTTCAACCGCCCAGACGATGCGGTGGCGGCCTTGCAGGCGTTGGCCTCCGACCCGGATGTGGACGCCATCATCGAAGCTGTGCTGATGCCCGACCAGGGCACCAAAAAAGTTATCGACCACCCCGAGTTTGCAGCTGCCGCAGCCCATTTCGGCATTGGCGAGGGAGTGGACGGCGCCACCGACGCAGCCGGCCAGCCGCTTCCCGTCACCCCCGACGGCCGCTTCTTCCGCTTCGAACAGGGCAACCTGGGCGGCTCCGGCGGATACAGCCGCATCATGTATGAGGCTCGCCAGCACACCACCGCCCCCTTCATCCTCTACATGGATGACGACATCGCCATCGAACCCGACAGCATCCTCCGCGCAGTCGCGTTCGCCCGCTTCGCTAAGCAGCCCATGCTGGTCGGTGGCCAGATGCTCAACCTACAGGAGCGCAGCCACCTCCACTCCATGGGCGAGGTTGTCAACCGCGCCGACTTCATGTGGACCTCCGCCCCGCACGTCCACTACGACCACGACTTCAGCCAATACCCACTGTCGGCAGCCCGCGACCACCGGGGCGCCGAGCAGACGGGTCTAGCCGACCTCCGCTGGAAGGAAACTGCGGACCTGCACCGCCGCATCGATGTGGACTACAACGGCTGGTGGATGTGCCTCATTCCGCGCCTGGTCGCGGACACCATCGGCCAACCCTTGCCGCTCTTCATCAAGTGGGATGATGCCGAGTTCGGCCTGCGGGCCGGCGCCCACGGCTTCCCCACCGTCACCATGCCCGGTATCGCCATCTGGCATATGGCCTGGTCGGATAAGGATGATGCGATCGACTGGCAGGCCTACTTCCATCTGCGTAACCGCCTAGTGGTGGCCGCCCTCACCCAGCCGGAGGGGGACTCCATTAACGGCATGTTGGCGTCCATGGCGAAGGCCGTGGTGAAGCACACGCTGTGCCTGGAGTACAGCACTGTCGCCATCCAGATTGAGGCCATTAAGGACTTCCTGCGTGGCCCCGATGCCCTTTTCGACTTGCTGCCCACGGCCCTCCCGAAGGTTGCTGCGATGCGCCGCGAGTTCCCGGATGCGGTGGTGCTCCGTTCCGCCAGCGACCTACCTGCCCCCTCTGGTGGGCCCGGTGGGGTGACGGTGGAGCCGCGCGGTATGCGCCGGAAGGTGACGGCGTTGGCGAAGGGGCTGCTGCATTCGGTTCGCCCGGCGGACCCCGCCCACCATTCCACCCCGCAGATGAACCTGCCGCCCATTGATGCCCGCTGGTACTCTCTCAGCCGGCTGGATGGGGCTACCGTCACTACCGCCGATGGGCGTGGTGTGGTGTACCGGCAACGAGACTTGGACAAGGCGAAGCAGCTAGTGAAGGACTCTTTTGCCATGCACAAGCAGCTGCGCGAGAATTGGGCGAAGATGCAACGCGAGTACCGCGCTGCGCACCCGCGCCTGACCAGCCTGGAGGCGTGGTCCGAGGTTTTCGGGCCCGACACGCTGGGCTGATACTGGGCCGCGACTTGGCTGATGCCAGGCTGTGACTGGCCTAATGCCGAGCTGCGACCTTGTGCTGAGGGTTTGGCGCATTACGCGCCGAGCCATACGTGAATAACAACAATCGATCCACTCAATATTGACGGAGATTACTGCCATGGCGAACGCTTCCGGTGAGCCTGAATACCACGATTCCGCTGCCCACGAGGTTGACGCACACACCGGCGCCACCATCCACCACGATGGCTACGGCGACGCACCTCACGAGCTGCACTATGTGGATGCCCACTCCGGCGCTTCCCAGATTCACCCCGAACTAGGCTCCGCCGCCGGCCACAGCAAGCGCACCGTCTTTGACGTCACCTGGGAAGAATGGAAACGCGCCCAGTGGTTCGGCCGCGGCAGAGTTCCTGAAGACGTGCCGGATGCTTTCTCCGGCGCTTCCCGCTACTTCTCCGAAGAGGAACACCTCCTCGTTAACCTGCAACGCTGGTGCGAACCCTACCCGTGGACGGTGAAGACCGCGCAGGGCCTCTCCCACTTCGGTGAGCACTCGCTGGGCTGGCTGGCTCTCTCCGGCGTATGCGCCCTCGCCTCCCCCAAGCAGCGGGAACAGTGGGGGTGGGCAGCGCTTTCCGCCTTCGGCTCGCACGCCCTGGCCGTCATCATTAAGCGGATTGTGCGCCGCCACCGCCCCAGCAACCCGGCTATTGAGGTCAATGTCTCCACCCCCAGCGAGCTCAGTTTCCCCAGCTCGCACTCCACCAGCACCACCAGTTGGGCAACCAGCGCCACCATCATCTCCCGTAATCCGCTGCCGCTGGTGCTCAGCCCCATCATGATGGCTTCCCGTATGCTGGCCGGCGTCCACTATCCCACGGATGTGGCGGCGGGTGCTGTGCTGGGTGCCGCCTCCAGCCTGGTGACCCACAAATGGGGCCTCGTCGTGTTGCAGCGGCTTATTGGGGGGAAAAATAGTTAGTATGTCGTCGTAGGCATCCACAAGGAGCAGCTATGACGAATCCCCCCCGCCCCTCTCGCCCTTCGCGCCCGGGTCAGCCGGGTCGCCCCGTCGACCCGAACCGTCCTGCCGATTCTTCCCGTCCTGCCACCCCCAGCCGCCCCGCGGCGGCAGGTCGCCCGGGTCGTGCTCCCGTACAGCGTATCGGCGGCAGTACTAGTGCAGCCGGGCGGGGTGACGGTGCCGCCCAACGCCCCCCTCGTCCCGCCCGCCCCACCGCTAGCCGCGGGGGAGCTGCCGGACGCGGTGCTGCCTGGGGCAAGGTCGGTGGTGCAGGTGCCGCTACGCGTGGTGGTGCCGGCCAGCATGGCCCAGCTCAGCGCGTGTCTGGATTCCGCGGGCAAGTTCAGGGCGGCGGTGCCCAGCGGGGTGCTGCACAGTCTTCTAACCCCCGGTCTGTTAACCCGCAGTCTCCCAAAGCACAGGGCGGTAAGCGGAAGGGCCTCGTCGCTTTCTTTGGCTCAGGTGCCCTCGCCAACAAGCGCACCTACCTCATCATCGGCGCTATTGTACTGGTGCTTATTATCGTGATCGCTGCTGTCGCCAGCCAGCAAAGCTCGTCGAATAACGCCGCGTCCACCGTCACCGCCATCACCAGCACCACAGTTGCCGGGGAGAACCGCACCTCCGCCCCGGATGCGGAGGCACTCACCGGCGATAAAGCCGTCACCCCCGACCTGTCTGGTCTCGCTATGGACCCGAACTCGGACCCCAACGCGAAAGCCTACTTTGCGGCTTTGAAGAAGGGTGGCATTCCGGTGAAGGATGGCATGGAAACGGCTCTGCTCGGTATGGGCTACATGCACTGCCAGGCGAAAAAGTCGAACGACCATAGGACCGACGAGGTCCAGGATGTCATGCTGGAATCCCTAGTGCAGGTGACGCCGGGCGTGACTAAGGCTAAGGCCAAGAAGGTTCTTTACGGGGCCTCCGACAAGCACCTGTGCAAGTCTCTCCAGAAGCGACAGTAGCGCCGCCCCCATCAGAACCAGCCCCCTCACCAGCGCGCAGGCACTGCCCTCAGCACCCTTCCCGCCGCCAGTACCCGCGACGTCGCCGGCGCGCAGGCACTGCCACTAGCGCGCATACCCCTCGTACACGCCCTGCGGAAATTTCTCTCAGTGATTTTCGCAGGGCGTGTGTAACGTTTTTCCAGCCTTGTCCGATAAACCTCGTGATAACGCGAAATCGCAGAACTCCTAAGGAAGGTTACGCATGTCCTTTGAGGTAGAGCCGCTCTTCCGTGGCACCACTATCGATACTTCTGTCCTGACCTCGTTCCCGGCTATCGCCGAGCAGCGCGTCGCCCAGATCCTGGCTGGAGAGGCGGAAGATTACCCCATCTACCGGTTCTTCGACTACCTCCGCGACCCGAACCCCACCCCGGAAGCCCTCACCTGGATTTCCTTCACTACCCGCGCCAAGGCCATCGCCGCCCGCCTCCAGCAGCTCTGCGAGCGCGGCGACCGCGTCGTCGTCATGATGTCCCAGAACCTGGACTACATCACCGGCTTCTTCGCCCCCTTCTTTGGTGGCCAGATCGCCATCCCCGCCTTCAGCCCTACCGAGCCCGCCCACGCCGGCTACCTGGAGGCTATCCTCACCGACGCTCAGCCCAAGGTCATCCTCACCGACGCCAAGGTGGCTGGCTCCGTCCGCCAGTTCCTCAAGAACGTCCACGTGGAGGACAAGCCGCGCATCATCGCCGTCGAAGGCATCGAGGACGAGATGGCTGCCTCCTGGGTTGACCCCGAGCTCGACCCCGAGGACATCGCCTACCTGCAGTACTCCTCCGGCTCCACCCGCCGCCCCACTGCCGCCAAGATCAGCCACCGTGCTGCCCTGGTCAATGTCGTGCAGATTATGCGCACCATCGGCCTCAAGCCGCACACCCGTGGCGTTAACTGGATTCCGATCTTCCACTCCATGTCCCTCATCTACCTGTTCGCTGCCCCGGTGTCCTACACCAGCATCGACATCATGGAGCCCGCTGCCTTCCTGCAGCAGCCCTCCCGCTGGGTGAACGCCCTCCAGTCCATTGACGGCGAGGACGTCTTCTCCTCCGGCCCCGACTTCGCCTTCGGCCTGGCCGCCGCCCGCGGCAAGCCGGAAGAGGGCCAGTCTCTCGACCTGTCCAAGGTCGTTGGCCTCATGAACGGCTCCGAATCCGTCACCCAGGGCACCGTGGACTTCTTCAACGCCACCTTCAAGCCCTACGGACTGCACGACAACGCTATGCGCGCCTCCTACGGTATGTCGGAAACCACTGCTGGTGCCGCCGCCCCCGAGCCCGAGGTGCCCACTTTCATCGCCAAGGTTGACGGCTACGAGCTGGCCGAGGGCAAGTTCGTCGAGGTTGCGCCGGGCGAGGAGGACAAGGGTCTGTCCCAGGTGGGCGTTGGTGGCCCGCTGCGTAATGAGTACGCCGTCATCGTCCGCACTGAGTTCGACGAGAACGAAGAGTACCTGGGTCGCGGTTCTGAGGTCCCCGACGGCACCATTGGTGAGATCTGGATTTCCGGCCCGAACCTGGCCTCCGGCTACTGGAACCGCCCCGAGGAAAGCGCCGAGACCTTCAACAATGAGTTGGTGGAGACCCTCGACGACGACCTCACCCACACCATCCGCTTCGGCCAGAAGGTGGATAAGGACGCTAAGTGGCTACGTACCGGCGACTGCGGCGCCTACTACAATGGCCAGCTGTTCATCACCGGCCGCGTGAAGGATCTCGTCATTGTGGATGGCCGCAACCATGTCGCCACCGACATTGAAGAGACCGTGGTGATGGCGGGTGCCGGCAAGTTCCTGCCCAACACCATTGCCGCCTTCTCCGTCAACGCTGCCGACCTGCTGGAGTCTGCGTCCCACCGCACTGGCCGTGTGATCGCCCCCGATACCAAGGGTGAGCAGCTGGTTGTTGTGGCCGAAGTCAACCCCGATAACGAGGTGGAAGACTTCGAGGAGGCGCTCGGCGCGGTGCGTACCCTGGTGGCTCGCCGTCACGGTGTGCAGCTGGCGGACTTCCGGGTGGTGGAGCAGGGTGCTATCCCGCGTACCCCCACCCAGAAGATTAAGCGTCTGGAGTGCCGCAATGCGTACGAGAGCGACTCTCTGAGCGCCCGCTTCTAGGCTGTGACGGTCAGTAGGCTCGTAGCCGCTATGACTGTGACCTAATTGCTCTGTGCGGCAGTGCGTCTGGGCCCTGGTGAAGGGTGCCGAGGCACTGCCGCTTCAGGCGTTTCTGGCGCCGGTGCAGGTGCAGACGCCCTCCATAATTGAACAGTTCCAGTGTGGTGTAGCGGACAGCGCGACGTGAACCGAAGTTAGTTTGTGGCACGCGTACTGTCCAGTAGAATTAATAAGACTGTGGGTATTTCGATTGTGCCCATGCGGACACCAGTTACTAACACCTTGTGTGAAATACGACGCTGAGATGGCTCGACTACCGGTCGAACACCATCGGAGAAAATGTTAAGACAGTTTATCTCCACAGAATGGCACGAGTGCCAGGATTTCTGCAGCGCAGCCCAGCTATCCAGTGGGCGAACACTAGAGAATCGAGATTTATTGTGAAGTCTGACCTTACGGTTGTTGAACTCATTGCCTGGATGCGGGAATGGATTGCAAACGACGTAAGCATTACCGTTTCGGAAGTGAACCCGGACCAGCCCTTCGAGGAGTTCGGTCTATCCTCCCGAAGCATTCTGGAACTCGCCGGCCAGCTGGAAGATCTCACCGGTAAATCCATCAATGCCGCCGTGGTGTACCAGAACCCCACGGTGAACAAACTGGCAGTCTTCCTCCTCGACGACTCCGACCCCGCCGCCGAAACCCACCAGAAGGTACGCGACCGCTCCACCGTCGAAGGCGCCGACATCGCCATCATCGGTGTGGCCACCCGCTTCCCCGGCGACGCTAACACCCCCGAGCAGTACTGGACACTTCTTCACGACGGCGTCGATGCCGTCACCGACCGTCCCGCCGACCGCTACCAGGAATTCCTGGAGGACAAGGACGTTGAGGCCAAGGTCAACGTAGCCCCCACCCGCGGCGGCTACATTAAGTCCGAGTACATCCGCTACTTCGACCCCGAATTCTTCTCCATCTCCCCGCGCGAAGCCGAGCAGGTGGACCCCCAGCAGCGTATGCTCCTGGAACTCACCTACGAGGTGTTCGAGGACGCCCACCTGCCCATCTCCGAGCAGCGCGGCCATAAAGTGGGCGTGTTCATCGGCGCCTCCAACCAGGACTACGCCCGCATTCTGGAAAGCGACTACTCCGCCTTCCACCCCTACTCTCTGACCGGTCTGTCCCCCTCGATTCTGGCCAACCGCGTCTCCTACACTTTCGACTTCCGCGGCCCCTCCATCTCCATGGACACCGCCTGCTCCTCCTCCCTGGTGGCCGTCCACCAGGCTGTGCAGGCCCTCCGCCGGGGCGAAAGCTCCCTGGCTGTGGCCGGCGGCATCAACCTCATTCTCGCCCCCGGCACCCAGCTTGCCTTTGCCGACCTAGAGACGGTGCTCTCCCCGGACGGCTACATCAAGGCTTTCTCCAACGACGCCGACGGCATTTCCCGCTCTGACGGCGCCGGCCTGGTTCTGCTGAAGCGACTCCAGGATGCGGAGGCTGACGGCGACCACATTTACGCCGTCATCAAGGGTTCGGCTGTCAACCAGGATGGCCGCTCTAACGGCATCACTGCCCCCAACCCGGATGCGCAGATGGAGGTGCTGGTGGATGCCTACCACGACGCCAACATCACCCCGCAGGACGTGGACTATGTGGAGGCACACGGCACCGGCACTATTCTGGGCGACCCCATCGAAGCCCTCGCCCTGGGCAAGGTGTTGGGCTACGGCCGCGACGAAGAGAAGCCGCTGCTGTTGGGCTCCTGTAAGACCAACTTTGGCCACATGGAGTCGGCCGCTGGCGCCGCCTCCCTCATTAAGCTGGCGTTGGCTATGGAAAAGGGCGTCATTCCGCCCATGCTGCACTTCGCCGGCCCCAACCCGTACATCAACTTCGAGGGCGACCACCTGGAGCCCGTCACTGAGAACCGTGAGTGGCCGCGCTACTCCGGTAAGGCGGTGGCTGGCGTCTCCGGTTTCGGCTTCGGTGGCACCAACGCCCATATTGTGGTGGAGGAATACACCGGCCCGGCTGCCCCCGCTGCAGCTGTGGAGGGTGACAGGTCCGCTGCTGACGTTGCCGAGACTGCTGTGGATGGCGCTGCTACCGTACCCGCCGCTGACACTGTTGACGCTGACGCTGCTGATGCTGATGCTGATGCTGCCACCGCGACCGCAACCGATGCTGCCGCCGACCTGCCCGAGCTGAGTGACGCCGAGCGCGCCCAGCTGGAGGCCGAAAACGCCATGTTCGAGGAGCTGGAAGAACCCCGCGCCTACGTGCTGCCCGTCTCCGGCACCCTCTCCACCCGTGCCCGCCAAACCGCCAAGCATGTGGCGGACTGGCTGGAGGATAACCGCGACGTCGACCTTGCCGCCGTCGCCCACACCCTCTCCACCCGCTCCATTGGTCGCTTCCGCAAGGAAGTCGTCGCCACCGACGTGGACTCCGCCATCGCCGGCCTGCAGGCCATCGCGGAAGGCACCGAATCCCCGGACGTCTACTCCGGCCACCATGTTGCCCTGGAAGGTCCGGTGTGGGTGTACTCCGGCTTCGGCGGCCAACACCGCAAGATGGGCAAGCGCCTCTACCTTGCCGACAAGTTCCGGGGAGACTTCGGCGGAATCTTCGCAGCCTCCCTCGATAACGTTGCCGCCCTCATCAAGGAGGAGTCCGGCAAGGACATTCGGCAGATCATGCTCACCGATGCCCTCAACTGGGACACCGAAACTGCCCAGGACGGCATCTTCGCCATCCAGGTAGCCCTCACCGACACCCTCACCTACTTCGGCTGCCAGCCCGCCGCCGTCATTGGCCACTCCATGGGTGAAGTCGCCGCCGCCTACGCTGCCGGTGGCCTCAGCCTGGACGACGCCGTCCGCGTCATCTGCGTCCGCTCCCGCCTGTTGGGCGAGGGCGAGGCCACTCTCTCCGAGGATGAGCAGGGCGGCATGGCGTTGGTTGAATACTCCGCCGGGGTTATCGCCCAGATTGTCGCCGATAACCCCGGTACGTTCGACACGGTGGAGCCGGCCGTCTACGCCGCCCCCACCCAGATCACTATTGGTGGCAAGAAGCCGGACGTGCAGGCTTTCGTGGACTACGCCACCGAGCACGGCAAGTTTGCTCGCATGTTGAGTGTCAACGGCGCCGGCCACACCTCCATGGTGGCCCCGCTGATCGGTGAGCTCATCGGCGAGATTGCTGACATCGAACCGCGTCCGCTGCGCTGTACCCTCTTCTCCTCCATCGACAAGGATGCCGTGTACCAGGTGGGCGATACCCCCACCACCTATAAGTACTTCGCCAAGGGCATGCGCCACTCTGTCTGGTTCACCCAGGCGGTCAGCCAGGCCTGCGAGGCCGGCCACACCTGCTTCATGGAGGTGTCCGCCCACCCGGTGGCTATCCTCTCTGTCGCGGCCGCCACCTACGCCGCCAACATCCCCAACGCGAAGCTGTTCTACACGCTGCGCCGCAAGGAATATGAGCCCAACACCCTGGTGCGGGCTATCGCCCAACTGGCTGCCGCCGGGCATCACGCTAACCTCCGCAACCTGGCCCTCACCCAGGAGTATGCGGATGTGCCGCGCACTGCATTCCAGCGCAAGTACTGCTGGACTGGCGCCCGCTTGTCCGGTGCTAACGACTCCCATCTGCCTGGTGCGCACGTTCTACTGCCCACCGGCCAGCACGTGTGGAAAGCCCAGCATAAGGCTGTGAAGCAGCTGGAGGTGTTGGCCCAGTCCGCCGCCGAATACTGCTTCGGTGAGGACGGTGTCGTCACCTCTTGGCAGCTGGATGGCGAGGATGTGCCGGAGTCCCGCTACATCACCATCCTCGACCCGCAGGAGGGTGGCGCCACGGTGGAGATCTTCACCCAGCTGAATGGCGAGTCCCGCCCGCTGGCTTCCGCTGCCGTCACCGTGGGGGATCCGAATGCGGTGTCCGTCATTGACATTGCGAAGCCGGATGCGGATGAGTTTGGCCCCGAGGATCCGCTGGCGGAAAACAACACGGATGACGAGTTCTATGACCCCGCCAGCGGCGAAACCGTGGTGGCGCACCTGACCAAGATTGTTGCCACTAACCTGGCGTACAACCCGGAGGACCTCACGAGCGAACTGCCGCTGATGGAGTTGGGCCTCGACTCTCTGATGGCAATCCGCATTAAGAACCGTATCCAGTATGAGTTCCAGATTCCTGAACTGGACCTTATGGTGGTGCGTTCCTCCACCATTGGTGACGTCGCCGAGTACATCTCCAATGTGCGTGATGCCCAGTCGCAGGGACTTTCGGATGAAGAAGCCTCCAAGGTATCCGCCCAGAAGCTGGCTGAGAAGAAGGCCGACGAGAATGCTGCCGCCGGTAATGCCGGCAATGGTGCGGGTGCGGACGTGCCCCCGCGCGACGCCTCCGAGCGCCTGGCTTTCTCCACCTGGGTTACCGTCACCGGCGAGTCTGCCGGCGACGTGATGCGGCCCCTACCACAGATCGGTGACGAGACCCGCGCGAAGCTGGCGGAGCGTCTGGCGGAGCGTACCGGTTCCGACATTGACCCGGTGTTGCTGCAGGATGTGACGAACATTGAGCAGCTCGCCAACATTATTCGCCCCTTCTTGGAGAAGGAAGTGGATGGCCTGGTGCGTACCCTGCGGGACTTCCCCGAGGGCCAGCACTCTAAGGCACTGTTCCTCTTCCACCCGGCCGGTGGCACCACCGCCCAGTATTCTGCGCTGGTGGATGACCTGCCCGCTGACATTCCGGTGTTTGGCCTGGAGCGGGTGGAAGGCCCGCTGGAGGAGCGTGCTGCCGAGTATGTGCCGGCCATCAAGGAGGTGCAGCCAGAAGGCCCGTACACCTTGGGTGGCTGGTCGCTGGGTGGCGCTCTCGCCTATGAGGTGGCTAAGCAGCTTATCGCCGCAGGTGACGAGGTGTCCGCTATTCTCCTCATCGACACGGTGCAGCCCTCCGAGCCGGATCCCGGCACCCGTGAGGAACTGCACGCTCGCTGGGACCGCTATGCTTCCTTCATTCAGAAGACCTACGGTGTGAACTTCCAGGTGCCTCATGACATTCTGGACGCCCAGGGTGAAAACGGCATGATGAAGCTGTTTGCCCAGATGGCAGCCACCGCGGACTTGTCGAACACGGGTGTGTCGGCGGCGGTGCTGGAGCACCAGCGTGCTTCCTTTGTCGATAACCGGATGCTCGCCAACCTGGATATGGACACGTGGGCGTCTGTGCAGGTGCCCGTCACCTTGTATCGGGCGGAGCGGATGCACGACGGTGCGATTGAGCTGGAGCCGCGCTACGCCAACATTGATCCGGATGGCGGCTGGGGCAAGATCGTGAAGGATCTTACCGTGGTGCGGCTGAAGGGCGACCACCTGTCGGTGATCGATGAGCCGGAAGTGGGCAAGATCGCCCGCAACATTACCGAGCGTCGCGAGAGCCTCGGCCTGTAGCCATGTGGCTGTCGGTGGGAAGCCTACGGGGTAGGTTTCCCACCGTTAGTCTTTCCAGTGGAAAGGACATGAACGATGGCGGATAGTGCTAGCCAGTCCACCCATGCGGCGGATGCCAATAGCGACACTGCCGACGATGTGATGTTTGAGGAAACTGCGTCGGCGGCGGAGATGGAGAAGGAGGGCCGGCAGCTGCGGCCTCCGAGGAATCTGGCGGAGGCCATGTGGAAGGCGCTTCGCCCACGCCAGTGGGTGAAGAATGTGCTGGTGCTGATGGCGCCCATTTCTGCTGGTACGGAGGTGGTGACGGATCCGCAGGTGCTGCTGCAGGTTCTTTACGCGTTCATCACGTTCTGCTTGGCGTCCTCGTCCATCTACCTCATTAACGATGCGCGGGATGTGGAGGCGGACCGGGCGCACCCGGTGAAGCGCTTCCGCCCCATTGCTTCTGGGGTGTTGCCGCTGGGTGTTGCCTACGCTATGGGCATTGTCCTCATGCTGGCGGCGGTGCTGCTGGGATTCTTCCTCTCCGGTGGGCCACTGGCCATTGTTGTTGCCGTCTACATTGTGTTGCAGCTGGGCTACTGCTTCGGCTTGAAACACCAGATGGTGCTGGACATTGTGTTGGTGTCCTCGGGCTTCCTGCTGCGCGCTATTGCTGGTGGGGTGGCGTCCGATGTGCCGCTTTCCCAGTGGTTCCTGCTGGTGATGGCGTTCGGCTCGATCTTTATGGCCAGCGGTAAGCGCTATGCGGAGAAGATGCTGGCGGAGCGGGAGGGCCGGCAGATCCGTAAGGTGTTGCAGTCCTATACCGGTACTTACTTGCGGTTTGTCTGGACGATGTCCGCGACGGCGCTGATTCTCTGCTATTCCTTGTGGGCGTTCCAGCAGGGGCAGATGCCTTCGGCGGATCAGGGTGCGAGCTTGTGGTATGAGATTTCGATGGTGCCGTGGGCGATTGCGGTGATGCGTTATGCGGTGGATGTGGACCGTGGCGAGGCCGGCGCCCCGGAGGACATTGCGTTGAAGGACCATGTGCTGCAGGTGATTGCCCTGCTGTGGCTGGTGTGTATTGTGCTGGCTGTGTACGTGTTTGGTGGGTAAAGTGGGGCCGTCTGGCGCTGGGCGGGTACTGCTGGGACCGTCTGGTAATAGTAGGTAAGCACTGCTGGTGCTGGGCGGGCCGTCTGGTGATAGGAGATGCTGCTGGTGATGGGGGGTGCTGCTGATGCTGTGTGGGTGTGGGCTCGTGCGTCGGGATGTGGGTGTTTCCGTGGGGTTTCCAAAAAGTGGAAAAAATAATGGTGTGACTAGTGTGACTAAAGTGATTTAGTTTTGTATAGTCAAAAGAGCGGCAGACCTGTCTGCCCAGCATCTTTTCAGCTGTATTCGGCCCACCGAGGTTTCCTGTGAGTACCCACCACGTGCTCGTAGCTGGCTAAGCTGGGTAACAGCGGCTATCCGCATGCCGATAAACAGAGTATGAGCGCTAGGGAAAAAAGTATGACCGTGAACAAGCGAAATAAGTGGGTGGCATCTGCCGGAGCAACACTCCTCGCTATTTCCTTGGTCGCCGGCATGGGTGTCGATCTTCCCACTGCGAACGCTGACAACCGTGCTGCGCTCCGCCGCGACAACTCCTCTAACCGTCGCTGTGAATGGGATCCCGTCAACCACTGGGTCCAACAGTGTGAAGTGTGGTCCAACGCCATGCACCGCAAGATCCGGGTGCAAATTCAGCCCGCCAAATACGGGGGAAGCCACGCACTCTTCCTCCTCGACGGCATGCGTGCCCGCAACGACTGGAACGGCTGGTCCCATGGTGGCGGCGCCCCCCGCATCTTCGTCAACTCCAACATCACTGTGGTGATGCCGGTGGGCGGCGAAACCTCCTTCTATACGGACTGGAAGCGCAAGTCCTCTACCAATGGCCAGAAGTACACCTATAAATGGGAAACCTTCCTCACCAAGGAACTCCCCGGTTACCTGAACCGCCGCTTCGGCGTGGCCTACTCCGGTAACGCCATCGGCGGTCTTTCCATGTCCGGATCCGCCGCCTTCACCCTGGCCATCTACCACAAGCCCTACTTCAGGCAGGCGCTCAGTTTCTCCGGCTACATGAACGTCTCCGACCCCATCATGCAGCAGGCTCTCCAGTACGCCGCCAACGATGCCGGCAATTACAACCTGCAGGACATGTGGGGCCCCTACAGTGACCCCACCTGGCAGCGTAACGACCCATACGTCAACGCCGAAAAGCTGCGTGGTTTGAAGCTCTTCATGTCCTCCGCCACCGGCCTGCCGGGACGCTATGACAACCCGAGCAACGTCCAGGAGGCTTTCAACACCACTGTCGGTTTCATTCTGGAAGGTGTTGCCCGCCAGCAGCACATACTCATGAAGGACCGGCTGGAACAACTCGGCATTCCGTGCCGTCACATTTTTATGGCTAATGGCATTCACAACTGGGGCTACTGGCGCGATCAGCTGCGCATGGCCTACCCGTACGTAAAGTCCGCCATCAGCTAACAAGGCTGGCCACCCGCGAGAATTGATTAACGGCCATGATCTCTCGCGGGTGGCACCACATACTGCTCCACCAGCACACTGTGCCCCACAGTTCGCGCTGCGTGGCACCACACACCACAACATACTGGTTATCAATCCGGGGGAGGGGAACCCGCGGATGGACAGCTAGGACACATAGGTACAGGGCACGCTACCCGGCTCCTGTACCTACTGCCCCTATCGTTCACTTGTGAGGTTTCCTGATGCTTCGTCCTCTCCGCTCCGTGCGCGCCACCAGCGCCCTCATCGCGGCATCACTACTCATCGCCACCCCCGCCGTCGTCGTCCCCACTTTGGGGGCAACCAGCCACGTCGGCCCTATGGCGGGATTCTTCGCTCAGGCTGCGGGGGAGCCCACCATCACCAAGACCAAGTGGCTTTCCCCCCGGCACGTCGCTCTCTGGATCTACAGCCCCGCCATGCAGTGCGTGCGGCAAGTGCAACTGCTGCTCCCGCGTAGCTTCAAAGCCAACCCGAATCTCTCCTACCCGGCCCTTTACCTGCTGGACGGTATGCGCGCCTCCACCTCCTTCAGCGGCTGGACGAAATACACGAACCTCGTAAAGACGGTCGACAGCACCGACCTCATGGTGGTTCTCCCCATTGGTGGCCCCGCCTCCTTCTTCACCAATTGGCAGAAGTCCCCTGAGACAAAGAACGCTATGCAGTGGGAGAAGTTCCTGGCGACGGAACTGCCCAATGTGCTGCGGAACCACTGGCGTATCAATAACAGTGCTGGGGTGGCGGGCTTGTCCATGGGGGGCACGGCGGCCGTCAACCTGGCGGAGCGCCACCCCAGCCTTTACCGTTTCGTCGGTTCCTACTCTGGCTACTTGGACACCTCCTCCGATGGCATGGGGGAGGCCATCAACCAGGCCATGCAGGAAGTGAAGCCCAAGTACAGTGCAACCCAAATGTGGGGTCCCTACCAGTCTGCGAACTGGCAGGCACACGACCCGAAGCTGCATGTGCAGCGGCTAGCCGGCAAGAGTATCTACGTGTCGGCGGGATCCGGCAATACTGGCCCCTACGATAAGCCGTCGGAGGTGGACGGTATTCCGCAGGACCATGCCGCCTATGCGCTGGAGATTTTGGCGCAGCTGACCTCTAAGACGTTCGTCAGTTCCGCCCAGGAGGCGGGGGTGCCGGTCACTGCGAAGTTCCGCCCCTCCGGCACCCACTCGTGGCCGTATTGGCAGTTCGAGTTCAACCAGTCTCTGCCGCAGATCCTGAAGGCGCTGGGCCACCCCACGTCCGGCAAAGTGGCGGGCGACTTGAGCTACAGCGATTCGCTGGCCAGTTTCGCGAAGAGTGCGGACGCCACCGTCAACCCCAAGCCGAAGCAGAAGCAGAGTAAGGCGGGGCGTCGGGTGGCTCCTCCTTCTGCGGAGGTGACGGCGGAACTCAACCGGCGGGACCCCAAGAAGCCGATCCCCTATAAGGTTCCCAAGAATGACCCCAAGTGCCAGACGAAGGGCGATATTCGGAAGTACCTGGATGGCCATCCGGAGATCGCGAAGTCGGCCGGCCGCTGCCTCACCGGCGAGTACCCGGTGCCGGGCGGGCGTGCGCAAAACTTCGAGCATGGCCGCGTGTTCTGGTCCCCGGAGACGGGCGCTGTGCTGGTGAAGGGCAAGCTGAATGAGGCCTACCAGCACATGGGCTCGTCGGGTTCAGTACTGGGCCTCCCTCTGGACGAGGAACACCCCACCCGCGATAAGCGGGGCTTCTACCAGGATTTCCAGGGCGGTCGCCTGTACTGGTCGTTCCAGACGGGGGCGCACTGGGTGCGGGGGACGATCCTCCAGAAGTACAAGGAGTTGGGCTACAGTTCCGGCAAGCTCGGCTGGCCCACCTCGGATGAGCAGCGCACCAAGAAGGGTGCCGTCTCCCAGTTCGAGCATGGTCGCATTGAGTGGACCGCGAAGAACAACACCGCCACCTACCACAAGAAGTAAGGACTTCATCATGCGAGAGAGTAACCGTCGTCCTCTGCTCCGTAGCGGCGCCCTCACTGCGGCCCTCCTGCTGGGGCTGACAGGCCTTACCGCGTGCGGTCATTCGGAAGTGTCCGGCACCGGCGATGCGCTGTTGACGGATAACTCCCGCCAGACATCCTCCAGTAGTTCTCCCTCGAGCGGCACCAATCCGGCGCGGCCCAGTGAGCTGCCGGAGGATTACCCCGGACCCTCCACTATTATGCGCACTGCCCAGGACAAGGAGTACCTGCAAGATCTCCGGTCCCAGGGCATTGTGGTTGACGGTGTGGAGGATTCGTTGATTGGAACCGGCAAGTCTCTGTGCCAGGGGAAGGCGGAGAACGGCCGGTTCAACTCTGTGCTGGCGCGGGCTGTAGCAGGGCAGCTCGCGCAGCAAGGGAAAGCCTCCCAGGATACGCAGCAGACCACCGATATTTTGACCCGTACGGCAATCCGACATTATTGCCGGTAGAGTGAAGGCCTACCTGAACTCTGCGCTTTGATCCTGGAAGGATGCACTATGTGGGGGAAGGCCGCTGGCCCACGCCCGAAGAAGAAACGCAACATCATCATTGGCGTCCTCGCGCTGGTGGTGGTGATGGTGGTTGTTGCCGCCCTGTTGTGGAATGTGGTGGGCAACCGGCCCAGTACGGAGAAGGAGGCGGTGAACCCTCCGGGCTGCCCGCAGGTGGAGGTGCTGGCGGTGCCAGGCACCTACGAGTCCTCTGCGGATGACGACCCGATTCACCCGCATTTTCGCCGGAACGCCATGCTGTTGAACGTCACCAATCCGCTGCAGCAGCGCTACAGTGCCGCCCGGGTGCGCGTCTACACCGTCCCTTATGTGGCGCAGTTCCGTAACCCCGGTTCGATGCAGGAGGCCAGCTATAACGATTCCCGCGACCAGGGCCAGGCGCGTCTGGTGGCGGAGATGAACCGTATGCACCAGAAGTGCCCGGCGACCCAGTTTGTGCTGACGGGCTTCTCGCAGGGTGCTGTTATTGCTGGTGACGTTGCCTCCGAGATTGGCAATGACCGCGGTCCTGTGCCGGCGAAGAATGTGCTGGGTGCGGCGTTGTTGGCGGATGGTCGCCGCGTGAATGACCAGGGTATTAACCCGGGTGAGCCGCTGCAGGGCGAGGGCCTGGAGGCGGCGTTGGGCCTGGTGGGTACCGGTTTGGGGTTCTTGTCGGGGTCGGATGCCACGATGAAGGGCCGGCGGGGTGATGGTTTTGGGTCTTTGAATGACCGCACCTACCAGTTGTGTTCGTCGAAGGACATAATTTGTAATGCGACGATGAACCCGTTGACGTTGGTGCGGAGGGGTACGAACTTCTTTTCCCAGAATCCGGTGCATGGGGAGTACAACACGAATCCGAATGTGGTGCGGGGGATGACGGCGACGCAGTGGATTGTGCAGTGGATGGAGAAGCTCATTAATAAGGCGTTGGCTTAACCAAGGTGGCTTAACCGTCTTAACTCAACCGCGTTAACGTAACTGTGTTTGTGGGCGGTGCTGCTGCGGTAGCCTTGCCTTAACTACTGGGATAGTTGCAGGTGGACTAGACTAGTTATGCACTCAGAAAGGACAGCAACTGTGAGCATGACCACCGCTGAAAAGCTGGCTGACCTCCGGGTCAAGATGGCGCAGTCGGAGGACCCTGGTAGCGAGCGCTCGAAGGCGAAGCGTGCCGCCCTGGGGCGGACCACTCCGCGCCAGCGTATCGATGCCCTGCTGGATAAGGGTTCCTTTGTGGAGATGGGGCGTTTGGCGAAGATGCCGGGTAACCCCATGAACCCGTATGGTGACGGTGTGGTGACCGGCCATGGCACCATCGATGGTCGTCCGGTGGTGGTGTACGCCCACGACAACACTGTGTTCGGTGGCTCCGTTGGCGAGGCTTTTGGTAAGAAGGTCTGTGCCGCAATGGATTTGGCTATCAAGATTGGATGCCCCGTCATTGGAATTAATGACTCCGGCGGTGCCCGCGTGCAGGACGCCGTCACCTCCCTAGCCATGTACTCCGAGATCGGCCGCCGCCAGTACCCACTGTCCGGTCTGTCGCCGCAGATCTCCATCATGCTCGGCAAGTGCGCGGGCGGTGCTGTCTACGCCCCCGTCACCACCGACTTCGTGGTGGCCACTAAGGACTCCTACATGTTCGTCACCGGCCCGGACGTTATCCGTTCCGTCACCGGCGAAGACATCACCATGGAGGAACTGGGTTCTGCCGAGAAGCAGATGGAGTACGGCAACGTCAACTACGTGGCCGAAGACGAGCACGAGGCATTCTCCTATGTGCGCCGGCTACTGTCCTTCCTCCCCACCTCCTCCAGCGATCCCGCTCCGCTGGGCCGCACCGGCCTGGAACCGGAGGTGACGGACTCGGATCTGTCCCTCAACACCATCATCCCGGACTCCGACAACGCCTCCTACGACGTGATGGATGTGCTGGTGAAGATTTTTGACGATGGTGACGTGCTGGAGGTAACCCCCGGCTACGGCGCCAACGTGGTGACGGCGTTCGCCCGCGTGGATGGCCGCCCGGTGGGTGTGATCGCCAACCAGCCGAAGGTGCTGTCGGGTTGCCTGGATGCGCGCGCTGCCGAGAAGGCGGCCCGCCACGTGGCCCTGTGCAACGCCTACAACATTCCCATTGTGTTCGTGGTGGATGTGCCGGGCTTCCTCCCCGGTTTCGAGGAGGAGAAGAACGGTGTTATTCACCGTGGCGCCAAGTTCCTGGCCGGCATTGTGGGTGCTACGGTGCCGAAGGTGACGGTGGTGCTGCGGAAGGCTTACGGCGGTGGTTACGCCGTGATGGGCTCTAAGAACTTGGGCACGGATATTAACTTTGCCTGGCCGACTGCTCGCATTGCGGTGATGGGTGCCGAGGGTGCGGTGGATTTGCTGAAGCGCCGCGAGATTGAGGCGGCTGGCCCGGAAGAGGGCGCGAAGATCCGCCAGCAGTTCATCGACATGTACAACACTTTCATGGCTACCCCGTACATTGCGGCGGAGCGCGGCTACATTGATGCTGTTATTGAGCCGGCTGATACACGCCTGATGTTGCGGAAGGCTTTTGCACAGCTGCGGGATAAGGAGCTGCTCACCCCGCATCGCAAGCACGAGGTGCCGCTGCTCTAACCTATATTCATTTTGCCGGGGTTCCACAGGCCGGAGCGTTTCTCCGTACCGTGCTGGATGGTGGCGCGCTTGGGCAGGCCGGGTTGGCGGGTGCCGTAGGGCTCCAAACGTTCCAGGCTGCCCCACTCGCGGCCCCAGTCGTCCTTCAGGTAGGTGGGCACTTCTTCGGCGCGGCTGAGCCCTTCGGTAATGCCCAGCGAGCCGCCGAATTCGGTGGCCTCCCACGTGTTGGTGTTGTTGACAGTGGAGGCGCGGTCGGGGGTGATGCGCCACTTGGGTCGCTCGGTCACGCCCGCGTAGTGGGTGTAGGGGCGGATGCAGGGGAACTGCAGGGCGATTTCCCAGTCCAGCAGGGTGGGGTCGGAGGAGCCGACGTACTGCTGCAGGGTAACCAGGTGCGGCAGGCGCGGCGGGGTGACGGCTACCCAGTGGTCGGGGTCGAGGTTGGTGTCTTCGCCGACCAGGCGGACGGCGTTAGCTTCGGGCGGGATCACGTTGCGGGGGATGCGCATGTTGCGCCAGGCGGGGATGGGGCCGACGTCGTAGGGGAGGACTTGGCCGAGCATCTTCACCGAGCCGTCCGGTTGGGTGATGCCGTATTGCAGGTAGACGGGTTGTCCGTAGTATTCGATGCCGTTGACGTTGAGGTACTTGAGGCGCCCGGCGGCGGTGAACACGATGACGGGGTGCTCGGGGTCTGCCTTGGGTAGGCTGTACCAGGCGGTTTGGAGTTTGGCGGAGTGTTGGGCGCCGTATTGGAAGGAGCCCAGTACGGGGGTGGTTTGGGGGTTGAGGCCGAAGGGCAGTTTGGCGCGGGAGCCGTTGACGCCCAGGTTGGGGTCTAGGCCGCCTTCGCTGCCGCCGGGTTGGCCGCTTTGTTTGGTGGGGGGCACTTCGGGCTTGTAGTTGGTGCCGGCGGTGCCTTGTTGGACGAAGACGGGGTCGGCTTGGACGCGGTCGGGGACGCCCCAGGCTTCGAAGTTGTAGGTGCCGGGTCCGGCGAGCGGGCCGCGGGCGATGGGGTTATTGTCTTCGGGGGTGCGTTCCCACTGCTGGTGGGGGAGGGGTTTCAGCATGCCTTTGTTGGGGTCGGGTTCGACGAGGACGTCGTCTGCCATCATGCAGCTGTGGTCGGCTAGTACTCCTAGGTTGCCTTTGGCGATGGAGTAGGCGGGGTGTTGGGAGATGGCGGCTTTGCCGAAGCTCAGGAGGTAGAAGACGACGGTGAACCAGGCGACGACGGTGATGGGTGCGGCGGCGAGGGTGCGGAGGCGTTCGCGGCCTTTGGCGGTGGAGGGTTCTTTGGTTTCGGTGAAGTCTTGGGTGACGTGCTGCCAGCCTGCTACGAGGAAGGCGATGACGGCGACGACCATGACGATCTTGAAGAATTCCACCCCGTGGATTTGGGGGACTTTGTCGAACCAGGGGATGTGGTATTGGCTGACGAACCACCAGTCGTTGACGGTGGCGAGGGAGAAGGCCAGGACAAAGCCCATGGCGCCCAGTACGAGGCTGCGGTTGCGGCGGGAGTGCAGGGCGGTGTTGCCGATGGCGAGGGCGGCGAGGGCGGCGAGGACGGGGGCGATGCCAGCGTAGGCGCCGAAGTGGTGGGTCCACTTGGTGGGGCTGAATGTCATGAGGAGGAGGGTGCCGTAGGTGATGCCGAGGGCGCGCCAGCTGGGTCCGGGGAGGGTGCCGCGGATTTCGCGGTTGCGGAGCAGGACGACCGTCACCACGATGAGGCAGAACAGCATGGTGAAGACGGCAAGGCGGCGGGACATGGACCCGTCAACGGTTTGGATGGAGAGCCAGAAGTAGCGGAGGACTTCGCGGTACCACGGCATGTTGGGGCCGATTTCGCCGCGGACGCGGGTGGCTTCCATGACGGCGCCAATGTTGTGGTCGCCGAAGACGCAGGTGAGGACGGCGAAGCCGGAGGCGCCGATGGGGCCGATTTGGGCGGCGAGGCCAACGTGGGGGCGGCGTTCGCGGATGATGTGGAGGAGGGGCCGGATGGAGACGGCGAGGGCGGCGACTGCCATGAGGCCGGTGGGGTTGCCGGAGAGGGCGAGGGCGGCGGTGAGGACGGCGGCGGTGGCGGGCAGCATCCGGTGGGTGGTGATGCTCTTTTCGAGCAGTGCCCAGGTGAGGATGGCCATCATGGCGACGAACGGTTCGGGCCGCATGCCGTTGTTGAAGGCCATGTGGAACATGAGGAAGACGCCGGCGGCGGTCCAGGTGGTGATTTTGCGGGCGTGGAGGCCTTCACCGAGGCGGGGGATGATGGCCTTGGAGATGAGCATCCAGGTGATGATGGCGCAGATGAGGGCGGGAAGCCGCACGAAGGGGCTGGTGGGGTTGGCGGCGGCGAAGCCTTGCAGGATGTCGTAGTAGGGGGAGCCGAAGGGGGATTCGGTGACGCCGTACCAGCGGTAGTAGTTGGCCATGTAGCCGGCATCTTGGTTGGCTACTCGCACCATGGTGTGGATGTAGCCGTCGTCGGAGGTGTTGGCGCCGATGAAGTGCCAGATGATGAGGAGGGCGTAGACGACGGCATCGAGGGCGGTGAAGCTGCGCCAGTGGCTGCGGATGGTGCCGTCAGCGCGGATGTAGCCTGTGGGGGCGAAGGGGGTGGGTTGGACGATCGCATCGATGCGGGCCAGGGCGATCCAGCTGAGGATCATACAGAGTACGCCGAAGATCATGGCGAGGAGTTTCACCAGGGTGGGTTCGGTGGTGAAGCGGGTGTCGATGTGGACGGTGATCTTCATGTTCTGGACGGCTGCCTGCGGGGTGTCCAGGGGAAGGTCGGAGAAGATGCCCATGGTGATGGGGCGGAGGTGGGAGTCGTCGGAGGTGTAGGTGACGGGTGCGCTGAGACCGGTGACGGTGGCGCGGGCACCGTTCTTGTCTACGTCAACGTGGATGGTGCCGTTGTGGGCGGCTTCGACGTCTGACCTGCTGAGGGTGACGAGGGGGGTGTCGCGGGAGAGGACGTCCACGGTGCGTTCGGAGACGCGGACGAAGAGGCCGCGCCGGGTGGCTTGGGTGGATTGTCCGGGGAGGGTGCTGGCGATGATGCCGTCTTTTTGGCCTTTCATGGCGTGTACGGCCGAGAACGGTACATCCAGGGTGATGCTTTGGGGGCTGTGTGCGATGAGCGGCGCCTCTACGCTTTTGACGCTCTTGTTCTGCGGCCAGGTGAGGGTGGCGGTGGTCTGGTTGACCGGCAGGAAGGGGGCGAGGATGAAGAGGACCATGCCGAGGAAGCCGGTGATGGCGGCGGTGAGCCGGGCGGCTTTGAGGTTCCAGAAAGCGGGTGCGGTCCGGCGCTTTGTGGTGGGGGTGGTGTGCTGCGCGGGGGCCGCCTGTGTGGGCTCGGCAGGGCCGGTGGGGGTGGTGTGCGCGGCGGTGGTGTCGGCGTGGCGGGGCATGTGAGGTGCAGGCTCAGACATGCCCACAATTCTACCCACCGAGCTGCTATTCTCGAACACGTTACCGGGGGCAGGACAATGTAGCGGACCTGTCGTATGTGGAGGTGTAGGGATGATGCAGACGAGGGAGATGTCGGACGTTATCTACACAGCCGGAAAGGTGTTTGATAATCTCCGAAGCGGCCATCTGGCCACATTGACGTTTCTTGAGAATGGCGACGTCACACAGATTTCTAGCAGAGCAGATCTTCAGTTATTGCAAGATCTTCGAGATGCGGCACATATTGTCGTCCAGTATCGGGCTGCTAGGAAGCCTGTTACTGCAGAAGCAATCGTCGAGGTCAATGCCGCTATGACCCGTTCAGCAGCGCTGTATCCGGGCGTTTTTAGAACAGATGACAGCAACATTGGTGTGGCGACTGTTTATGGTGACCACCGGCCTGCCGGGACTAACTTAGCAGGTCTGAGAAATCTCATCCGACGAGCAGAGCGGGAGTCCTCTGCGAGCCGTCAAGCAGCAGCACTTTTTGTGTTGTTGGCGAAGGCGCAACCATTCGGCGATGGTAATAAACGCACCGCGCTATTGTCTGCGAATATTCTTCTCGGCGATAGTACAGTCCTTGCTGTTCCTTATGAGGAGGGCAACAAAGGGGTGTCGGAGCGTTTTAACGACTTGCTTGCTCGTGCCTATATCTTTGACGAAATCGACAATTGTGTGGATTATCTTGTGACTTATGGCATCAAGATGGGCCGCTAATCTGCTCCGATTGGTAACCCAACCCCAACAGAATCGGTGTCGGTGGTCGCCGGTCCGCAGCCGGTAAAAGATGCTCGGCCACTTAAGACGATTGATGGGGATAAAGGTCTTGAGGAAGGATGAGCGAGATGGCAGAAGATGTGAGTGTTCGGCTGGTCGCTACTCGTTGGGAGCGGACTTTACCATGCTTCTTGCTGTATGAGAACACTTATCGAGTCATCAGGCCATGCTCTCTTTGGTGGTAGCGAGTTTTCTGTAGAGAGTGTTGCGGCTGATACCTAGACGGCGTGCGATGCTGGTATTGGAGGCTGATACTCTTGTGGAAGCTCGTCAGGTTCCTTCCTCTGTCTATTCCATTCGTATTAAAAGTCAGTATCGGCTGACAAGCGACATCGGGTTGAGCGGGTATCACGTTTCTAGAGTCGTTCATGGTGAAGCGGACAGTGCTGCTGATGCAGCTTCGCGACTAGGGAAGTTATTCTCTAGGGCTCCTGCAATATGGGTGAACATGCAGGAGCTTTATGACTTACGGGTAGCACGCCGTTAGGGGGTTATGTGGGTCCTATGTATTTTGCGAGTTCTAGTGGGTTATAGGAGCCCATGTAGAACATCATTGCCATCATCCAGCCCCATGTTCCTATGCAACAGACCGCGAGGACAAGGAGCACGAGTTTTGTCCATCCTTTCCAGGTGGATGGCCGTATGGAGATAAAAAGTAGAATAACTGCCACGACGATAATGACGGCAGCGAAGATGAGGATGACCTGTGTTCTGTTGCGCAGTTTAAAACCCTGTTCTAATGCTGTCGACACCAGGATGCTGCCCGGCAGAACAATAAGCGCTGCTGCTAGAGACAGTAAGAGGCGGGATTGTGGGCTGCGTTCGCTGAGTCGGGGGGAGCGAAATACCACGAAGATACAGAGGAGAGACAGTAGTACGGAAAACATGAGCTCAAACATTCCCGGCATAGAATGGGCTCCTTTCCCGTGGTGTGTTCTTCTATTGGGGATTCGTGGGGGTTGCTGTGTGGTTGGGCCGCGTCCCTAGGCGGGCGGGGTGCTTTCTTGATCGGGGAGCTACGGTGCTGAGAGTGGGGAGTGGTCTGCTGACTAGTTTTTATTTGTAGCAGAGGTGGCGGATTGCGGTGCGGTTTTTTGCGAGAAGGTGGGTGTAGTGGGTGTATTGGGTGGGTGTCAGTGGGGGTGTGGTGTAGTCGGGGTTGGTGGAGTCGATGTAGATGGCGTCGAGGCTGAGGATGGTGGTGGTGAGTTGGCGGATGGTGGGGGAGACGTGTTTGGCGGCGCGGATGTCGTGGAGTTGGTAGGTTTCTTCGAGCGCGAGTTGTCGGGTGAGAGTATCTGGGTGGTTGCGGTAGGTGTCCCAGAGGTTGTCGTGTATGGTGAGGCAACTGTGCGCGTCGGCGAGGGTGTGGTGGGCGGCGCGGAATCCGAAGCCGAGGCCGGTACCTACTAGGAGGCTGGTGGCGAACACTATGCTGGCAAGTGCTGCGAGGGGGAGTGTTTTGAGGTGTTGCAGGGAGGTGTGTGCACTCATTGTGGTAGTCCGCAGTGCTGGTAGATGTCGTGGAGGGCTGTTTTTTCTGCGCGGGTGAGGTAGTGGGTGTGGTGGGGGTATTCGTTGTAGATGTTGTGGTGGTGGATGGAGAAGATCATGTAGAAGGAGGTGAGGAGTTGGGCTTTGTTGCTGAGGTGATAGGTACTGCGCAGGGACGCCATGGTGCTAACGGCGTCGGCGGGGGTTGAAGGCGTGGTATCGAGAGGGAGCCGGGTGGGGAGAGCCTGGCAGAAGTCGCGATCGGTAAGACGCGTGTTTTCCACACTCAGCGGGATAGTGATATCAAAAATAAGCCCCAGACACAGGCAGAGAACAAGAGTGGCGCGTCTAGTAGTGAAGTGGTCCGTATTCATCGTCAACCCTAAAGATAAAATAGTCTCCTACACGGCAAAATTTATCCCAGACTGTGGATATTTCGTCTATGTCATAGTTAGGCGTTCCAATGGCGTGGGAGAGGAGAATCGCTTCGTAGACAGTGTCGACTCTAGGGTCGTGGGGGATTTCGATTGTTCGGGTTGCAGTGTGCAGTGACTCCCACATGAGTCCAAGTTTGTAGTTGAAGCGGTAGTCATATTCCCCATGAGGCAGATATGTGCGATAGAGGCTAGCGCAGTAGGGGCGGTTGACGAGTAGTGCGCGGCTTTGGGGGATTACTGTTGCGATTCCGGTGAGTAGTGTGAGGCTAAGTGTGATGGCGGCGAGCCTACGAAACCTATGAGCATAAGAAGACATGTCATTCACTTCCGTGGCTCTCCTGGGTAGTACACGTGCACAAAAACAGCCATGCCTTTGGAGTTTGGGGAGTCTGTTTGCCATTCATCATGGTAGTCATGGGATGGGGTAGGTGCTGCGGGTTAAAGGAAGTGCCCCCATAGTGGGCATATATCCCAGGCACCCCATGCCACGGTCGCCCGCCTCTTCCCAAGGAGCCCCCATGTCGCAGTCGAAAGTATAGCCAGTGGTGTAGTGGAAACCAATGTAGACGTTTTTACCGTTGACAACCACAAAGTTATTCCAGTCCAGGGAGGGGTAGGCCTTACTGTCATAAAGAGCTGACCACAACCACGAAGGCACATAGGCAGGGCGTTCTGGGATGGGCTCAGCAGAGCAGGCGGTAGTGGATGACGCTAGTGTGAGGAAAGCTGCACAGGCAGCGACTACGCAATGGGATAAGAACCTCATGACCGTTCCTACCTTTTCTCATATGATGCTGCGGCTACTGACTAGAAGGTGTGGGTGCCGTACTGGTCGAGGTAGAAGCCGTGGTTGTCGGAGCGGATGCAGCCGATGCTGGTGCGGGTGGGGACGGCGCAGACGAGTTTTCTGTTGTAGAGGTGCTCACGCTGCGCGTAGTAGTACTCGACGTCGTTTTTGAACGCTTGGGGGTCTTTTTTAGGGAAGACAAGCTTGGAGCCAACAGGGAGGACCTCAGTAGCTTTACCATAAGCATTCATCGGTTCGGGGCGTTGAAGGCTGAAGGACATGGCACCAGGTTCCGGTGCGGTGGAGGCACCCATGTAGGCGGTGGGGAGATGAGTAGACGGGATGGGGCTGAGAAGAGGAGCATATTGTGTTCCGGGCAGAGGGACCTTGCCTTGGCAACCAAAGACCTGGTATCCGTCGGCGGGATCGGTGCCGCTGGCATCACATTCGAGGGGGTAGAGGTTGGTGCTGCGGAACATGTACGTGGTGTAGTCCACCCCGTTATAGGAGTTGAGGTAGAAGGTTTTATCGGCTTCTTTCAACTGGTCCCGATCCCACAAGAGATCCCACATCACTTGAGGAATCTTCTCCGGTTTCTCCGGCACATGAGTCGTGCATCCGGTAGCGGACAACGTCATCACTCCAGCAAGAACACTGGCGGCAAGGGCAGTAAGAAAACCGGGCATGATATGTTCTAGGCGCCCCATGACCTGTCTACTGTTATTGCCCAGCTGGGGGTGTAGTCGGTTTCGTACCACCAGCCGTGTTTAGGTGCGAAGTTGATGTCGGGGAGGTCGTCAGGTTGGAAGAGAACAGGCCGATTGAAGGTTTGATTGAGGTCATCGAAGACTGGGCGGGGGAGCGCTCTGCCGATAGTGTTAGCCGCAATATACAAGGTGTAGTCGATGGGGATGCTCGTGAATGGGTTGTACAAGATGTCTGATGCGATTGATGTGCAGTCGACAAGCAGGTCTCTGTCTAGAGGTGGGTCTACCGAGTCATCCTTAATACTGAGATAGTCCTCAAAATAGCAGCGTAATGGACCTTTAAAAACGGTATATTCAGAAACTCCTACTTTCGGGTCTGTGTACACATCTATGCGCCAGCCCGCTTTTCTTAGAATGTCCTCGACCAAGGACGTCTTTACGTTCGTTGCGAATCCGAAAGTAATTTCAGACATGGGGCCGAGCGTATAGAAGCCGTCAAAGTTTGTACCATTCAGGGCGTGGACGAATTCCGCGACCGTTTGTAGTCTTCTTCGGTTAGCGTGTGTCTTCCATAGGCGTGTTTGGTGTGGGGAGCGTCTCCAGGAGTACTTACGTGAGTTCCGGCGCTGCGGCGGTACCTCTTTCAAGCGCCCGTTTCTCACGATATACAAGCCGGTCAAACAGGTCATGGCCTGATAGTTAGGACGATCATCCTCGTTAGGAATACGCGAGTAGTCAATAGTGAGGTAACACTGGACGGTACCCGCTGAATTAATGAAATGGGCATCAATAAGGTATCCCCCCGTGTACGTGGTCCATTGAGAGTTTTTGGTGAGTCGGACGGCGTCCTTGTATTGGATGCCTTTACCGGTCTCGTCCAGGTATCTGTGTATATCGAAGTATGCTTCAAGCCACGATTGTTTATTGGTGGGTCTATCGGGCTTCTCGTCAGATTGATAACTGGGCTCCAATGTTATTTTGGGTGGGGTTGCGTTGGTTATTTTGAGTGTGTGGAGGAGGTCTGCTAGTTCGGTGCGCAGCATGTGTTCGGCTTGGCGACGGGTGAGGATCCTGTCGGCGGGGAACATGGTGCTGGGGTAGGGGGAGTGGGACGTTTGGGCTTGGTTGGGGGCAGGGGCGCTGACCTGCTTGAGAGTGTCCGCCTGGCTAGGAGTGCCCGCCTGACAGAGTACGAGAGCAACAGTTACTGCCAACGCTGCGAGCGTTCGGGGAAAAGCTAGCTTTGTCACAATGGAAGCCTCTGCTGGGGGGAGCCAGGGAACAGGATTTGATAGTCCCTCTTGTTGTCTACTGTAATACTGTCGCCATAGCTTGGAGACTGCCTAACGGAGTGTAATTTGTGAGGTCGTTGGCATCCTTCTTACTGCGCTAAAGAACTTAGTATGTCGAATCATGCGTCGAGGGTATTCATTCGTTAGAAGGTGTGGGTGCCGTATTGGTCGAGGTAGAAGCCGTGGTTGTCGGTGCGGAGGCAGCCGAACCTGTTGGTGTCTTTGGAGACACAGACGAGGGCGCGGTTGTATTGTTCGTCGTAGCCGTAGAGTTCTTTGAATTTTTTGGGGTCGGCTTTGGGGATGTAGAGGCGGTGGCCGGCGGGGAAGTGGGGGGTGTTGTCGTAGAAGGTGGGGTCGCCGACGTAGGCGGGGGCTTCCGCCCGCACCGGAAGACTATCATTGCTCATGGAGATGCGGGTGAGAATACGGTGGTTATTGGACGGGATGGGGTAGGTGCTGCGGGTTAAAGGAAGTGCCCCCATGGTGGGCATATCGCCCAGGCATGCCATACCGCGGTCGCCCTCCTCTTCCCAAGGAGCCCCCATGTCGCAGTCGAAAGTATAGCCAGTGGTGTAGTGGAAACCAATGTAGACGTTTTTGCCGTTGACAACAATGAAGTCATCCGGGTTGAGGGAGGGGTAGGCCTTACTGTCATAAAGAGCAGCCCACAACCACGAAGGAACATAGTCAGGGCGTTCTGGGATGGGCTCAGCCGTACACACAGTGGCGGATGACGCTAGCGTGAGGAGAGTCGCACAGGCAGCGGCTACACACCGTGACAATAACTTCATGACCGTTCCTCCCTTGTCTTTTGTGGTGTTGTGGGTCAACTGTAACTTTTCGGTGTTGCACTTTATAGCTTTAGAGTGGTCATCGTGTTAATTTGCAGTGTGTTTGCTCGCGGCGCGCACTGGGGGTAGCTACTCCGGTCGTGTTGGGGTGTGCATCGCGCGTACCCGCACAACACCTACCACGGTAGCCGCTGCATCATTTACGGTTACCGTGACAGGTGGTTTTGTAGGTTCCGTTGAGGATTTTTGGGGGAGTTCCATAATGTCCCCGTTGGTGTGGTTGAGTACATCACCGACTAGATGGTAGCCAGCCGGGTATTTCTTGGTGTCTACCTGCTGGAATCCTTCTTCGTTGCGGGCTACGTCCTATGAGTAGAGAACGGTGGTGGTTCCACCCACTATGGCTTTGCCGATGGCAGCGGCTAATCCGCTGTTGTGGTTGTTAGTTGCCGGTGGGTAGTTCCTCGTTTTCGGCGGGGATCCCTGCGGCGTGTAGGGCTGCGGCGATGAGGGGGGCTTGCAAGAGTAGCCGGATGAAGCGTTTGCGGTCGGTGTCGAGGCCGAAGGCGTTCCGGCGTTCTGCGTATTGGGCGATGTTGCCGGGGAAGATGGCGGTGTAAAAGGCTGCTAGAGCCATGCCTACTTCGCGGCGCTTCTTGGGGAGTGCGAGAAGCCCTAGGCCAAGCCCAATTTCGGCAACTCCTGAGCCGAGAACGACGGCATCCTTGGAGAAGAAGGGTATCCAGTTGGGGACTTGTGCTTGGAATTCTTCGCGACTGAAGGACATGTGCGACACGCCGGCGAATGTCATGAATGCGCCTAGCGCGTATACTGCGATTTTTGTGTTTTGTCTCTCATAGAGCCAGTCTACTCACACTGTTTCGGTACGGTCACTGGCTACTGGTCAGTATTTTGGTTGTCTGTGGGTGTTTTTTCGTGCGCCCACTTACTAGCGTCTACTTGCGTTTAGGTGCGCTTGGGCGTTGGTGGGGTGTCGCGCATGGTGCCGGGTGTGTAGAGGCCGTTGACGTCCTTGTGAGTGACGGTGATGGTGGCTGGTAGTGCATTTGGATCTCGGGGGATGAAGCGTTGGAGGGCGCCCCAGTCTTGCATCCAGTCGTGGTTGAGGTAGGTGGGGACGTTTTCTGCGTAGTAGAGCAGGTCTGTCCAGCCGAGGGGGCCGCCGCCGAAGCGGTCTTCCCAGGCGTTGGCGGATTCGACGTTGGGCCCGTTGGGGAGGATGCGCCACTTGGGTTGTTCGGCGATGCCGTTGCGGTGGTTGAAGGGGCGTTGGCAGGGGAAGGCGAGGCCGACGGACCAGTCGATGAGGACGGGGTCGGTGGTGCCAACCACCTGGTTGAGGGTGTGGAGTTGGGGGACGCGTGGTGGGGTGACGGCGATCCACTTGTCCGTGGCGAGGGAGGTGTCGTGGACGACGAGGCGGACGGCGGTGGCGTCGGCGGGGAGGTCGTGGGGGCGGCGGACGCGGAGGTTGCGCCAGCTGGGGGTGGGGCCGGGGTCCATGGGGGTGAGGGTGCCGGCAACCTTATAGCTGCTGTCAGGAGTGGCAGTGGCTCCGGCAGTGCTGGTGGCGCTTATCGTGCTGGTGTTTGCGGCTGTGCTGGGGGTAGGAAGTGGATCCGTCGTCCATTCCAGCTGTACAGCGTTGGCGGGGAGGCTGCCGGCGATGGTCAGCACCAGTAGTGGGCTGTCGTCGCGTTGGGCGGGGAGCCGGTACCAGTTGGAGACGAGGTGCGCGGAGACTTGGTTGTCGGCCCGGTAGGTGCCCAGTATGGGAACGTCGTGGGGGAGTCCGAAGGGGGGTATGTTGTGGTTTTGCCGGTCGGGGGTTTTTACGGCGTCGCCGGTGTTGATTTCGGTTTGGTTGTCGTCAATGGTGTCGGGCAGGCCGTCGGGTGTGAAGCCGTCGCGGAGGGTGCCGGCGAGGGCTTCGGTGGGGTTGCTGCCGTCAACGGGCTGGAGGATCCAACGCCCTGGGTCGGGTTCTACGAGTACTTGGTCTGCGAGTGAGCAGGGTTTGCCTTTGATGGCGGCGAGGTTGGCGGAGCCGACGGTGTAGGCGGGGTAGCGCTGGATGAAGGCGCCGAGGAGTGAGACCATGCTGAAGACGACGACGAAGGTGCTGAGGACGGCCAGCATGAGGGGTTGCCGGGCGAGCCAGGAGGTGGTGTTGCGGATGGCGGTGTTGCTGGTGGTGGTGGCTGTGCGGTCGATGCTGGGGAAGAAGTGCAGCAGGGCGGCGATGAGGAGGAAGAGGAGGGCCAGCGCCAGAAACCAGGTGGAGAAGGCTTTGCCGAGGAAGGTGGGGAAGTCTTGGCCACCGTGTTTGGTGTGGATGCCGAATTGGCTGACGTACCACCAGTCGTTGTTGGTAGTGAAGGAGAGGGCGGTGACGGCGGTGACGGCGGCGGCGGCGAGCCAGCGGTTGCGGGCGATGCCGATGCCGCGGTTGGTCATGAGGACGGCGCCAACTGCCCCAACGACGGCGACGATGCCGATGAAGGTGCCGAAGTGGTGGGTCCACTTGGTGGGGGTGAGGGCGAGGAGGAGCAGCGAGCCGATGCTGATGCCTGCTACACGGGTGAGGACGGGGGTGGAGAGGCCGGCGATGGGGGTGCGGCGGGCGATGATGTAGATCATGATGCCGAGGATGAGCAGCATGATGAGGATGGGGAAACGGCGGGTGACGGAGCCGTCAGGAGTAATGCCGAAGAGGGCGATCCAGCGGGCTTTGTCTTCGAACCAGCCGAGGTTGGGGCCGATTTCGGTGCGGACGCGGATGGCTTCGCGCATGGCGCCGAGGGTTTGGTCGGCGAAGACGGTGTAGAGGATGAGGAAGCCGGTGGCGAGGATGGGGGCGAAGACGCCGGTGATGGCGAGGCCTTTGGGGGTGCCGGCGGAGCGCAGGGTGTAGATGCCCATGCGGATGTTTTGCCAGTAGCTGCGGAACCCGGCGAAGAGGATGGCGAGGCACATGATGCCGGTGGGGCCGGCGCCGAGAGCGAAGGTGGCGGCGAGGATGGCGAGGGCGCCGGGAAGGAGGCTGCCGCGGGCGATGGCGCGTTCGACCAGGGCCCAGCAGGCAATGAAGAGGACGGCTTCGATGGGTTCGGGGCGGAGGCCGTTGTTGAGGGGCATCCAGCAGGCCAGGAAGAGCATGCCGGCGGTCCAGTAGGCGACGGCGTTGGTGCGGATGGCGGCGCCGAGGCGGGGAAGGATGCTGTGGGAGATGATAAACCAGCTGGCGATGCCGGCGAGGAGGGTGGGGATGCGGATGAAGGGGCTGGCGGTGCTGATGGTGGTGAGCCCTTGGAGGATGCTGTAGTACCAGCCGATGGGTGATTCGGGGGAGCCGAGCCAGCGGTAGTAGTTGGAGATGTAGCCGGCGTGGTCGGCGACGCGGGCCATGTTGAGGAGGTAGCCGTCGTCGGAGGTGTTGGCGCCGAAGAAGTGCCAGACCACTAGGAGGAGGGTGACGACGGCGTCGGTGATCCACACGCCGGTACGGCCGCGGTTATGGCTCTGCTTGCGCCGGGCAGTGCGCTGGGTGGAGCCGCCAGCATCTGCGGCAGCGGCTGTGGGGTTGGGGTCAATGATCTCGCCCACGGCGTTGGTGGTGGTGAGGTCTGCCGGGTTTTCGCCGGCGTCTTCGCGGAGGGCGAGGGCGTCGCGGCGGTAGCGGCGGCTCATCCGGTCGATGCGCCAGAGTAGGAGGAGGCTGGCGAGGCTGGCGAGGATGCCGATGGCCATGAGGGCGGTTTTGAGGGGGGTGGGGCTGGTGGAGAAGCGGGTGTCTACCACCATGGTGGCGGCGAGTCCGGGGATGCGAGCGTCGCGGGGGAGGGTGGTGAAGATGCCGACGACCTGTGGCCGGGTGGTGGAGTCGGTGGCGAGTTCACCGACGACGGGGCTGGTGTTGGTGGTGCCGTCACCGTTGCTACCGGGCATGGGGAAGGTGTTGCCGGTTGCTTCAACATAGACGGAGGGGGCGGAGGGGGCGGCGTCGGGGCGAATGGTGGTGGTGATGTAGCAGTTGGCGGGTTGGTTGGCTAGTTCCGCGACAGGAATGGAGAAGAGGAGGTGGCTGCGGGAGGTGATGGAGAGAGCGTCGGTGCCGGCGCCGTCGGGGGCGCGGCGAATTTGCAGGCCTTCACTGCCGGCGTCGGCGGAGCTGGCGGGGATGGTGGAGAAGAGGAGGCTGTTGGTGGGGGCGTCGGTGACGCTGCCACAGGGGAGGGTGACGACCAGGTTTTGCGGTAGGTAGGAGACGAGGGGGGAGACAATGCCGGTGGGTTCTTTTGTCTGGCTCCAGTTGATGGTGGCGACCGTTTGCTGCACGGGGAGGACGGCGGAGGCGAGGGCGAGGAGGAAGCCGAGGATGCCGGTGAGGGTGGCGGCGATGGCGATGCGGCGGCGGGTGCGGCGGCGGGTGCGGCGGGATGCGGGGCTGATGTCGTTACCGCTGGTGGTGCTATCACCAGTGGTGGTGGCGTCCTGGGGGGCCGGGGCGGCGTCGTGGGGCGTGGGGGTGCTGGTAGTCACGCTCTTAGCCTAGTCGGTGAGTGCCGCCGGGGAGGTAAAGGTTCCCTGTTGCGGAGGAGGTTCCTGCTGGCTCCTGCTAGCTCCCGCTAGAGGAAGGCTTTGACGGCGACCTCGGCGGGGTTTTTCTGCATGAGTTCGGCTTCGTGGCGGGTGACGGGTCCGGTGAGGCTGATGCCTTGGGCGGTGGTGCCGGGTTGGCAGCGGGCGATGCCGGCTCCGCTGCTGTGGGCGGGGATGGCGAAGCTGGCGTTGACGGGTTTGGCGGTGGGGATGCCGTTGGCGTCTTTGGTGGCGCAGGTGGTGCTGACGGCGGCGAAGAAGGGGGTGCCGGTGTTGTTGACGCAGTTGGCGGTGGCTTCGTTACCGGCTAGGCCGATGGTGCATTGGGGCCGTTTGCCTTCTTTCATTTCTCGGCGGACTTGGCTGCTGGTGGGGATGTCTTTGTTGCCCCAGCTGAGGTCTTTGGCGTCTTTGGCGAAGGGATTGTGGGGGCCGAAAGGCCCTTCGGGGATGGTGTCGGCAGTGGCAAGGGCGCTGGCGCCGGTGAGGATGAGGAGGGCGGTGGTGGTGGCGGCGAGGATGCGATTCTGGATGGTCATGGCTTCAGAGTACTAGTTCGGGGTACTAGTCATTGGACATTTCTTGGGGAGTTTGGCAGATGCGGGTGACGGCGACGAGGGGACCGATTTCTTTGATGAGGAAGCAGCGGGAGTGGAAGATGCTGGCGGCGAAGGAGACGGTGTAGTCGTGGACGTTGGGTTGGTTGGGGTAGACGTCTTCGCTGAGGAGGAGGGAGTAGTTGTCGCCGTCGCGGCGGAAGACGAAGGCGTTGGGGGTGGGGAAGGGGCTTGCGTGGAGTTTGCGGAGGAGGCCGTGGGGGCTGGTGGCGAGGGCCCAGTCTTCGATGAGTTCGTTGCGTTTGTCGTAGAGGCCGAGGGGGTTGGCGTAGTGGGGGCTGATGGCTTGGAAGGACCAGTAGGGGTAGTAGGCTAGGAGGGCTTCTTCGGTGGTGAGGACGATGATGTCGTTGGCGTGGGCGGGGTGGCCTTGGCGGGTGGAGGCGCCTTCCAGGAGGGCTTGGTTGACTTGGGGGTAGTAGGAGGCGATGCCGGCGGGGAAGCGGTCGGCGCGGACGCCGTAGCCGTCGGTGTCGGTGTAGGCCATTTGGATTTCGTCGCTGAGGGAGGTGGGGATGTCTTGGGCGAAGCCGATGCCGATGAGGAGGGTGATGGTGGCGACGACGGCTTGGATGGTGCGGGCGGTGCGGCGGACGTGGATGGGTTGGTTGGGGCCGCTGTAGGAGCGGCGGACGTCGGGGTCGATGGAGGTGAAGGCGGCGGGGAGGATGAGGGCGGGGGTGTTGGGTTCGGTGTCGGTGGTGCCGGCGTAGCGGGGGGTTTGTCCGTTGAGGACGAGGGGGGTGGCGTTGTTGTCGGGGGAGGTGGTGGCGTCGATGACGACGTGGCGGACGGCGACGGAGATGATGCGGTGGGTGGCGTCGAAGATGCCGCAGATGCCGGCGATGGCGAAGGTGAGGGTGAGGGGGAGGGCGACGCGGAAGCCGAGGAGGGTGATGCCGAGGAGGACGGAGCCCATGGAGGCGAGGGTCCAGAGGTACATGGCGATGATGCCGATGGTGAGGGCTTGGGCGATGCGGCTGCTGCGGATGGTGACGATGAGCCAGACGAGGCCGATGAGGCAGAGGAGGCCGATGGCGTCGCTCTTGAACATGGGGAGGAGGACGGTGGCGGAGTCGCTGGGGAGGTAGTGGAGGGCGCTGCCGCTGTGACTGCGGGGTTGGCCGATGGCGCTGATTAGGTAGTAGCCCCAGTGAATGAGGGCGATGGCGAGGGAGACGAGGCCAATGACGATGAGCCGGATGATGGGCTGCCAGATATGGCGGCGGAGTTTGCGGAGTTTGATGGGGTCGGGGCTGATGCCGGTCCTGCCGGGGCTTTTGACTTTTTTGCCGGCGAGTTTGCGGAGTTCTTGGCGGTCAACCCAGAGGCGGTGGATGGTGACGATGAGCGCCATGAGGATGAGGGTGACGGCGCCGAGGGCGGTGAAGAGGGTGTAGGTGCAGGCGCTGATGCCGAGGATGGCGGCGACTCCGCCGGCGGCGAAGCGGCCTTTGGTGGCGGCGCCGCGGTAGGGGCGGATGGCGTGCCAGCTGAGGACGAAGGCGAGGGGGAGCGCCATGGCGACGATGGCGGCGTAGGGTTCGGTGCTGCCGTAGGTGGTGGCGACGAGGGCTGTCACCATGCCGACAATGATGCCGAGTTCGGGGCGGACGATGATGCACCAGATGGCGGTGAAGAGGCTGCACATGAGGGCCATGGAGATGATGGCCCAGGGTTTGAAGGCTTCCCAGCCGGGGATGCCGAGGAGGTTGGCGAAGCGTCCGCCGAACCAGAACCAGCCGCTGGGGTAGTAGGGGGCCATGTCTGGGTAGGCCATGTCGTGGAGGGCGGGGCTGTCGGTGAGGCGGGTGAGGTATTGGGTGCGGAAGGCTTGGTCGCCGCTGATGCCGTGGAGGTAGAGCTTGGTGGCGGCGAGGGGGAGGCCGAGGGAGACGGTGACGAAGCCGTCGACGGAGAGGGAGGAGAGGAGGCCGGGGCCGAAGTGGGTGGACCAGAAGCGGGGGTTGTCGCCGCGTTGGGTGCGGAGGCGGCCAGCGTAGGCCCAGACGGCGCCGGCGAAGGTGGTGAGGCAGAAGAAGACTTGGGTAACGGTGGTGAGGGAGCGGATGAAGTTGCTGTTGCCGAAGGCTGGGAAGTTGGTGAAGGTGAGTACCCAGAGGAGGAGCAGTGGTAGGAGGAAGCCGCCCAGCAGGGAGAGGAGGACGAGGAGGCTGATGGCCAGAATGTTTTGGCGGGTGCGCTGGGTGGTGGGGGGTGTGCTCATGCTGCTCCTTGGGTGGGGGTGCGGCTGTGTTAAATTCTACTTGGTTGGTGGCGTGTGCGGGGACGGGGAAGACGGGTAGTGGGTTCTTGGATGTGACGCTGGGTAGACACTCTGTGTCATTTTCGTCATCATCTAGGGAACAGTGGGTAAACTTTGGTCAACTGTCCAATATTAAGGCGAACACCGGATTTGCGCTCTGTTAAATTTGTGCACTTACTAAATAAGTGGTGTTAGTATTAGCATCGACATACGCACGAGCGCATGTAACTTTTCTCTAGGAGTTCTCGTGAAGAAATTCATGATTCCCGGCGCAGCTGCTGTCGCAACAGCTGCTCTGTCTCTCCTCCTCGGTGGTGGAGTGGCAAATGCACAGGAAGCAGCACAAGCTCCCGCACCTGTGCAGGTACCGGCAATTCACGTGGTGGACGCTCTCGATAGTGCCATCAAGGACGCCCCCGCAAGCCCGGCTGTCCCTGCAAGCGACGTTCTTACCTTCCTGTCCGACTCCATCAACCTGCTGGGTCGTGACATCCTGTCTACCAAGGACTTCTCCGCGAAGAGCCTTTCCACTCTGGTGAAGGCCGAGAATACCCCGGCAGACCCGCAAGACCCCAAGGGTAACGGCGCCCTGGATATGGTCCTTAAGGTTGTCCCCTACGTTGTACCGCTGCTCGCTATCCCGGCATTGGCTGTTCCGGGTGCAGGGGCTGGTGCTCTCGCTGGCGCTGCCGTAGCAGCATTCGCTGGCGCTGCTGCCGCGCTTCTCGTTGAAGCTCCGTTCCTGCTCGCTTCTTTCAACATCGTGTCGGTTCCGGCTGGCCTGGTTGCTCTCGTCGCTGGTCTGACCATTGTAGTGGCTGGCATTGTTGCCGCTGTTAGCGGAATCGTGACAGGCCTCATGCTCCTCACCCTGCCTCTGTGGGTGCCGGTCGGCATCATCCTAATTCTTATCGCGTTCGGCGTTATCCCGACTGCGGCTGTTGGAGAGTTGCCATCCGGTGGTTTCTCCACCCCGTTCCTTATTGCAGGTGTGGTCCTCCTGGGTCTCGGCCTGCTGCCGGGTCTCGTTCTGGTCATCGCTGGCCTCCTCTTCGGTATTGCCGGTGTGATCGCTCTGCTCTCCATTCCGGTGTTCGCTCTTGCAGCGTTCCTGTTCCTCGGCGTCTTCACCCTGGTTTGCTCCCTTGGCCTGTTCCCGGCTATTGTCGCCTTCCTTGTTGTTGGTGGCATTACCGCTGTGGTTACCCTCCCCGTTGGTGGCGTCCTCGGCGGCATTGCTGGCGGTCTCGCTGGTGGAGTTCTGGCAGTTGTCGCCATGCTCATCTACGGCTTCGTTATCGCTCCTCGCCTCAACCGCAAGGAAACCGATAAGAAGGCCGTCAAGTCTGACTTCGCCCTCGCTGCATAACACCTTGTGTATGTAGGCTGCTAAGTCACGCAGACAAACAAAAATAGTTGTGGTGCCCCTCCCACAAGGAGGGGCACCACAACTATTTGTCTCAAACCAAAGAAGCTACCGAGAACGACACAAGCAGTCGGCTAGACCGACGCAGCCCAGATCGACGGCAGTCTAGATCGGCAGCAGCCGGAACAGCGGCGCCGGAATATGCTTCAGGCCCACCATCACCAGGCGGAACAGTGGTGGAGCCCAGATCAGCGTTTTACGCTTATCTACCGCCGTCACCGCCATCCGCGCCACATCGTCCTTATTCACCGTCAGCGGCGCTTCCTTCACACCGGCAGACATACGAGTCCGCACCTGGCCGGGGCGAATCACCAATACGCGCACACCGTCCTTCTCCAAAGCCTCACCCAGGTTCCGGTAGAACCCATCCAGGCCAGCCTTAGTGGAGCCGTACACGAAGTTGCTGCGGCGCACCCGCTCGCCTGCCACCGAACTCATGGCGATAATCTGGCCGTGGCCCTGCGCCTTCATATGCTGGCCCAGCAGCACACCCACGCTCACCGCGCCGGTGTAGTTAATCTGGGCGGCCTGCACAGCCTTCGCCTGGTTCTGCCACAGTTCCTCGTTATCGCCCAGCACACCGAAGGCCACAATGGCGACGTCCACATCGTCACCCTCGAAGGCCTTATCCAGCACAGCCGGGTGAGTGTCGAAGGCGGTGGCGTCGAAGTCCAGAGTGGTGACCTTCTTGGCGCCGGCCTCCTCCATCTGGGTGACAGCGTCGGCGAGGACGGGGTCGCCGGGGAGGGCGGCCAGCACAATTTCCGCGGGGCCACGGTGGAGGTATTCGGCGCAGATGGCGAGGCCGATCTCCGAGGTGCCGCCGAGCAGCAGAATCTTTTGGGGAACACCAACAGCGTTCAGCATGGGTTAGTCTCCTTAGTCGCTGGCATTGCACCAGCTGGGGAAAGAAGTGAGGGGAGGGGGAACTAGTTCAGTTCCAGGCGGCGGGCCATGTCGGACATGAACACACCATCGGGGTCGATACGGCGGCGGGTGGCAATCCACTCGTCCATCCGCGGGTACATGCTGTGGAACATCTCCGCACTGGTGCGGGATTCCTTCGCCAGGTACAGGCGGCCGCCGAACTCGGCAACGCGGGCATCCAGGTCATCCAGGAAGTCGCCCAGGCCGGCCTTGATGGGGAAGTCCACGCACACATTCCAGCCCGGCATCGGGTAGGAGAGCGGCGCCCGGTTGCCGTCACCGAACAGTTTGAAAACGTTCAGTGCGGAGTAGTGGCCGGACTTTTGGATGTCGTAGATGATCTCCTTGAACGGGTCCACTGCCTCGCGCGGCACCACAAACTGGTACTGCAGGAAGCCGTTAGAGCCGTAGCCGCGGTTCCACTCACCGATGAGGTCCAGCGGCTGGTAGAACTGCGTGAGGTTCTTGATCTTGTTGCGGTAGGTGCCGCCCATGGCGCTGTAGGCTTTGCCGATGGCGATCATCATGTACTTGTTCATCCACCAGTTGGGGAACACGTCGGGGACGGTCAGCAGCTGGGGGGCGTTGAACTTCAGTGGGTCCTTCGCCAGCTTGGGGGCGTATTCCTTGAGCTGGTCCAGGGTGGCCAGGGAGCCGCGGGAGATGGTGGCTTGGCCGAGTGCCGGCGGGGCGCTGATGGCGTCGAACCAGGCGGAGGAGTAGGTGTAGTTCACCTCGGAGCCGTCGGAGTGGAAGGCGATGGTCTCGTCCAGGGTGTGGGTGACGTCGCCGTCCGCAATAAAGTAGGCGGTCTCCGTGCGGGTCATCTCGATGGTGGCGCGCAGGATAATACCGGTGAGGCCCATGCCGCCCACGGTGGCCCAGAAGAGGCTGCCGTCGGGGTCGTCGGCGGAACCTTTCGGCTCCAGGTGGAGTACGCGGCCGTCAGCAACCAGCAGTTCCATACTGCGAACGTGGTTGCCGAAGGAGCCGGCGGAGTGGTGGTTCTTGCCGTGGATGTCGGGGCCAATAGCGCCGCCGATAGTCACCTGGCGAGTGCCGGGGAGGACAGGGACCCAAAGGCCGTAGGGCAGGGCTGCTTTCATCAGCTGGTCGAGGGTAACACCAGCATCCACGTCAGCCAGGGCCGTATCTGGGTCGATGCTGTGGATAGTGTTGAGGGGTTCCATGTCGATGACGAGGCCACCGGAGTTGGCGGCAGGGTCCCCGTAGGAGCGGCCGCGGCCGCGGGCGATGACGCCGCGTTTCAGGTAGCTGGGCTTGGTCTCGTTATCTTCGGCAACCATACTGACAGCACGGATGATCTCTTCCGGGTTGCTGGCAGAGAGCACCTGGGCAGTGGAGGGCTGGGTGCGTCCCCAGCCGGTCAGGGTTTTTGCCTCGGTGTGCAGGTCATATGGGGGGTGTGACAGACTGCTCACTGTTGTCCTCCATGAGTTCATAGTTTCGTTACGAGTCTACTCGCTTCACAGCTCCGCCCGTAGGGACAACACTGTGACGTGTGCCGCCTTGCCAGTGCTGATGACAAAAAACTGGGGTGCCCCGGTCCTTTCGGTGGGGCACCCCAGTTTTTTGTTGTGTTTGTGTGGTGTGGTGCTAGTGGTTTCGTCCAGTGGTGTGCTGGGGGAAATGTAGCGTCACATTCACGTCACCTCTGCGAGTGTTAGGCAGCGAGTGCGTAGTCAGTCTGGGAGTTCCCAGTCCTCTTTGCGCTCTTGTTGGCCTTCTTGGCGTTTCCAGCCTTGGGGGCTTTCTTCGCGTTGTTGGCCTTGTTGCCTTTCTTGACCTTCACAGAGGCGGAAGGAGCAGCATTGCTCTTCTTGTTCTTGTAGTTGGCAACACCAATGGCAGTACCAATGATGGTGCCGAGCACAGCTCCAGCCCCGAGGGCGATTACTGCAACGGTGGCGCCGAAGATAGTTCCGACGACCAGCGCTCCGATCCCTGCGAGGATGAAGTTGAGGGTGAGGGCACCGGGAAGTGCGCCGATGAGGGCGCCGATGCCAGCACCAATGATGGCTGCTACCACGGCTGCGAGTGCACCCAAGACAAGCCCGGTGATGAGACCGCGCTTGGCGTAGGGGAACACGGCGTTGAACGTCATGGTGATTTCCTGGATTTCTTCCTCATCGCTGAGGTCACTGACGGGGAGACCAAGTTCCTTGGCCTTCTTGCGCAGTGCGGGAACAACGATGGTGAGGAAGGTGGCGCCGGAGGTACCGGCAAGGCTACCCACGAGAGCACCAATGATGGAACCGGGGATACCCAGCAGGCTGCCCAAGATGCCGCCAATAAGAGCACCAATAACAGCCGTCACAACACCCAGGATGACCCCAGGAAGGAAACCAACCAGGCCGCCACCGATGGCGCCACCGAGAACGAACCCGAGGAGTTTGCCACCGAGGATGCCCAGAATGACACCAGGGATAACACCAAGGAGACCGTTGATGCCAAGTGCTGGAAGCCAGAAGCCACCGAGCAGACCCGCACCGAGGCCGATAACACGGCCGGCGATGTGGCCGAAGAAGCCACCGGGGAGGATGCCCAGCAGGGCTCCGCCGATCAATCCGAGGAAGCCACCGATCAGAAGCGAGGGGATTGTTCCGAGGATGATGGCACCAATACGGCCAGCAAGGGCTCCAGGCAGTACACCGAGAAGCGCTCCGAGGAGAGCAGCCGGGATACCGAGCAGAGCAGCGCCGTTGAAACCACCGATGAATAATCCAACGATGTGTCCGATGGCGCGGCTAGAAAGACCCAGTCCCAGAGCACCGATAACGGATCCGATGGAACCGGTCAGTGCGACCGAGAGTAGGGGAACTCCAACGAAGCCGCCCAGGACACCTCCAAGCATGGCCAGCCCGAGGCCGAGCAGGTTACCGGGGACCAAGAGACCGCCGACGAGGGCGCCGATGATGCCGCCGATAAGTGCACCCAGAGGGGTAGTACCGAGGGCGAGGAGACCGAAAATTCCGCCGTGAGCAAGGCTACGGACAATCTTCCAACCGAGTACGTTCAGCGCGTAACCGGTGAGCGGAGACAGGAGGGTGAACAGAACACCGAGTCCCCAAGCTCCGCCGACGATCAGCAGTACACCTGCGTATGAAGGCAGGATAGCCATTGCGATCGGCCATACGAAGTTGTAGGCCGCGAACATGCCGAATCCGACCATGCAGATGAATGCTGCCTTGCGGACAAGCCAGACGACCGGGAGGAATAGGAAGTTCGCCACGAACACAATGGGGCCGAGGACAGGAATGAACACGGCCGCGATGAGTCCGAGGGTTACGATCCAACCGGCTAGCCAAATCACTCCAGACGCTGCTGCGAAGAGCCCGACGAGGGCACCGACGACCCACGAGCCAGCGGAGAGGAGGACGAGGACAGCTTGGTAGCCGAGCCATCCAAATCCGAGGGCGAGGGTGACGAGTACCAGCCCGATGGTACCTGGGACCAGGCGACCAATCGGGAACAGGTACAGGAGCGGCAGGAAAACCGACGGAGCTAGGTAGAGCAAAAAGAGTCCAAGCAGGACAAGCGCACCTACTCCAGCGCCAATAGCGGTGGAAATACCAGGGTATAGTCCCAGTCCGAGCCACAACAGCGCGAGGCCAGGCACAACAACGATGGCCAGCGGGCCAGTCAAGAAACCGGCGCTGATAGTTATAGCTGCTGCAATTCCGTACAGAACCCAAATGGTGGCAATGCCGATAACGAGCATGCCGATAAAACCTGCAGCAATAAGTGCTGGTGTGGCGAGCATACGGAGGTACGGCAGGAAGATCGGCCCCAGGATGAAACCTGGAAGACCCAGAGCAAGGTCTACAGGAGAGAGCCACACAAGAAGTTTGCGGCCCAGGCCGAGTAGAAGGGTTGCTCCAAGTACAAGCGCGCCGCTAATGATGGCACCCAAAACTCCTCCAAGAAGGGCGTTCGGAATACCTAGGAGGGCAATTCCGAGTGCCTTTCCGGCAAGTCCTCCAGCAAGCGATGCTAGGGCGGAGCCGGGAAGGAATCCGAGCAGAGCGGCGGGGATGGTGCCAACGAGGGCACCGATTAGTCCGCCGCCAATCAAACCAGCGATGGCTGCGGGGATACCGAAGAGGTGTCCCGTAAACCAACGGCCAATGAGCGAGCCGGCAATAGCTCCCAGAATAGCTGCGGGGATGCCGAACAGGCCGGCACCACCGAGGCTACCCGCAAGAGCACCACCGATAGTTCCCAGGACTTTCGTCCCAATACAACTAGCGATGGCATTCAGGGGTGCACCGAAGAATGCAACAATGGCGGGGCCCACCAGTAGGCTTCCCAGGAGGGATCCTGCAGGGCCGCCCAGGAGGAACCCGAGGGGACCTCCAATGAAAAGGCCTGCAGGAGCGCCGAGAAGAGTAGCGGGTAGGAGGGATGCAAGCAGTCCTACCGTGCCACCTACTAGTGCGCCGGGGATGGTGAGCAGTGGGGCACCGATGAGTGCTCCGGGTACCCCGCCAAGGATGGCGAAGGGCATGCTGCCCACGACGTGTCCGGCGAGGTAGCCGATGGCGGCACCAAGGCCGCCTCCTGCTATTGCGCCGGGGATGGCCGCGAGGGCGCCGATGCCTGCCCCGTCAAGGGCACTGCTTTTGGCGCCTGGTGCGACCTTTTTAACAAATTTTTGAATTTTCTCCTGTGGCGTTTGGTCGTCACTGGAGTTTTGGCCGTTATCGCCCTTCGCACCTTTAGTGTTGTTGGCACCTTTGGTGGTGTCACCCTTGGTGTTGTCACCTTTGGGTGCACTGTTTTTTGTGGTGTTGAGGGAGGGTGTCTTGAGGCCACCCTTAAGAACATCGCGGCCAGCTAAGTTGACGGATTGCGCCAGAAAGTCGAGAACATCACCAGTCGGGACCGCCGGCATGGCCGGCTTATCCTTCTCAAGAAAATCGATAGTTTTCAGACTGTGTGTGGTCGTGTGACTATCGATGCTGAGGACGTTGACGACTGGAGTGGTTTCAGGAGCAGAGGGGGTCCCTCTACTCCTTGAGCTTCTGCCACACCGCCACCAAGGGCGAGTGACAGGGCGGCTGCAGCGGAAGCTACTGTAGCCGCCTTGAAAAAACCTTTCATAGCTTTCTCCAAAGCCGAACAATTGAATAAGTCAAGCACCAATGAGCGTAAAACGCCCACCAGTACCCGCAAATGAGAATATCACTCGGTAATAGGTTTATGGATATCGAAAAAAGCTGTTTGCCGTTGTTCAGTTATTCATTAGACCAGGACAAATTGGTCGTTTGATGGGGGGGGATGGGATGTATGCAGCATTTATGTAATGCAGTGAGTGACCAAGAGATGTAAAGGTGTTTACTAAGCTGTTTCCGAAGTTGTTTTAACGAAACGGTAGAATTATGCACATGGCTGCGTGGCTTTCCTCCAGGTACAACACTGATCGCCCCCTTGTATGCCGCGTGGGCGGCTCTGTCCTACTGCTTACTGTGGGCATCGTGGGTCTGGTGTTCGCCCTCACCCCCGCTAACGCTGTCATCTCTTACCGGCTGTGGGGTCTCGTCACCTCTACTTGTGCTGGGCTTGCGCTACTCTCGCTCGTTGCGGTCGGCAGCTGTCAACGGTCCACCCCACGTGTACGCAGCTGGATCTACGGCATCTTTCTCCTGGCGTCGGCCGCGGGGTCCATGGTCTATGGGGTTATTGTCCGTGCCCAGATGGCGTGCCCGCTGGTGTCCCAAGAATGTGGCGCGAATATGGAAACCGCGGTGGTCGAGCGGGCAGGTCGGCTGCTGCTCCGCACTGGTTCCCCCTACCTGGATGTCGCCAGCTTTCCCCACCCGCACGTGTCGGACTACAACCCCTATTCTCCTCTAATGGCAGTTTTCGGGCTGCCGGCAGGGTGGTGGGGAACCCACTGGTGGACTGACGCCCGTCTCTATACCACCCTGGTGGCGGCACTGGTGCTGCTGGTCACGTGGCTGTTGGCGGGTCGCCCCCGCATCCCCGAAAAAGCTCTCCTCGTGCTAGTGGCAGTACCCCCCGTCACCATGAACGTGGTGGCCGCCGGTTTGGACCTGGTAGTGGTGGCGCTGCTGCTCCTCTGTGTGGTGGCTGCATTCCGGGGGCACTCAGTGTTGGCGGCGCTAGCGGGCGTGGTAGTACTCGGCATGAAGATGACGGCGCTGCCGGTAGTACTCGTGGTTGCTATCTCCTTGGGCTACCGCAGTTGGAAAAGCCGGGTAGCGCGCACGGGTGCGAAGCCAGCTGCACAGGCTGAGGCTGGGCCGGTTTCAGAGGCAGCCGTTGTCACAACCTCGCCGGGGCAGTTCGTCGCCTTCCTCGCGGTGCTGGTGCTCGTCACCCTCGCCGCCTATCTGCCGTTCTACCTGGCTAACCCAGACGCCATGGCGGAGAATATTATTCGCTACACCACTGGTTCCTCCGTGGTGAAGTCCTCCGCACAAGGAGCCACCCCGGGGCAGCTCATCGCGTCCACCGGACCAGTGGGGGTGTGGGTGTCGCGGAGTCTTCTGCTGCTCGCCGGGGTGGCCATGCTGTTGTGGATGGTGAAGTGCCCGCCGGCCACTATGGCACGCACCTTCTGGGTGTGCGCGGTGGGCCTCATGGTAGCCATGCTGCTCATGCCGGCGAGCCGCTTCGGTTACCTTATCTATCCTGCGTTCTTGGCGGCAGGGGCGTTGGTGGCTGGCTCGGCGGCCAGAACGGCCTCTTTGGAGCCTTCCCACACCGGGGCGGACATCGCCTTCACCTCGTCGTAGGCGCCCAGGCCTGCGTAAATATCGTTGGTGTAGGGGTTCATCTTCTTCTTCCACACGCGGTAGAGCATGAAGATAAAGACGGCAATGTTGGTCACCAGCGCGGCGAAGCCCCACACCCACATCACCGTCGGGTTGTAGGTGGAGTGCACGGCGAATTCACCCTTGTCAATGAAGGCGGGGACGGTTTGTGCGAACATGCACCACAGGGCCAGCGTGTGGGCGCGGTGCTGGAGCCAGGCGCCCTTGCCCAGTGTGAAGGCGCAGAGGGTGGGGGCCAGCAGCAGAGCGAAACCACAGTACCAGAGAGACAGCCCACCGCGTTAAGCCAACCCACACGCTACCCAAATGCCGCCACCCCATGAACACCGTTAGTGAATGACTTTAATCACGTTTCAAAGCAAACTTTGCCCCTCCCCCTCACACCTAAACTGAACTACAGAAACACCGCCTTCCACGGCAGCTGGGAGCCGGTTTCTTTGGCAGAACGGAACATCATGAAAAATGTGCTACTAACGGGAGCAGCCGGCGGGCTTGGTAGCAGCGTCGTCACCCTGTTGGCAACAAGGGGCAAATGGCACGTCTACGCCGCCGACATCGACATGGCCGGCCTCGACGCACTCGCCACCAACCTTCCCAACATCACACCTATACATATGGACGTCACCGATGTTGAGAGCGTGCGAGCCGCCCGGAAAGAGATACAACACCACACCGACCACCTGGATGCCATCGTCAATATGGCCGGGTTGTCCGCTTTCGCCTCCCTCATTGAGGGCACTCCCATTGAGGACTGTGAGCGCATCGTCCAGGTGAACGCCCTTGGTATGGTGCGTGTTAACGCCACGTTCTTCGACATGGTGGAGAAGGCCAAAGGCATCATTGTTAATACGTCGTCCTCAACAGGGTGGATGACGGCGCAGCCCTTCGCCGGTGCCTACACCATGTCCAAGAAAGCAGTGGAGGGCTACAACGATTCCCTCCGCCGCGAAGCCATGTACTGTGGGGTGCGCGTGGTGAAAGTTGAGCCTGGCTCCTACGCCACCGACCTCACCCGTAACCTCCGAACAGACTTCGATCGGGTTTACACCAACACCACCCGCTTCAAGAAAGCCCTCTCCACCATGCGACCCATGATGGATAGCACGCTAGAGAATTCCGGCGACCCGCGGGAACTGGCGGAAGTGGTGGTGAAAATTCTGGACACGAAGCACCCGCGCTTGCGCTACCGCAAGAACTCTGGGGCGGCTTTGCTGGCCTTGGAGATGTTCCCAGAGAAAATGGTGGACCTTATCTACCGGCTGCTGCCCTTGATGGCGCGGAACTGACCAAATCGCTGGGTGGGTCCTCCGTGGGCGTCGGCGGCGGTTGAGTGTTCATGGTGTCGCCGCCCTCCCCCGCTGGATCCGCCCCATTAATCACTTCTGTCGGCTCCACCCCATTATCCGATTGCAGCAGTGTGCCCCCTCGACCACGTGTCGAGGGGGCACTTCTATAGTGTGGGGGTGTGGAGGAGAGCTAGCTCTTCTGCTTGCCCTTCTTCTTGACTCCGTAGTAGATGCCGTAGCCGATGCCGCCAGCCGCGGCGAGGCAGACGATGACGATTACGGCGATCAACCAGCCGGGGGTTCCACCGCCCTTAAACTCTTCGGCGTAGATGTCTTGGTCTACGCGTTGGAGTCCGTTGGCGTCAGTTGCGACCGTTGGGTTGGACTCGTTGTTGGTGACGCTTCCGTTCTGTTGGGCGGAGTTGGGGCCTTTCTTTCCGTGGCCGGTGGCATTGGAGGCAGAGTTGGCCTTGCCGGAGGCGCCCGGCTTGCCGAGGGCCGGTTGTGAGCCGGGGGCATTGGTGCCGCTGTTCACGACGGGAACGGTGGCGTATGTTTCCGGCCCGCTTTGGGCTTGGCAGTTGAGCTGGATGGTCAGTTCGCCCAGGATGCTGTCGGTGACGGTTTTCATGGTCATGGCGTTGGCCGGGTTGTTGAATTCGCCGGAGGGGCCCTCCACTGTCAGGTGGACGGTTTTCAGCACGTTGCCGTCTTTGGGGGCTTTCATGGTGATGTCCAGGGCGGGCGGCTGCCAGGCGGTGTCCTTGCCGTTCACGGCGGCGTTCATTCCCGACATCACCAGCATATTGCCGCCGACCAGGCTGACGGTGGCGGGGTTCATCATGAATTTGCCGGGGCCGACGGCTTGGGCGGTGACGAAGGCGCTGGGGTCGTCCAGAGTGAAGCGGACGACGATGTCCTTCAGTTGTTTCATGGTGGCGATGGATTCTTTACCAGGGGTCAACTCTGGCACGTATTGCACGCGGACCACGGTGTTTTCGCCGGCTTTGACGTTGTCGGGGGTGGTGATGACAATGTCAGCGTTCATGGGGCGGGTGACGTTGTATTTCATGGGGGCGCCGTTGGTGCGGCAGGATAGTTTCACCGATTTGGTGACGGTCGCAGCGTGGGCGGCGGGGGCGCCGAGTACTGCGAAGCTTGCTGCGAGGCCAGCCACGAGCGTAGCTGCGGCCAATTTTGTGAACAGGTGGTTTTTGGGCATGCCCTCATTGTAGGGCGGTGAGCAGGGGCTGTAATGCGAAAATTTACCCCTTTATCACTGGTTTTCTGGGAGGTGACGGGTTCGTGTAACGCATCTCACACGAGGAGCGCACCACGCCCGGTGCGTGCCGTGGTAAGCGGAAACCTATAGCCGCGCGCGGCTCTGTACAGCGGCGGTGAGGGGGCGGCTGTAGGTGCCGTACAAGACGGAATCCCGTAGCCGCGCGTTGCTAGTCGTCGTCGCGGTCGCGGTAGTTCTGGTAGAGCTTGTACGCTACGGCGCCCACCGCGCCCACGGCCAACACACTAATGAGGGCGGTCAGCCAGGTGGGGGCTTTGTTGCTCACGGGTGTGACGTCTTCGGCGTACACGTCGCTGTCCAAACGCTGGAGGCCGTCAGGTGTCGTGGTAGTGCCGTCTGTGTTTCCAGCGCCGTGGCCCTCCGTGTTCCCAGTGCCGGTGCCGTCACCTTTGCTGCCAGTGGTGGCGTGAGTGTTTGCGGTTCCCTTGCCGCCGTTCTTGCTGGTGGCGCCGTGGTCGCTACTGTTGTTGCCGTCTTTGCCGGTGGCAGTGCCGTCACCCTTGTGGGAGGTGCCCGCAATACTGTCGGAGACGGGGGTGGAGCTGCTGTCTTTGGCGTCAGTCACCGGGATGGTGAGGACGCTGCTGGCGTCGGACCGGGCTTGGCAGTTCATTTGGACGGTGGTTTCGCCCAGCTCGCTGCGGGTCCGGGCGCGCATGGTCATGGCGTTGGCGGGGTTGTTGAATTTGCCGGCAGCACCTTCGACAGCCAGATGCAGGGTTTTCAGGGGGTCACCGTCGCTGGGGGCAGTGAAGGTGAGTTCCAGGGCGGGTGGGGCCCAGTGGGTGGCGTGGCCGTTGACGTTGACGGCCACGCCGGACAGTACCAGGGTGTTGCCGCCGACCAGACTGATCTGGGGTTGTTTGGCAAGGTTTTTGCCGGCGCTTACGGCGCGGGCGGTGACGAAACTGCTGGGGTCGTTGAGGGTAAAGCGGACGACGATGTCCTGCATGGTTTCCATGGTGGCGATGGACTCGGTGCCAGGGGTGGCGTCGGGCAGGTATTCCACGCGGACGGTGGCTTTGTCGCCGGCCTTGACGCTGTCGGGGCCGCTGACGACGAGGCGTGTGTGCATGTCGCGGGTGACGTTGTATCCCATCGGGGCTCCGTTGGTGCGGCAGGAGAGGGGTGCCGTCTTGGTGGCGGTGGCGGCGTGGGCCTGCGGTGCTCCGATGCTCGCGAAGCTTGTTCCGAGGGCGATGGTGGCAGCGCCCGCAAACAGTTTCTTGAGGAAATACTCACCTGACATGGTTCTCATCTTATGTTACCTAAATCACAATGGGTAGCCGCTCAGAGATTGTTGCAGCTAGGAGCGAATTTTAGCGGATCTGTCAATTTCCCTATATATAAGAGGTCTCTAAGAGGGTGATGAGTCCTGTGGGAGGGGGTGAGAATACCCTCTCATGCCGGGCGGGGCAGAGTGTTCACAGGGGGTAGCTACACTACATTTCACCATCATCTGTAACGAGTTTTTAATGCCTAAAGAGTGTTTAGAAAAGGTAATCAAATAGCCGTGGAGGCCAAAGGGGGTGTTGCCATTAAGTGGTGTGACATTAATTAATCGAAAATCTGACCAAATTCGATCGTAATTCTCCTATAATGGCGCAATTCTGTCTCAACTATAGTTAGGTGACCCTTAATAGTGCTGGTAGGAAGGGTAAAGAATGACGGAAGAAACTGTGGATAAGCCCAAAAATGCCCCTCACGGTCGTTAAACGTGGGCAGAGGCCAGGTAAAAACGACATGACAGGAGATGTCAGCAATGGAAAGTTTTGGCATTTTCACATTGGAATTTCGGTCACAACAATTCCGAAAACTGGCCTCGGCCACTTTATATTTTCGCCGCTCACAGCGTTTTCGCCGGGGACGTTTGTCAATAGTTGCGTAAACCGAGCCAAAAGAATTGGTGTAAACCTAGACTAGTAAACGACATGGCCGTTACACCCCACAACTAGGAGAAGTCCTAAATGGCTCAGAACAAGAAAACGAAAGTTTTTCTGACTGGTGGCTTCGGTAACTGGGGGCGCTTCGCTCTCCGGTCACTGGCTGAAGTGGCAAACAAGGTAGACGTTGTTGCCCTCATTCTCCCCACCGACTACGACAAGAATCCCGATCTCCGCAAGGAATTCGAGGCCCAGGACAACCTGGAAATCGTTATTGGTGACCTCACTGACTACGAGGCCGTCAAGCGCTGCGTCGACGGTGCTGACTATGTGATCCACCTCGGTGGCATGGTCTCCCCGGTTGCTGACGCTAACCACGCCCTTACCCATAAGGTCAACGTTGGTGCCGTTCGTAACATCATCAAGGCTGTCAAGGCTCAGCCGAACCCGGATGAGATCGGCGTTATAGGCATTGGCTCTGTTGCCCAGACCGGCGACCGTAACCCTCCGCACCACTGGGGCCGCGTTGGCGACCCGCTGTGGCCCTCCAAGTTCGAAGAGTACGCACAGTCCAAGATCATCGCCGAGAAGATGCTCATTCACTCCGGTCTGAAGAAGTGGGCCTGGCTCCGCTCCTCCGGCATCTTCCACCCGGGCGTTGTGCTCATTCAGGACCCGATTATGACCCACACCGCCATGAACGGTGTGCTCGAATGGATCCTCGTTGAGGACGCTGCTCGACTGGTCCGTCAGATCGTCACCAACGACAACGTCAACCCCAAGTTCTGGCGTGGCGTATACAACCTCGGTTCCGGCGAACCCTGGCGCTTCACCAACTACGAGATCTACTCCCGCATGGTTGCCGCCTTCGGCGCCGACATGCGCAAGTGGTACGACTTCAACTGGTACGCCAACCGCAACTTCCACGGTCAGTGGTACGCAGACTCCGATTACCTGGAGGAACTCGTTCCCTTCCGTTCCGGTGCTGACCCGCAGAAGGCTATTGACCGTATGGTCAACGCCGCCCCGGCAACCTTCAAGCTCGCTGGCTACGTCCCCGGCCCCATCATTAAGAACTTTGTGATGAAGCCGATCCTCAATGAAGATCGCGGCATGCTGCGCTTCATCAAGCACAAGGATCCTAAGGGCATGTCCGCCTACTTCGGTGGCTACGACGAGTGGAAGAAGATCGGTGACTGGGACTCCTTCGTTCCGCCGAGCCCCTCGAAGGAAGTTACCTACCTCGATCACGGCTACGACGAGAGCAAGGAAATCAAGGACCTCACTGTCAAGGAACTGCAGGAAGCTGCCAAGTTCCGCGGCGGCAAGCTGCTGTCCAAGAAGTACAGCGGCGATCCCTACGAGGCTCTTCGTTGGGAAGGTGCTATGGGCTACGAATTCGACGCCAGCCCATTCGCCGTCCTCAAGGCCGGCCACTGGTGCCCGAAGGAAGTCCGCAACGTTTGGAACTACGACGTCATCGCCGAGCGCAGCCCGTTCCTGGCGCAGCTCGAACTCTGATCTTTCCCCTGATCGTTCTCCGCTTGATAGGCGGAGGGCCTTCAATTCCCCATAAAATTAATTAGGAGGAAATAAGTTGTCTTCTAAGAAGAAACTCATCCCCGACGATTCCTTCGACGTAGTCGTCGTTGGTTTCGGTGGCGCTGGTGCCGCTGCAGCTATCGAGGCTGCAGACAATGGTGCCCGTGTCCTCGCTCTCGACCTCTCCATTGGCGGTGGCGCAACCCGTCTCTCCGGCGGCATCGTCTATGCCGGCGGCGGCACCTCTGTTCAGAAGGGTGCTGGCGTCGAGGACACCGTCGAGAACATGTTCAACTACATCAAGCAGGAAGCTCAGGGCGTTGTCTCCGACGACACCCTCCGCGATTTCTGCGAACAGTCCCCCGGCATGATCGAGTGGCTGAAGGAAAACGGCGTGGGCTTCGACTCCTCGCTGTGCCCCTACAAGGCTTCCTACCCCACCGACAAGCACTACCTGTACTACTCCGGTAACGAGAAGGCCTACCCCTACAACGAGCACGCCTACCCGGCCCCCCGCGGCCACCGTGCCAAGGCCTCCGGCCTGAAGTCCGGCAAGGTACTGTACAACAGCCTCAAGGACTCCGCTCTGAAGAAGGGTGTCACCTTCCTCCCCGTCGCCCGCGTTTCCGATCTGGTTATCGAAAACGGCAAGGTTGTCGGCGTGAAGTTCTCCGCGCTTAACAGCGAGAAGCTTATGAAGCTGCACTGGGTTGTCACCAAACTGACCGCCAAGCTTGGCAACTTCTTCCCCGATCAGATCGGCCGCCCGGCTGACAAGCTCACCGATGCCATCTGGAAGGCTGGCAAGGAAGACTACACCGTCCATTGCGACGCTGTGATTCTCTCCGCTGGTGGCTTCGCCTACAACACCCCGTGGATGGAGAAGTACACCGGTCCTTACGCCAAGATCACCCCGCTGGGAACTGGCGGCGATAGCGGCAAGGGCATCATGCTAGGCCAGAGCGCCGGTGGCGCCATCGCTCAGATGGACAAGGCTACCTCTTGGCGCTTCATCTCCCCGCCGGAGGCCTTCATCGAGGGCGTTTCTGTTGGTACCAACGGCCACCGTGTTACCAACGAAGACCTCTACGGTGCAACCCACTCCAACGTTATGGTCCGTGAGTACGGCGCTAACTGCCGCCTCATCCTCGACCACAACCAGTGGATCAAGGCTCTGAAGCAGGTTCCTTCCCAGTCTCAGATCTTCCACTGGGCAATGGCCCTCTACATCTACACCCTCGGCCACAAGAAGGCGAACACCCTCGAAGAGCTCGCCAAGAAGACCGGTGTGGATCCCGCAGGCCTGCGCAAGACCATTGACGAGTACAACAAGGGCATTGCCGATGGCACCGGCGATCCTTACCACAAGGCTCCGAACCTGACGAGCCCTGTTCTTAAGGCTCCGTTCTACGCCGTCGACATCTCCAACATTCCGAACAACATTCTGAATGGCCTCATGTACCCGGCACCCGGCCTCACCCTCGGTGGCCTCCAGGTAAACGAGAAGACCGGTAACGTCGTGAACGACAAGGGCGAGGACATCCCGGGCCTGTACGCCGCTGGCCGCAACGCCGTCGGTGTCTGCTCCAACTCCTACGTCTCTGGTCTGTCCATTGCTGACTGCTTCTTCTCCGGTCGTCGCGCCGGCCGCAACGCCGCCGCCGCCGCCAAGGAAGCATCCAAGAAGTAATTCCGTTGGCTCATCTCAACTAATTACTGAGGTACATACCTTAAGATTGTCGCCCCAAGCCGCCTGGCTTGGGGCGACACCTCATATATAGGCTAATGTGAGTGGGTAACCCCCTCTTTTTGCCGCATCGGGAAGGTGCCAAGGCATGCTGCTACAGCGCACTCTCTTCACCGGGCCCCGCGCCTGGGTGAACCAAGACCTCTACGCTCGAAACTGCTCCGGCAACGCGCTCCGCGCCCGCCACCACGTCACCATCGACGGCGGGGCAGCACTCACCACCAACACCTACTTCGGCCGCTTCGCCGCCTCCTACTGGCAACGCTGGACCCGCGTCACCGCCGTCGAAGTCACCGGCACCATCTCCGCAGACCCCAACGTCCACACCACCATCCTCGTCCGCGCCTCCGACATCGGCGGCCACGAACGCACCATCGGCGAAGCCATCCACGAAGGCTCTGACACCTTCTCCCTCACCGTCCCCCTTAACAGCTTCCACGACGGCGGCTCCCTCTGGCTCGAATTCACCGCCCGCGAAGGTAAATCCCGCATCAGCGACGTCGAATGGCACTCCCTCACCCTCGCCCCCGCCACCGGCAGCAACGCCGAAGTAGCCGCCGGGGCCACCGGAGACGAAAACTCCCAAGACGCCGTCGCCAACAGCACCTACACTGGCCGCCGTTTCGCCATCGCCGTCTGCACCTTCAACCGGCCCGTCGACTGCGCCGCCACCCTCTCCGCCCTCGCCAACGACAGCCTCGTCCGCACCCTCATCGACGAACTCTACGTCACCGACCAAGGCACCCAACACGTCTGCGAACAGACCAAATTCCAGGAAGCTGCCGAAACCTTCGGCAGCATCCTCCACTACATCCAACAACCCAATCTGGGCGGCGCCGGCGGCTTCACCCGCGGCATCTTCGAAGCCACCGAACACGACACCCCCGTCGACGTCCTCCTCATGGATGACGACGTCCGCGTCGAGCCTGAAACCGTCGTCCGCATGCGCTCCTTCGCGGCCCTCACCCGCACACCCACCATCGTCGGCGCGCAAATGATGTTCCTCTTCAACCCGGACTTCCTCCTCGCCTCCGCCGAAGGCGTCGACCTCCGCTCCCTCCGCCGCGGCACCCTCACCGACCCGCACGGCATCACCAACACCAGCATGGTGGACGGGGAACTACCGGAACGCCGCCTCGACGCCGAATACAACGGCTGGTGGTCCTGCCTCATCCCCTCCGAAGCCGTCCACCGCATGGGCCTCCCCATGCCCTTCTTCTTCCAGTGGGATGACGTCGAATACTCGCTCCGCGGCCGCCGCCACAACATCCCCACCGTCACCCTCCCCGGCGCCGCCGTCTGGCACGCCGACTTCTACTGGAAAGACGTCGACGGGTTCGGCCACTTTTTCTCCATGCGCAACGGCCTCATTACCGCCGCCCTGGAACCCGGATTCGACCCCAAAGCCCTCGCAAAAAACACCCTGGCAGACATTCGCCGCGAAATCCTCGGAATGCAGTACGGTCTGGCCTACACCCACATGGCAGCCGTGCGCGGGTTCCTCCGCGGCCCCGAAGGACTCCACGACGGCGGCCAGGATGCCGTCGCCCGCATCAATAGGGATCGCGCCGAATTCCCGGAGACCCGCCCCACCAACCTGGATGACGTACCCCCGGTAGCCCGCGTTGGCCGCACCGCCCCGCCGCCGGCCGCCCGCTGGGAAAAGGCTGTCATGCTGAAGCGTATCCTGAAGGCAATGTTCAACAAGCGTATCCCCGGCCCCACCATCGTCCCCTACGAGGACGCCGCCTGGTGGAACACCTCCCTGTACCAGGATGTGTATGTGACCGACGCCTCCCAGGCAGTCGTGCGCCGGCGCGCCTTCAAGCGGGACTTGCACCGCCAGCAGACCCACGAGTTGGATGCGCTGATCCGCCGATTCAAGCGGGAAGCAAATGACGTGGCCAAGCAGTACCAGGATGCCTTTGGGGAGTTGACCTCCCGCGCCAACTGGGAACGCCTCTACGGTAAAAACTAGGGACAGCGGCCCGCGGGCACATTCCGCAGCTGGTGCATCAACCACTTCGCCATCCGTGTGAGTAGCACCTGCGCAGACTCCTTCTTTCCGTCCTTCGCGCGCGCCGTCACCGACAGCGTCACGAAGCCGGGCCCGCCCACATCCAGGATCACCATCTGTCGCACAGTGGTGGCGCCCTTCACCGTTACCCAGCCGCTGCTCAATTGAGCCTGGTCGTAATTCGCAAAACCGAACTGCTGGTCCGGGTTTGCGGCCGCCATTGCGGAGCGGATGTACTCCGCCGCCGGGAGACACGCCAAACCGGCCGCAAACCGCACCTGGTTCGCGGGCAGCCACTCGCTGCGCAGCGGCTCCGCCTTCTGCACCTTCGTTACCGTGTCTCCGGCCTGCCGCAAAGCCTCCGTGGTGGCCTTCGCCGCCTGGGCGTCATTGCCCAACGACGCCCACAGACGGGCCGCCGCTTTCGCATCGTTCGCGTTGAGGGCAGTAATCAGGTCCCCGCCCACATCACCGTCACCACCCGACTTCTGAACTGCCGCAAGAGAAATGGGTACGCGCAAAGTTTCCGCCGCTGCCACACTGGGGGCAAACCCAAGCTCCAGGGGAGCAGTGCCGCGCTGGGCGCCCACTGGAAGCAGCGTCATGCTGAGGCTGGCATCCGGGTACTGGGCGATGAAACGCTGCCACTGCTGCTGCAACGCATTGGCCTGCTGGTCGCTAATGGTGGCGGGGCCTTGCCCCTTCGGCACACCGGCTTTGGGGAGCTGGGTAGCGGAACTGCCGGCGGTGCCCTGTGTCCCAGCTGCCCGCTCCTCCGCGGTGGGGATGGTGCAGCCTGCCAAGAGTGATGTAATGAGCCCTAGGCTGAGGAGAGTGCCGCCGATCCGACTGGCGGTGTGACGGTTGGTGGTAGAACGGCCATGAGTGATGGAGCGGCCGTGGGGGATGGAACTGCGGCCTGAGATAGAACTGCGGTCGGAACTGCGGTAAGTGACGGGTTCACGGCGGAGCATAGTGGTCCTCACTCTCCGAGGGGCGCTAGGGATCTCTCTATTTTAGGCCTAGAACTGGGCTTTTGCGCAGCGGCCCGAGTGGCGTGGGTAGATGATTGGGTTTACTCTAGGGAACGTGCAGCAGTTTGAGCAGGATAACCCACCCCTGGGCGACGAGGACTTTATCGCCGATGCCGATGAGGCCATGATGGCCGCAACCAACGTAACGGCTGTCCCGCTGGAAGGGGAGACCCCCCGCACCACCAGCCTAAAAACGCAGATCATCCGCTTTTTCATCACCGGATGCCTGTCTGCCGTAGTGGACTTTGGCCTGCTCCTCCTGCTCTCCCACCTGGGCCTAGACCCCACCGTGGCGAAGGCTATCTCCTTCATTTGCGGCACCACCACCGCCTACATGATTAACCGCCGCTGGACCTTCCAGGCCGCCCACTCGACGAAGCGACTGTTGGCAGTGTGTCTGCTCTACGCCGTCACCTTCGGCTTGAACGTCGGAATTTTCCATGTGGTGTATGAGGCGGCGCTGCCGCTGGGCCACCTGTGGGCGAAGACGATTGGATTTGTCATCGGCCAGGCTGTGGCAACGATTGTGAACTTCGTCGTGCAGCGCACCGTCATCTTCCGCGTCCGCTAACCCCGCTGCCTGCCGGTAACTCTGTTGCCTGCCGGCTAGCTCCCGCGCGGTAACAGCTTGGTAGCAATCCGCTGTGCGGCCGGGGATTCCGCTGCACCCCGGCGGCGAGTTAGCTAGCCTGAAAAGGTGAGTGTTTCGTCCGTCCTCCGGAACCATCCCCGCCGCACCTGGCAGGCGGAGCGTCCCCGTACCATCTACCTGGTCGCCCCCGCCGGCGTCCCCAACTGGGGTGACGAACTCATCGTCGCCACCTGGCTGCGCTACCTCACCCGCACCCAACCCGACGCCACCGTCGTCGTGGACTGCCACAGTCCCGGCAAAGCCGCCGTCCTGCTGCGCGGCCTCCACCCCAACCTGGTGGTCACCAATACGCTGTGGGACCTGGTGGAGCGGGCCGGCCGGCAGATTTTCCCGCAGGGCGACACGGCCGTCACCGCAGATGAGGTCAACATCGACCAGTTGGTGGAACTGTGCGAGCTCACCCGCTCCTGGGTGCTGGACGGTGGGGCGCAGGCAGACTTAGCCTCCAACCTGGACCTGGTGGGCAATGCGGATGTGCTGCACGTGGTAGGGGGCGGCTACCTGAACGACATGTGGCCGCACCACGCGGCGATTGTCGGCGCGGTGGCGGCGGTAGCGGAGCGTGAGCGCCCGGAGGGGGAGCCGCGCCCACTGTTCGTGGCAACCGGTGCTGGATTAATGCCGCAGCGTCAGGGAATCATCCTGCCTTACTTGTTGCAGGCGGATGTGGTGACGGTGCGTGATGCGGCCAGTGCGGCCGTGTTGCAGCATGCGGTGGATGGCTTGGCCCGGCTGGAGGAGGAGGGCACGCGCCAGCCCCACCAGCCGCTGCCGCGGGCGGAGTTCTTCCTGGTGGGGGACGATACGTGGGTGGCTGTGGCCTTGGGAATTCTGGAGGAGGCCCACCAGCGTCAGGAGGAAGAGCGAGCTACGGCGGAGGCCGCTGCGGCGGCTCGCCCGGCGTGGGAGCGCTGGGTGGAGAAATTGCGGCAGCCGAAGAATCCGAGCCTGGCGAAGAACGCGGAGCCGGGCGCCGCCACCACTTCGGACCTGCCGTTGTTGGAGTGGGGGTTGAAGCATCTGTCCTGCGCAGATACTCATGGCCGTTTCCCGTACCACCCGGTGCCGCATGGCCGGTCCACAGTACTGTGCGTGCAGTCGGATCTAGTGGGGGATAAGGAGGCGCTGTGGTCCTGGGTGCGGGAGACGTTGACGGAGTGGCAGGTGACGGGGCCGGATTTGCTGGTGGTGGAGTGTATTCCTTATGGGGATTACGCCGTTTGGCAGCATGTGGTGCAGGAGTTTTTCCCGGGGGCGGAGTTTGTGCCGTTTGCGCGGTTGTGGCGGGAGGGCCTGCCGGTGGGGGAGCAGGTGCGGTGGTTGTCCACGCGGTTCCACCCGCATTTGTTAGCATCGGCTGCCGGCTGTGAGGGCGTGGCGGTGGACGCGCGTGGGGAAGGCTATTATGCGGTGAAGCATGAGAGTGTGCAGGCGGCTGGGTCGCTGTGGCCAGTAGTGCATCCGGTGGGGGTGCCGGCGCATCCACCCCACCACAGCTGTGATGTTTCACGCCGTGAAACTAGTGTGCGGCAGGCGTTGGAGCTCGCCGAAGACATTTATCGTTAACACGCCGGACAGACGTTACACCCTGCTCGCCGGACGCGGATCAGCGCCGTCACCAGCCCACCAATACGTGGAACCAGGTTCCAGAAGACTACTCTAAACACTATGACTTCCCCACGCCCCACCGACGCCAGCTCTATCGACGTCAACCCCACCGACGCCAATTCTGCCGCCGAGAATGCAGACGCGTCCGGCGCCGCTGCCGCCGTCACCAATGCTAGCTCCACCTCCGCGCCCCGCCGCATTGCCGCACCGCGCAGCCCGGAAGCCCACACCAGCACCGGGCAGAAAATCCGCTACTTCGTCTCCGCCACCATTAAGGTGCTGAAAGCGAACTCCGGCATGTTCCTCTCCTGCCTAGCCGCGGTACTGCTGGTGCTGCTGGCCTACGGTGACCAACTGGGTGGAGTGGAATTGCAGGCCGTCTACGACTTCCATGTGGTGGTGCTGCAGCTGGTGGGCCTGTGGTTGATGGTGACGGGCATTGGGGCGCTAGACGCTATGCCACGCGTCAACAAGTCCTTTAATGGCGCGGAGGGGATGCTGCGCTGGAATAAGATCGCCACACTGCTGGGCTTGGCGGTGGAGTGGCTGGCGTACGTGATGCGCCGCGCTGCCCTGGGAAGCACCCATAATACGGTGGACAAGCATGTGTCGGACACGGTGCTGCTAGTGATATTGGTGCTGGTGACGGTGCTGGCGGTACTGCGGTATGTGGGGCCGAATATGCGCCGGGCGCCGCGGCGGGGGCCGGGGGCGTGGATTGCCCGCATTCCGTTTGACGTCATCTACCCGGTGTTTAATGCGGCGACGGTGGTGCTGTGGGCGGTGTTGGCATGGCAGATGTGGGAGACGTCAGTGCTCAACCAGTCCATACCGGAGAACGCTGGTGCGTCCGGTCTGCCGTGTCTCCTGTCGGCCTACTGCCTGGTGGTGATTGCCGCCGCGCTGGTGGTACTGCGGGTGATGTTGGTGCAGCAGTTCCGCACGGACCGCCTCTACCCGGGCACGGTGGTGAAGTTGGCCTACCCCAACCCGGATACGGTCATTGTGAACGTGGAGTTGGAACCGCGGCTGCACCGAGGCCGCCCAGTAAGTTACTGGTATACCGCTGGGCAGTATTCCTACCTGGGTGTACCGGGGCAGAAGGATGGCCCCCACCCGTTTACGATGACGTCTATTCCGAATGTGGTGGGCCGTACTGGCCCTACTCAGCATGTTGGTGTGGGGTCGCGAATGCGGACGCAGGGTATGGCCTGGGACCGCCAGGTGGAGTATTGCATTAAGGCTGGCGGGAAGGGTTCTCGTTGGCTGGTGGATAACCTGTACGAGGGGATGCCGGTGACGGTGTCCACGCCGCGTGGGGGCGCGCACCCTGCCCATGGTGGAGTGCGCCAGTTGTGGGTAGCTGGTGGTATAGGCATTACCCCGTTTGTGGCGTGGCTGCGGGATTTGAATCTGGCAGCGGGGGAGGACTTCCCCGGCCATGTGACGTTGGTGTGGTCGTATCGGCCGTCGGAAAAGCCGGCGTATCTGAACCTGGTGCGCGAGTGTGCGCAGGGGTGGGGCTGGCTGACCTTAGTGGAGGTGGATACGGAGAGTGGGGAGCGGTTGACTCCGCAGCAGGCTCACCGCATTGCGTTCCCGCTGGAGGGTGACGAGTCCATGCCACTGTTGGCGGGGATGCCGACGGCTGGGGCGGTGGCGTTGTCCGGTGCGGAGGCGGTGGCGGGGGAGGCTGCTCCGCTGTACGGCGAGGACATCACCATCCATATGTGCGGGCCGACGGATTTGTGCGCCGACTATTCCACGTATTTCTTGGAGCAGGGTGTGAGCCCAGATCGTATGCATGTGGACGCGTTCCACATGCGCTAGCGGACGCTAAGCTGCTGAGCTGCCGTGCTACTGCGCCGCCGTGCCCCTGCCGCCGTGCTAATGGTGCGCGCCGGCGGTATTAATGCGCCGCACGCGCTGCACCGCCCTCACCCAGAGGGCAGCCTTACGGCATGCGGTAGAGCTTTTCGGCGCGCCCCAGCTTGCGGAGCCGGCGCCACTCCCGGAACCCGGCAAGGTCCCGCTGCTGCACCAGGAAGAACCAGGTGAAGCGGGCGTATTCCTGGAAGAGCAGGCTGCGTTTGCCGGGCATGGCCATCAGGAAGCCGCGGTTACGGTAGGTGTAGTAGCGCTTGGCGGGGCTATCCGGGTACTGGGCGTGCATCCGCCCACCCAGAATGGGTTTGAACTCGTCGGCCCCGTTGGGGTGCAGGTACGCGGTGGCCAGGCAGGTGCCGAATTTTAGGCCGCTGCGTTCCAGCCGCCGGTGCAGTTCCACTTCGTCACCCCGCATGAACAGCCGCAGGTCGGGGACGCCAACCGTGTCTAGGCAGCGGGCGCTGAAGAGGGCGCCGTTCATTAGGGAGGCGATGCCGGGTAGCAGAATGTTCTGGTGCTGGGGGTCATCGTCGTCGAAAAGTTCATCGCGTTTGCGCCGCCAGACCAGGCCTCGGCGCAGCGGGAAGGCGAGGGTGTTGGGGTCGTCGATGGTGCAGACCACGGGCGACACCTGGTCCAGCTGGTAGCGTTCGGCGCAGTCGAGGAGGGTGCGGAGGACGTCGGGCCCATCGGGGTGGCCGTCGTCGTCGGCGCACCATACCCAGTCGGCACCCAGGGCGAGGGCGTGCAGCATGCCGAGGGCGAAACCACCTGCCCCGCCGAGGTTGTGCTGGGAGGGCACGTAGGTGACGGCCATGCCGGTGCCGTTGTTGGCGGTGGCGCCGGCGTTCTCCAGCAGTGTTTTGACGGTTGGGTCGTTGCCGTTGTCGACGACGATGAGGTGGTCGAGGGGGCGGCTTTGGTGGGCGAGGATGTCCAAGGAGCGGCCGAGGACGTCCGCCCGGTTGTAGGTGACGACGACGCCGACAACCTGCATGCTATGCTCCTTCGCCCGGTTCGCCAGCGGCACTAGCGCCGTCATCAGCTGCAGCGCCACCGTCGCCAGCCACAGTGCCGTCACCAGTACCTGGCTGCTCAACACCCTGCGGCAGAATCAGCCGGCGCGAGTCGACACCGCGTTCCCGGTCCTCACGCTCCATCTGCGCAATAATGCCGGCCACGTGGTCGCCAGCCTCATTGCCTTCGTAGGCGCGCACCACTTCCTCCACGGACCCGGCAAGCACGGCCTCACCGTGGTCAATCCAGATGGCCTTGTCGCACAGCTGCGCCAGGAACTCGTTGGAGTGGCTGGCGAACACCAGCAGGCCGGAGCGCTGCACCATGTCCTTCAGGCGGTAGCGGGCTTTCCGCATGAACGCGGCATCCACCGCACCCAGGCCTTCATCCAGCAGCAGAATCTCGGGGTCAATGGAGGTGACGACGCCCAGGGCGAGGCGGATGCGCATACCGCTGGAGTAGGTGCGCAGCGGCATGTCCAGGTATTCGCCCAGCTCGGTGAACTCGGCGATCTCCTCCATTTTCTCTTTCATTTGCTGGCGGGTCTGCCCCAGGAAGAGGCCGCGGATGATGATGTTTTCGTAGCCGGAAATTTCTGGGTCCATGCCGATGCCCAGGTCGAAGACGGGGGCGACGCGTCCGCGAACGTCGGCAGAGCCGCGGGTGGGCTCGTAGATGCCGGAGAGGAGGCGCAGAAGCGTGGATTTACCGGCACCGTTGTGGCCGACCAGGCCAACCCGGTCGCCTTCCCGCAGGTGCAGGTTGATGTTTTTGAGGGCTTCCACCACGACGACGTTGCTGTTGTTGCGCCCGATGGCGCCGCCGGCGGCTCCCAGGAAGGTTTGTTTCAGGGAGCGGGTGCGGGCGTCGAAGATGGGGAAGTCGACGCAGGCATCGTAGGTGTCGATGGAGACGTCGGTGGTGCGGGGGGCGGGCCGGTGGAGGCGGTCGGAGAGGCTGACGTGGGCGGCGCGGCGGGCGGCTCGTTTAGCGGCGCGGGCGGCGGCTGCTTCGGCACGGTTTTCTTTGCGGCTCATGGTGGTGCTGTCTCCTCCCTTATACCCAGTAGGACACGCGGCCGCGTGCCTTCTTCATGACGAGGAGCATCAGGCCCCAGCCGACGACGGTGAACCCGAGGACGATGTACCAGTGGTAGGCGGGAACGTCAATGCCCATGAGGGGTGACCGGATGATTTCCAGATAGTGGTAGAGGGGGTTGATCTCGGCCAGGCGGGCGCGCTGGGACATGGTCTCATTAGCGTAGAGAGTATGTGTGGTCCACACGATCGGCGTCATGTAGAAGCACAGCTGCACCAGCGAATCGACCAGCGGGGCTACGTCGCGGAAACGGGTGGAGATAATGCCAAAGAACATAGCCACCCATACGCCGTTCAGCAGGAAGAGGAGCAGAGCGGGGAAGAAGAGGAGAGCATCCCATCCCAGGTGGGGGCGGAAGATGATCAACATGATGATGTAAATGATCATGTTGTGGGCCAGGAAAAGCGTTTGCCGCCACACCAGCCGGTAGACGTGCACACTGAGTGGGGCGGGCAGCTGTTTAATGAGGCCCTCGTTGGCGATGAACACCTGGGCGCCGTCTTGGATACACCCGGCGATGAAGCCCCACAGGATGAGGCCGAGGGTGACGTGGGGGAGGAAGTAGGAGAGTTCCTCTTTGAAGAGCAGGGAGTAGAGGAGGCCGAGGGCGACGGCCATCACGCCGGTGGCGATGGTGATCCAGAAGGGGCCGAGGGTAGAGCGGCGGTAGCGCTGCTTGATGTCCTGCCAGCCCAATTGGAGCCACAGTTGGTCGGATTTCCAGCCGTCCACGAGGTCGTCGAAGGCGCGCTTGAACGTGAAGGAGTCCGACTTGGGCGGTTCGCCTTCAAAGGTTTTCGCGAGAATACCGAGGCCGGTGTGGTCGTGATCGGGGATCACACCAGCAGTTCGTTCTACTTTGTGCACTCTTTGAGCCTACCTTCCTGGTAAGAAAAGTTAGGTACTGGACGCGTCACCAATACACCTCGGGATGGCGAAAAGGGGTGATATGGGGTGACGGTGTGGCTAGTGGCCGACGCGCAGGATGGACTTTCCGAGGGTGGTGCGGTTCTGGACGTCGGTGAGGACGTCGTGGGCTGAGCGGATGGGGACGCGACGCTGGATGACGGGCCTAATGAGGTCGGTGGCAAGGAGGGGCCATACATGCTGGGTGACCTGCCGGATGACCTCTGCTTTGGAGCCGGGGCCGGTGGCGGGACGGCTGCGCATGCTGGTGGTGATGATGGAGCCGCGTTTTCCCATTAGTCGTGGCATGAGAACGCCCATGTCGACAGGGTTGTCTAGTTTTCCTTGTAGGGAGACTGTGACAATTCTGCCCCCGGGGGCAAGGCTTTCAATGTGTTGGGCCAAATGCGATGCGCCCAACAGGTCGAAGATGACGTTGGCGCCGCCGAGTGCGCGGAGTGACATGACGGGGTCTTCGTCGTGATAGTTGAGGGCGACATCTGCACCCAAGTCCCAGCATAGGTTAACCCCTTGGTCGGTGCCGGCCATCGCGACCACTCCCGCATCGAGGGCTTTGGCTAACTGAATAGCGAAGGATCCCATGCCGCCCGATCCGCCTTCGATGAGGGCGGTGTTGCCAGGAGTCAGGTGGCCTTCCATGACGAGGGTGGACCAGGCGACGCAGGCAGCCTCCGGAAGTGCGGCGGCATCGACCAGGGTTATCCCCCGCGGGATGGGGAGAAGTTGCAGTGTGGGTGCAATCGCCAGCTCGGCGTAGCCACCCCCGTTGAGGAGGGCACAGCATTCATCCCCCACCTGCCAGAGTGAGCCTTCTGGTTGGTCTGGGCCCAGGGCGACGATCCTGCCGGAGCATTCGATGCCGGGGTAGGGTGCAACGCCGGCGGGCGGCTGGTAGCGGCCTTGGGTTTGGGCGAGGTCCATGCGGTTGACGGCGACAGCGGCCACCTGCAGGAGGACTTCTCCGGGGCCGGGTGTGGGGTCCGGTACGTGTTTCCAGGTGAGGGATCGGGGGCCGCGGCAGACGGGTAGGGCGTGCGCGTACATGATTCCTAATGGTAGCTAACGAAGTGCCACCTTGGACATGTGTACACATCGTGGAGTGGCACTTAAAGCATATGTTCAGTTGTGGTGAAACTGTCGATCGGGGGTGGGCCATGGAAGCCCTCTTTTTGCAGATGTGGGAATTCTTATTTCTGTAGATTTGGGAATTCTTAGACAAGCTCTAGGAGCTGTGTTCGCACCCGTTCTAATCAAGAAAATGTGCACCCAGTCCCACCCACTAAAAGTGGACGACAGAAAGCCGAGATGGTGACTGCCCGGTAAATTATTGTTAACAATTTCTGTTACGATTCAGTTATTTTGTGTTTCCATCTACACCTGGAGTGTTGCCAAATCTTCACAATGTCCTGGGCCGTTGCCACTAGCCTACGAGGATGAGGAAGGGAGCCTCCTGCCCTTTGCCTTCAGTCTTCTTTTCTCTCCCATTCCCATTTTTGTCATCTCCTCATTCGAAAGTTGTGATTTTCGTGAATCGTCACATCGCAACTGCAGCGCTTGCCGCGTCTGCTGCTCTCTGTCTTCTCGGAACTGCCGCCACCGCTAACGCTGCGGTCGTTGTTCCCACCACTCCGGACTCCAACACCGTCATGACGCCTCCCAAGGAGCAGACGCACGGTAACTCGGACTACGTGCCCAATAATTACATCCAGTCCACCCTCCGCATGGACGACCAGGTGAAGCGCCGTGCTCCCAAGGGCGCCAACGATTGGAGCTGCAAGCCCACCGCCGAGCACCCCAACCCGGTGATCCTGTTACACGGCTACGCCTCTAACCCCTATGTCGCATGGTCTGGACTCGCTCCCTTCCTCAAGGACCACGGTTTTTGTGTATTCGGTGCGGCCTACGGCACGGAGAAGAATAAGTCGCTGGCTGGCTACGTTCCCGGCTTCGATGGCATGGGCGAAACCTTCACCTCTGCCATGCAGATTGGACAGTACGTTGACGCCGTTCGTGAAGCCACTGGTGCCAAGAAGGTTGACCTGGTGAGCTGGTCCCAGGGTGGACTTATCGTTGATACCTACTTGCACTACTTTGGCGGAGCCGACGCCAAGAATCCCGCAAAGAACAAGGTGGGTCACTTTGTCAGCATCGCCGGTGCACACCACGGTTCCACTTTGAGTGGCGCGGGTGCTGCTCTTGCCAAGGTAAGTGACATTCCGGGTGCAGAAGCTCCTCTCCGTAAAGTCCTCGATGATCTAGCTGGCAAAGCTGCATTCCCAATGCTTCCCAACTCTGTATTGGTAGCGGATATGCTTGCCCGTGGTGATACCCTCCCCGGCGTTAACTACACCATCATCTCCTCCGAGTACGACACCATGATCACTCCGATTGAGAACACCTGGATGAAGGCTGTTCCCGGTGCTACCGTCACCAACGTGAACCTGCAGAAGGGCTGCCCGAATAACCATTCAGACCACCACGCCATCGTCTTCGATCCGCGTGCCTGGGACTACACCCTCATTGGTCTGGGTACCAAGGGTGTCACCCCGCGCTGCGTCACTACCCACCCGATGATCGCTACTGGCTTCTAAGGAAGAGCAAGTCCTCTTTCTAGAGGTGCCCGCCACGATAAAGTGGCGTGTACACCCAAATATATAGGTATACATGTGGTGGCCTTCTGCTCCGCCTGGCTGAGGGAGCAGAAGGCCACCACATGTGCATCCCAGTATCGACGACGCCACAGTCCACACTGGAAGCTAGGTGAAGGTCACGTACCTGTAAGAACTATCACCCTGTAGGCCTTTTATATACAGTGTGGCCTGCTCTGCTTTCGGGTTTCACAACTTGTCGGTACCATGGTGGGGTCGCCAGTGATGGCGTAGGGAAGTGTGGCAGAGCGGCCGAATGCACTCGCCTTGAAAGCGAGCGTCCGTTAGCGCGGACCAGGGGTTCAAATCCCTTCACTTCCGCCTTCGGGACACTCCAGATGAGGCCGGATTCCGGATCGAGTCTGGGGTTTTCCTTTTCACCTGCTAACTGGCCAGCAGCGAGTGGCTCGCGACTAGCTGCCGGCGCCCAGTGACCAGTATGCGGGGCAGAATAGAATACGAAGTTAGTTGTTCAAGAAGTTGGGAGTTCCATGCAGCGTAAAGACCTCTCTCACACGCAGCGCATGGGCATAGTGGCAGGAACCCTAGTAGCCACCCTCATCCTGGCCATATCCCAGCTGGCGACGGGCGGACTATTTACCTCCCATGAGGAAGCAATTATCGCCTCCACCCAGAATCCGCAGGTCGCTACCCACCAGCCGTCACCCACCGCACATAACTCCGAGAAGGGCACCCCCGACACTTCCACGGCAAAAAAGCGGCCTAAGAAGACGGCAACAACGAAGACCGCCACCCCCAGCGGTGAGATCGAGCTGCCCATCCCCACCCCCTACCCGGACGGCTACCCGATGGTGGTGTTCGGAGACTCCACCATGTCTCTGGCACCCACCAAGAAGCAGGTAAAAAACCCGGTGAGCAAGTGCAAGCACTACGAGGGTGCCTGGCCGCAGCTTGTCTCCGCTAAACTGGAGCTGCCCATGGCGGACCTCTCCTGTGCGGGCGCACGCTCCGGCCTCTATTGGAAACTCAACGCCAAGAAGTATGTGGGTCCCACCACCCGGCTGGTGCTGTTGAGCTTCGGCTCCAACGACCTACGCGTACAGAACCAGCTGGTCAGCGACAACGCCTTCCCCGGCACAGGCCCCTACCTGCCGCATGCGGAACAGAGCGAGGTAGAGCAGGACCTGGTGGAAGTACTGCAGGACATTCGTGCCCTGGCACCCAAGGCAATGATCGTCACCGTCGGCTACCTGCCACTGGTGGAAGGTGTTGCCTGCAAGAACCTGCCCAACATGACCCCCCTGGAGATGAAGCGAGTAGAGGACTTGCGGCGGGAGGCAGACGAATCTCTTACCAACGCAACCGCCCGGACGGCCGAATACAGCACCGAAATGATGCGTAACCGCGGCGTGGAGGTGGATAGTAGCGGCGTATTCAACATACCGTTCAGCGGCGTCACCGGCCACACCCTCTGCGCAGCCGACCCCGATCGGTTCATCCTCAACCACGAGAATGTGGGTGCTCGCTACCACTACACCGTTCCTGGCCTGCAGTATGTGGCCAAGGCAGTGGTGGAGCGCTACCAGGCGGAAGCGAAGCTGTGGGAGAAGCAATCCGCCAAACTGTAGCGGCCTGCCCGTAGGTTGCGGATATGCCCCTACGTGTGCCGCCCTCTCATAGGCCGCAGCCCTCCCCAACGTTTCATCCCTCCCATAGGTTGCAGCCCGCACACACCTAATTTCTTTTTCTGTTCCCGTAGGTGAGGGCGCATTTGTTGCGCCTGTGTGGGAATGTAGCTCCCCTGCGCGCGGGCGAGCCATGCTGTAATTTCCTGGTACTCACCGCAGCACCACAGCGCGGTTTCTACCACACCGCTGAAGGACAGCAGCCTCATGAACACCCGCAGCACTGCATCCTGCTATCTCGAACGCGCTATCTACGTGGTGGTGTTCATCGGACTTATCCTCTGCCTCGTCGGATGCGGTAGACAGTCGGTGTACTCCGAAGGCATCAGCGCGAGTACCGCCGCAGCGGGAGTTCCGGTGCAAAGTGATCCTGATCGGATTCATGCCAACCATGATCACGGTGCTGACCCGAACGTTGGAGTTCATGGCTTCAAGTCTGAACAAGAGTATTACGACTATAGAGCTCTAATACGCCAGTGGGGGATCAAGCAGATCCCCGATTGGCTGGCTGTCTGTAATCAGGTGAATGTTCCTGCTCTTAGGCGGGTGGGGTTTGATCCGCAGAAAGACCTCGATAGACGACATGGGGGTGCAGAGAAATATAACTGCTACTGGTTTAGAGATAATGGCCGGTTAGCGTTGTATTTTGGCCGGATCGATTCGTCGGAAACGGTACGGTCTAATCCTAAATTTGAGTATTTGCGTGCGGTGAAGCGCAATGGAGAGACCTACTACTTGGGGCATGTGGAATACACAGGAGAGGGAACAATTGCACAGACGTTCACCTGTTCACTCACATTCGACCGTGACGGTGTCGGTTACGTTGCTTCCTTTAATGGCAAAGACCCCATAACAGCTGATCAAGCCTGCGATGACTTGATGGCAATGATGGCTCCGCGAAAGTAACTTCCCCACGGGCTTGGCGTGTGTGGTTTAATGCTGCGCATAGTGCTCACTGTTGAAAGGTTTTACCTGATGACCTCCTATTTGTGCCCTCCTCTCCAGGGGAGGAAACTCACTGCTGTTGCTCTGGTCTGCACTGTGCTTGTTGGGCTGTCGGGCTGTAACAACCAGTCGGTACTCAGCACCAGCACTAGTGCTAGTTCATCGAGCAGCAGCCAGCGGGATCCCGACCGTATTTATGCGAACCATACTGAAGGTGTGGATCCAGACGCCGGGATTCGTGGCTTCAAGTCACATCAAGAAGTTGACGACTATAGAGCCCTATTACGCAAGTGGGGGCTCAAGCAGACCCCCGATTGGCTGGCTGTCTGTAATCAGGTGAATGTTCCTGCTCTTAGGCGGGTGGGGTTTGATCCGCAGAAAGACCTCGATAGACGACATGGGGGTGCAGAGAAATATAACTGCTACTGGTTTAGAGATAATGGCCGGTTAGCGTTGTATTTTGGCCGGATCGATTCGTCGGAAACGGTACGGTCTAATCCTAAATTTGAGTATTTGCGTGCGGTGAAGCGCAATGGAGAGACCTACTACTTGGGGCATGTGGAATACACAGGAGAGGGAACAATTGCACAGGCGTTCACCTGTTCACTTACGTTTGACCGTGACGGTGTCGGTTACGTCGCTTCTTTCAATGGCAAAGACCCCAAAACAGCTGATCAAGCCTGCGATGACTTGATGGCAATGATGGCTCCACGCCGCTAATCGACAGGGGAAGACACTGTTATGCAGGTTGATAACGACGAGCTTCGCAATCTCTGTACCCAGCTCAACCACCTTTTCGAAAACACGAATCTAACCATTACTGACCGTTGTGAATTCACTGGGCTATTTTCTGGACTTGCGTCTGTACAAAGCTTCTTTGACCAAATAAATGAACTCGTGACAGGACACCATGGGCTAAAAAAACTGGTGAAATGGCATCTCGAAGAAGGCCGGTGTGTTTCTACCGCATTGAAAAACCAATGCCGCGCGATTTGTCTCACGGATACGTCAACGCAAGGGGATCTCAACGGGACTTATGACAATCTCGCCTCAAAGCAGAAACACAAAGCCTGTCTGCCGCAGGATATGGGCGGCCTTGGGCATGGCGTGAAACTTCCTGACGGGCGTCTAATGCGGAGCTTCTCCAGCCGCGGCATCCCGCTAACAGAAGAGCCGTTGGGACAAGACGTCGACAGGCTCGCAGCAGAGTTCGCGAAGTTCGATTCAAGTGTTTTTTATGAGTGTGCAGGTGCTTGGCAGACAGCTAGCGAAACGCTCGTCACACTTGCCGACGACCTTCAGAAGATCGCTAATGATGTTGAGGGTGCAGGATCGAACGATGCATACACCCACGAGGCAGGCAGTGGCATGCGCCGCTGGGCGTCATCACTACGCCAACTCGGTAAGCAAGCTCACACGGTCAGCACACGGATCGATACGTTTGCTAAAAACTACGACTATGCCCGCATCGAGGTGAATGCGGTGGCTGATGAGTCGGATCGGGCGAAACGTAACGCGACCGAGGAGCGTCCCTATGATCCTGCGGTCTATATGGAGAAGGCGAGTGCTGTTCTGCGGGATCATTACAATCCTGAGCTTGTCCACGCGGATACGAGAAACATTGAGGTTCCGGTGCCGATCCGGGCGTTCCACCGTGATGACATGGTGCGTCTTCCCGCTCCTCCCAAGCCTGCCCCAGCAGCACCCGTTAGTGTGTGTGACCTGCCTCCCATCGCGGCCAACCTTGATGGTGTGATGTCTGCTCCCACCCAGCCGGTCGCCCCGCCCCCGGACACCAAGGATATTCGCAAGGTGACTCCGCGGGAGGGGATGCCGCCGGCAGAAACCACACCAAACATGGTTGGCCCACTATCGCCAGGGCAGGGGAGCACCATCGGGTCGGTTGGTGGCCCCACCGGCATGACACCCGGCGGTGCACCTTCCCCTGTAGCCCCTGCTGGAACCAACGCGGCGGCTGCGGGCCCTGCGGGGATGCAAACCCCACAACCCAATGCTGGTTATATGGGCGGATATCCCGGCCGCTGGACCAACCCCAACCACGGCACAGGCGACAACCGGGAGTCGCGCCCCAACACGAGTGTTCTCGTCGGTGGTGGCGCTTTTGGAGCTGGTTTAGGCGCTGGATCTGTCGGACGTACAGGCTCGATGCCGGGAACCTCGGGAATCGCGTCTGGTATGGGTGCGAAAGGTGCTGGCATTGCTAGTACGAACCCCAACACCCCCACCGGTTCTAGTGCGAAGACCCCCACAAACGCTGGTTCTTCCGTCAAGGGTGCTGGCACTCCCGGTACCGGCGCGGGCCGCCCTGGCATGGGCGGCATGCCCGGCGCACCAGGCGCAGCAGCCAGCCAAGGCACCACCAACAAGAGCAAACGCCGCCGCCCCCGCCGCTCTGCAGAAAATACCGAACGCATCCTCCCCCAACCCGGCAACCTCCCCCGCGGCATCATCCGCCACCCCGACGACCCCCTCTATGGCACCGGCAGATAAAACCAGCCGTCGGAGCCGGTTGCAACCGCTAGCACAGGCCTTTAACTCAAGCGTGCCCGCTGCGGATAGATGCCCGCAAGGCGCGCAGTTCGGTTTTGTCGTCGGCACTAATCCGCCGGGACTCGATACTTTTCTGTATCGCCTTCAGCCGCGCCTCCACACTCAACGGCACCCCGGCAGTCTCGGGGTCCCGCAGGACAGGCCAGATGGCGTCGGGTTGAGTGGCAAGCGCAGTCGCCAGATACCAGCCTTGCAGCATATGGCTGTAGTAGTCCTGGCTGGGGATGCGGGCGATCCACTGCAGGTGTTCGGTCCGGAAGAGGTCCCGCAGATAGTTGGCCATCAGCAGCACCCCGCCCACCCGGGATGTGTAAGTGTGGGGATCTGCCAGCCAAATGTGCAGGTGTGGTTCGAGCCGTTGGAGTTCCCCCATGGTGAACTTCGGCCCAGCTGCGTCGCTCACCATCCAGTTGGTGATGTGCGGCAGGAAGGGTTCCAGCGCAGCAGTGTAGCTGTCAGCCTCCCGCAGCTGGTTGAGTAGCAGCATGTGCAGAAGGTTTTCTTCCAGGTAGCGGTGGGGGAGGTCGGCCAGGAAGGCGTCCGCCAGGGGTCGGTTGTGCCGCCAAAGTTCTTGAGCGAGCTGTCGCAGGGTGGGGATGCGGATGCCCAGTAGCGTGTCGGCGGATTCTGTGGGGACGAGTCGCGCGTTGAAATCCCGCAGGGATGGTTCGCCCAGTTCCTCCAGCTGTGCGCAGAGTTCCCTCACGCTGCTGGCCTGGATGGTGATGTGCTCGCCCATGCCGCTTCTCCTTTGTGTTGTGTGGTGACGGCCACGTTCCGGGCCTAACGTGGGTTTCTTGCGGATGGGTTGACCCCTCACTGGCGGGCGATCTCCCGTCAGTGAGGGGTTTACTTCTCTACAAAGTATCGGTGAGATTACCGGTGAAGGCCTGTCGAATGTTCTGCAAGGAACCGTTGACGCTGGTGAGGAACACAACCCGGGGTACTTCACATGATGTCACTACGTGTTTACGTCTACCAGATGAAGGCCGGTACGCAGATCAGCGCTGCTACTGCTACGAGCATACCCAGTGCTAGCAGTACACCGCGCGGGTTGCCCCAGTTGACATCTATGCCAACGCCTGCACGCCGATCCACGAACATTGCCGGATCGTCCTTGTTCACGTAAAACAGGCCCAACCGGTAGAACTCATCCTGGTTACGGCCATCCGCATCATCTGGGTCTACTGGAACAGAGCGGCCTACCCGCACCATATGTGCCAGCATCGCCACAATGGGTACTAGGAGTAGTGCAACGCCAACAAACGTTACCGCCTTCGTCGCATCCGCAAACGGCGGCATTACCGACAATGCCAGCGCACTCAACCCGAGGGAGTAGCACACCGTTACCCACCCCAAATCCTGCTGCATTGCTTCAAACAGCAGTCCTGCGCGTAGTCGTGCGGATCGTGAGGTGGCAGTGCGGAATCGCCCAGGGTTAAACGCCACAAGTAAGGCCGCCAGCAGCAATATGGTCACTAGTCCGAGGGTAAAAAAGACGGGACCAAATACAGTGCCCACATTTTTCGCCACCATATCGCCAGCAGAGCTATTGGGGTCGGGTATCGAAGATGGAATTGCGTCCCACCGCAGCCACAACACCAGCGCGGTAAGGGCGGCCACCACATACGCTCCTACATAGAGTGGCCACGGAACTGGTACTCGCGGCATCGCATTGGCGGGGGTGCCTGGCGTTACTGAGCCGGCAACCTCCACGCGGGTATCGTCAAACCAGCGCTCTTCTGCCTTTTTCTGGCGGATGATCTGGCCAGCCCACCACCAGGTAGGCATCAGTGACAGGACCTGTAGCATTATGAACACGGACAACACCACAGCAGCCTGCTGCTCCGGTAAAACAAGCCCGCACACGATAACAATCGCAGCAAGCGCCACGGCCACCACAGCGTTCGTGATATGGAAGCGGCGCCAGCCGGCACCAATAACGGGATCATTTCGGTGTGCCACCGGCACGCTCACACCTAGTGGGCTGTTGTGGGGGACCAGTGCTGGCAGACTGAGCCATAGTAGGGGAACAATCGCGAATAGTAGCGCAGACAATGCAATGGACATGGCTACACGCCCTTCTCTTCTGTCGTCGTTGTAAAAGATTCCAAGACCGTGTTGACCTGTGTGCTTATATCGTCTGGAGTAACACCTTGGCAGTGAGCCTTCGCCAATAGGGTTGTTAACTCGGTTTGGAACTGTGCAACATGGTCTGGGTGTGGAGTGGTATTCTCCACTACCACGCTTCCTTCCCGCATTGATGTGGTGATGATGCCTTCTGCTTTCAGTAGGTCATAGGCTTTCTTTACGGTGGCGGGATTGATACCGAAATCCGTAGCTAGCGAACGCACTGGGGCTAGTTGTTCGCCGGGGCGGATAGTGCCTTGGGCGATCGCCTCTACGATGCGGTCGTGAATTTGCTGGAAAATGGGTATCTCAGAATGTGGGTTGATGGTGATGATCATGGTGTATCCTTACACAAGGTCCATCTTGTATCCCTTGTATTAGTAATAGTAACACAAGGGTGTGTGTTCGGTGCAAGAACAAATCGACAAAACACCATCACCAAAATGGATGGAACATTTCCAGACGCTCGTCCGTTCTACATAATGACAACACCACCAATCGGGGAAGAACCACCATGAACACCATGCTTCTCGCTGCAAACGAACTCGAATACGGCATTTCTGTCACTGCCGTCATCCTGAGCGGCATCGTCGGCCTCTTCGGAATCGCCATCTTCATCTGGGCCATCGTCCGCGTCATCCAACTCCGCAACGTCGACGTCGCCGGCCTCCCCTGGGTCGCCTGGCTGCTCATCGTCCTTATCACCGGAAACATCGGACAAATCGTCTTCATCGTGCTGTCTTACTACCACGAGAAGAAACAAAAAGAAGCCGCCGCCAACGGCCTCTACTACGACGGACACAAGTACTACGCACCCATCAACCCCACCGGCGACAACCCCGCCGGAACCCCCAACGGTGCAGCACCCTTCAGCAACCCCGTCTACCCGCACAACCCCGGCCCGTCCTTCAATAACACCTTCCCCTACCCTGGCCCGTACTTCGCCGCCCCCACCGACGGCCCCACAGGCCCAGCACACCCTGCAGAACCCGACAATCACACCAAGAAAGACGGCCCCATCGAACCCCCCACCTCCTCCGACAAATAAACGCTTTCTCCGAGAACTCCACACTGCACCCCACGCACACTCAGCGTGGGGTGCAGCCTATTTAGCTATGTAGCCCAAAAAACTTTCCCACCAAAAAACAACGTCCCTAAAACCAACAAAACCCCAGTTCAAACGTAAAAAAGGAACACACAACCCCACAGAAACCCAAAAGTAGGTCCCCACCGCATCCACACCCCCAACTACACTGCTGCGCGACCCATTCAAACACACCGTTGGAATTGAGCGCATGAAGAAAACTCACTCGCTCCCTGTAGCCCTCGCACTCACCGCCACCCTTGGCCTCGGACTAGCCCACGCCGACGTCGACACCACCCCCCAGTTCGGCCCCGACAAAGCCCCCTCCGAAAGCCAAAACCAGAACCCCAACCAGGGAACCGGCAACACCTACAACCAGCCCCCAGAGTATTACCCCGTATACCCCACCTACCCCGCCGCACCCGCACCCAAACCCAGTAAACCGGCGCCGAAACCCTACAAGGGCCTCTACCTCGTCAACAAAGGGGAGACATTCAAAGCCACCGTCGCCGACAAGAAAGCCCTTAAAGCGGCAGCGAAGAGTGGTGCAGAACACGCCGTCAACGGCTTCACCGCACCCACTTACCTTCCGCGGATCCCCGCGATCCTGCTCCGCGACCCACAGGCACTGAAAAATGATCCCCAGATTCTCAAGAAAACAGCCGCTGCCATAGCATTCCCGGCCGCCGGTGCCATACTCGTTGGCGTACCGGCCGCCGCCGCCGGAGCTGTCGTGGGCGGCGCAGCTGGAACACTCATCGGCGCATCCACCCTGCCCATCGCCACCGTGATCGGTGGCGCAGTACTCGGTCTCACCGCAGGTACCGCCCTCACCGTTGCGCTCACAGTCGCTGGAGCAATGAGCGGCACAGCCCTCCTTGGCGGAGCCGCATTCGTGGGCGGCGGAGTCGGTGGTGCAGCTGCCGGTGCACTCGTCGGCCTTGCCGTTGTTGGCACGGTGGGTGCAGCCGGAGTCGGCGGTGCCGCAGGTGCCGCAGCAGGAGGAATCTGTGCAGCTGTCGGCGCTGCTCTTGCCGGAGTTGGCGCCGTCATCGGTATTCCCTGTGCAGCTGTCGTGGCCGGTGTTGGCGCAGTCGTCGGAGGTGCCGTCGGTATCGGGGGCGGATCGGCCGTCGGTGCCGTACTTGGCTCAGCAGGTGCCGTACTTGTTATCCCCGGCGCAGCCCTTGGTTTCGTCGGCGGCGCACTAGCTGGTGCAGCCACAGGCGTCGCCATCACCGTGGCAGGAACTGCTGCACTCACCGGCCTTGGCCTCGGCGCCGGCCTACTACTGGGAGCACCCGTCGGACTGGCAACCGGGGCACTCGCCGGAGGAACTCTCGCCGGAACCGCCGGAGCACTTTTCGGTGCGACAGTCGTTGGCGGCGTAGCCCACGCAGCTGTCTCCGGAGTGACGGCGGCCGTCGTCTCCCTGGAGAACTCTGCCCGCGCACGGGACAACTATGTCCCCGTCGATGCCGACCGTTACCCGCTGGACTACTCCAGCGTGCCGGAGAACGTGAAGGCCACTTTCCAGGACATCAAGGAGATCCCCACCCTGATCAAGCAGCGTGCTAATAAGGCCGGGCTGAAGCGCGACAAGACCGGCAAGCTCGGCAAGTCCGGAAAGCTGGACAAAGTAGGGAAGCTCGGCAAAGTCGGAAAGGTCTACAAAGTCAGCAAGAAGGCTGGAAAAGCTGGCCAGGTAGGGAAGCTCCCCACCGACAAACCGATGAAGAAGCCAAACAAGAGTGACCTTAACAAGGACGCCAAGCAGTTCCAGAAGAAGCTCGACAAGGCCTTCCACACTCCCAAAAAGGACAACAAGTAGTGCTTTTTGATAGCGACTGGCGGGACTGGCTCAGCCAGTGGGACGCCAACGGAGCGACGACAGGAAACCGCCCCACCGGATTCCCCAACCGCCCAACCACCACCGAGGCAACCGCCGGCACTCCTGGCACCGCTGGCGCTCCCAACCCGCGATACGCCTCCACCACCGCCGGCCCACTCCTCAGCCTCGACGACGCCCTCGCCGCCATCCCGGCCAGCACCACCGCCCCCACAAAATCCTCCAAGGGCTCCCAAAATCCTCAATCCCGGAAAGCACCCAACACCCGGAAAGAACCCCAGGCACCCAAAAAACAACAAGAACCCAAAATCCCCGCAACCCGCAGTGGCACACCCGAACTCATAAAAAAACGCCTCATCTACGCGGGAGCACTCCTCACCCCCACACTCATCCTCGCCCTCGGGCTAGGGCTCGGACTCACCCACAGCCACACCACCAAGGGCACCCAGGCGGCTCCCACCACCACAACCGCCGCCCCCTCTACCACACAATGGTGCATCCCCCAGTCCGCCAACCCCTACATCTCCAACGCCGGCGGCACCATCATAACTCCCGAAGGGCTCCTCGCCACCATGGAGCAGCAATACTTCGGCACCCGCTCCGCCCCCGGCGTCATGGCCCTCATCAGCGGCGACTGGGTAGACACTCAAACCGTCACCAGCACCATCGACTCACTTCCCCAACAACCACTCGAATGGTGCACCACCATCCGTCCCGCAGAACCAGGCTGGTACACCGTCATCGTCGACTGGCGCCCCAAAGGTGACGAACACCACAACAAAACCTGGGTAGGGGACTACCACGTCCAAAACCTCCCCGGCGTAGGCCTCCGTATCACCGGAATGCGGCCCAACCTCAAAGTCGTCGAGGAACTCCGCAAAAAAGAAGAAGCCAAAAAAGCCGCCGAAAAAGCAGCTAAAGAAGCTGCAGCACAAGCCGCAAATGAAAAAGCCGGGAAGAAACCCGGCACCCAGCCTAACGGTACTCCTCCACCCAACGGTACCTTGCCCCACGGCGTACCCGCCCCTCAGCCCACACCCCCGCCTGCCCGAAACTAGGTAACACCATGGCCATCCCACTCATCCACCTCGTCGGCACCTACCCCGGCTGCGGCGTCACTACTCTCGCCCACCTGTGGGGGGATAGCGCAGACGAACGTCCCCTCGATTCACCCCTCCCCGCCAAAGGTAGCCCCTGGATCGTCCCCATCATCATGGGCGTCTACCACCCCATGCAGCAAAGCATCAGCATCGTCCAATACCTCGCCGGCATCCCCCACCTCCGCATAGGTGGCATCCTCATCCGCCCCTGCAGTGCCGAACCCACCCTGGACCTCAACGAAAGCATCGTCCACCTCCGCGGAGTCGTCGGCAACGCCCCCATCCAGCGCCTCGACTACCACGAAGACTTCCCCACTAAAGACATCGCAGACCTCCCCCAATGGGACTTCCGCCGCCCCACCCCCAAACGCTTCGGCCGGGACCCCTGGTTCCGCACCTTCAGCCAATTCGCCGAAATAACCGACTACGTCGTCCGCACCGAACGCAGCAACCCCAGCTAAGCGCCTACAGAAACCCCAGCTAGGCTAGGCACCCAACGTCGGATTCCCCGGCTCCTCCGGCTGGTGCAACACCCGTACCGGCCGACACGGCGTACCCACCGCCAGCACATTCGCCGGAATATCGCGCGTCACCACACTGCCCGACCCAATCACACTGTTCTCCCCAATCGTCACCCCCGCACACACCGTCACCCCAGCCGCAATCCACACATTGTCGCCCACCACAATCGGCGCGGATCGCTCCCACCCAGCAGCCCGCATCTCCACATCATCAATCGGGTGAATTGGCGTCACAAACTGCACCCGGGACCCCACCTGCACACTATCCCCCAACGTCACCGTATTCGTATCCAAAAACAGCGCATCAAAATTCACAAAACAGTCCCGCCCCACACGGATATTGAACCCAAACTCGCACACCAGTGGCTGCCCGCACCACCGATCCCTCCCCAAACTCCCCCCACAGGCCACGCAGAATCTCCGCCCGCAGCGCATCCTCTTCCACGCGTGTAGCGTTAAACCGCGCCAGCTCCCGCTGACACTTTGCATACGCCTCCGCCAAATCTGGATCCTCGGCGGGGTTGTACCATTCGCCGGCCACCATGCGTTCTAAGTGCAAACCCATACCCTCATTCTGCCAAAACAGGCCCGGCGTGCAGGTAACTTGCCTCCGCCGTATTTGTTCCGACCGAACCTGCCCCGACTGAACCTGCCCCGTCCTGTGGGCAGAAAAAAGCGGCGCGGTAGGCGTGTAACCTATCCGCGCCGCTGGCTGCCTCGCTCGGAGGCAGGCTACCGATGCTACTTAGCCAGTGCCGCCTCAATGTCGGAAGCGATCTTGGAGGGCTCGGTGGTGGGGGAGTAGCGCTTCAGGACGGTGCCGTCGCGACCAATGAGGAACTTGGTGAAGTTCCACTTGATCTTGCTGGCCAGCACACCCTTCTGCTGGGACTTCAGGTAGGTGTAGACGGGAGATTCGTTGTCGCCGTTTACGTCTACTTTGGCCATCATGGGGAAGCTGACGCCGTAGTTGAGGCGGCAGAATTCGCTAATCTCCTGGTTGGTGCCGGGATCCTGCTGGGCAAATTGGTTGCAGGGGAAGCCAATAATGTAGAAGCCGCGGTCCTTGTATTCCTGGTAGAGGTTCTCCAGACCATCAAACTGTGGGGTGAATCCACACTTGGAGGCTGTGTTGACCACTAGCAGTACCTTGCCGGAAAAGTCGTCAAGGTTGATGGTGTCTCCGGCAGTGGTTTGGACCTGGAAATTCTGGTTGTAAAACCCGCTCACAATATCTCCTTGTGTAGTGCGGTATGGGTTTAGTGGGAGCCAGCTGTTGTAGTTATCTTTGTGTGGATTGTGCCGGTTGGCACTGCTGGGCCGAGGGCCCGGTGGACCACTGCCTGGCGGCCCACCAGCTCAGCAGCTCGACGACCTTGCAACCTAGTGGACGGATAGCCCGGTCGTTTGGCGATCATACCCGTGAAAAACTATCCACCTGATAGTAACAACAAAATTGTTTGATGATTATTCCCGCATCGATACGGCAGCGCGCTCGTCTGCCGGTAGCCTGGGGGAGAGAACTTATTCGGCCACCCCTGCCTAGGAGAATCATGCAGCCCCGCAGCCTCGCAACCCGCCTTATCGCACCGGCGGCTGCCGTCTTTCTGGCCCTTACTGTGGCCGGCTGCGGCTCGGAAGTAGAGGGCACCGCCACGAGCCAATCCACCGCCAGTTCCAGTGCGCAGAGCACTGGGCAGCAGAGGTCCACGCAGCAGGGTGACAAGTCCGCTAGCTCCGGTAGTTCGTCTGCTACTACGGCGAAGAGCCGTGCCTCGTTGGAGGTGACGGAGGACCTGGGGTTGAATCGTCGCCTGGGTGCGCCGGAGCGCCGACTGTCTCGCTGCAATGCCCCGTCTCAGCACTCGTTGCCACGGGGGAAGGCAGCAGCGGTGTTTACGAGTTCCCGTGGGGGCCTGCTCGTCAAGTATGTGCTGGCGGGCCAGTTGGATTCGTCTAAACTGTCGCTTTTTACCTTCGCTACCAACCAGGGGAAGAATCAGCGTCTGGTGGGGGTGCGGAATGGGGTGATCGCCCGTAACTCGGCGGTGGTGGCGCAGTCTTCCACTCCGAAGGTGAAGGGTGAGTACCAGTACCGTGGATGGACGCGCATGGAGCCGACGGCGGATGGGATGATCCTGTGGGTGGAGATTCCGCCGGATATTTCCCCGGCATTCCAGACGAATATGTGGACGGCGTCGCTGACGGTGGACGGCGTGATCGTCTCTTCCTGCACCGTCGGCTAGGACAAGTCGGCTAGGTTGGTCAGCTAGGTTGGTCAGCTAGGGCAACCAGCTAACACATTCGGCGTGCACCGCAAGCTAGCCACCGGCTAGTCGCGCGAGGGAGTGGTCTCGTCGCCGGACGGGGCTGCGCTGGCATCCGCTACGCTTACGTCCACCGAGCTACTTCCTGCCGCGCTGGCTTCTAGTTGGTCCAGCTTGTCGGCTACTTCGCTGGCATCCATCTGCTCGGCCAGCGGTTCCGCATCGTCACCGCCGCGCTTGCGCCGCACAATGAAGGCCACCAGCGCGATGAGCAGCAGCACCAGGACTACCAGCAGCACAATCAGGTCGGTGGAGGAGTTGCCTACGCGGGTCGCCCACAGTTCCGCATTGAATTGACTGTCCCATCCGGCGATGCCGCTCAGTCCGGCGGTGCCGTCTGTGCCCAGGAAAAGCCCGCCGATCAGGATGAATAGCGCTCCGGACACGATGGAGGTGGTGTTGGTGGTGATGGGTCCCCACTTTAGTTCTTTGCCGCGCAGCCACTTCTTGTGGGAGAGGTCGAAGCGTTCCCACAAGATGGCCAGGATGAAGAGTGGCACGGCCATGCCGAGGGCGTAGATGGCCATCAGCACCATGCCGTAGAGGGCGCTGCCGCCGGCAACTGCGACCGTCAAAATGCTGCCGAGGATGGGGCCGGAGCAGAAGCTGGCAAGGCCGTAGACACAGCCCAGTAGCAGGACGCTGACGGCATTGGTGCCGGAGAGTTTGCCGACGGCGTCTTGGGCGGGTTGGAAGGCGAAGCCTTTTCCGAACACTGTCATGATGCCGAAGATGATGATGAGGATGCCGGCGAACATCATGATGCTGGGGCGGATGGAGTCGAAGAGGGAGCCGACTTTACCCAGGCCTGCGCCCAGCGGCACGAGGGTGATGCAGAGGCCCAGGTAGAAGAGTCCTGTGCGGCTGATGAGTTTGCCGAAGCCGTCGAAGGCGTAGGCGAAGAAGGCGGGGAGGAGCAGTGCGGAGCAGGGGCTGATGAGGGTGAGGATGCCGCCCAGGAAGGCGCCCAGGATACCGATAGTGCTCACTCGTTGTCCTTTACGTTCGTTGGGGTAGGTGTGTTTGCCAGCCGGCCGCATTCGGCGGAATAGCAGGCTAACCGCCGCAGCCGCCAGCCGCCGTGGCCGCCTACTAGTCGAGGGCTAGCAGCGCGGATTCGATGATGTCAATGTAGGTTTGCGTCTCGCGGGCCCCCAGCACCGGGTAGCCGTTGATGAGGAACGCCGGCACAGACTGGAAGCCCATAGAGTGTGCCTCCTGCTTACCTTCCGCAATCTGTGCGTCGAACTTGGTGGACTGGGCGTCCTTCATGAACTGGTCGATGTCTTTCAGCTGCAGTTCTTCCGCCCACTTCCGCACAAGTGACACAGTGATCTCTCCGTGGCCTTTTTGCGGCATGGTGGAGTAGATCTTCTGCATTAGTGCGTAGCCTTGGCCTTGTTGAGCGGCGGCCATGACGGCACGCGCACCCAGCTGGGACGGCTGCTCGAATAGCACCATGTTGCGGAATTCAATGCGGAGTTTTCCGGTGCGCACATACTTGTCCACCAGCTCGGGTTCTACCTGTTTCATCCACTTGGCGCAGTAGGGGCAGCGGAGGTCGCCGTAGTCGATGAGGACGACGGGGGCGTTGAGGTCTCCGATGGATAGGCCGTCGTTGCGGCGGTGGGCGAGCCCGTAGGAGTCGCTGGAGAAGTGGCCGGGGTCGATCTGCGCTTCAGGGGAGGAGAGGTTGCTTTTGTTGCTGTTGGTGGTGACGATGAGGGTGACGATGACGGCGACGATGGCCACCACAATGGTGATGAGTACCCAGGGTTCCCAGCTGCGCCAGTTGAGCATTCCGGCTTTGCGCTGGCGTTCCGCGGCGCGGCGTTGGGCGGCGCGCCGCTTTCGGGGGTCGGTGGGTTTGTTGGTCATAGCGTCGTATCCTTCATCGTCGTGTGGTTTGCTCACCAGCTAGCCTATCGGGCTTTGCGTTAAATGGCCGGGTAGCCTGCGATAGCGTCCAGGAACTGGTCGTTTTCGGCGGGGGTGGAGATGGTGACGCGTATACCGTCACCCACGAATCCGCGTACCAGTATTTTCTGCTCGGTCAGGTAGTCGGTCAGCTGCTGGGCGTCGGTGCGGGGCAGCCACACAAAGTTGGCCTCCGAATTGTGCACCTCAAAGCCCATAGTGCGGAGTGCCTGGGTGACGCGCTGCCGTTCCTCCACGATGGTGTCGGTGCGGGCCAGCAGCTGGTCGCGGAGGGTGAGGGCAGCCACGGCGGCAGCTTGTGCGGCCAGGCCGGTAGCGAAGGGTATCACTACTTTGCTTAGTTCCCGGCAGGTCTCCTCGGAACCCACCAGATAGCCCACGCGTAGGCCAGCCAGCCCGTACGCCTTGGAGAAGGTGCGCAGCACCACCAGGTTGGGGTAGGCGGAGAGCAGTTCCACACTGTGGGGGAAGGTGCCCAGCCGGTTGTAGTGGTAGTAGGCCTCGTCAAGTGCCACCAGGACGGTACTGGGGACTTTTTGTAGGAATTCCACCAGGTCAATGTGGCTGAAGGTTTCCCCGGTGGGGTTGTTGGGGTTGCACAGCAGCACAATGCCGGTGTTGGGGTCTTGGGCGGCTTCCGCCATGGTGTCCAGGTCATGCTTGCCGTCGGGCAGGTTGGGAACCTGTACTAGGTTCGCTTGGGCCACATGGCCCATGATGGGGTAGGCCTCGAAGCTGCGCCACGCCATGACCACATTGGCGCCGGCGGGGCAGGTGGCTTGGATGAGGTGTTGGAGTAGGGAGACGGAGCCGTTGCCGACCACAATCTGGGCGGGAGTGATGTGGCTGTCGGTGCTCATGTTTTGGGCTTGGAGGTCTCGGTTGAGGGCGTTGGCGATGGCAACTCGTAGTTCCGCGGAGGAGGTGTCCGGGTAGCGGTTGCAGCCGCTGACGGCTGCCGTCACCGCATCGAGGACGACCTGGCCGGGGCCGTCAGTTACTTCGTTGCTCGCGATTTTGATGGCACCGGGGATGGTGCGTCCTGGAACGTAGGCGGGGATGGAGGAGAGATCTTCACGGAATAACGAGGTCATGTCTTCCATCGTAGAGGGAACGTGGGGTGGGAGAGTAGACTATTGTTCAGAGCGCGTAACTTAACAGTGCACTTTCTGCCCGCCCCGCAGAACTCGTTCGCCTGCCCGCGGCCCACATACGAAAGAGTCTTTCATGAAGCACGCTCCACGCCGCTCTCAGCGTTTTCTGGCTGCCGCCGCAGCCGCCGCGCTCCTCGCTGCCCCTCTTCTTTCGGGCTGCAATTCCTCCACGTCTTCTTCTGCTGGTGATGGCATCGGTGTCGTCGCCACCACCACCCAAATCTGCGACTATGTGAAGCAGATCGCCTCCGGCAGCAAGGACATCAACCTCACCTGCTTGCTGGCCCCCAACGCCTCCGCCCACGACCACGAGATGACTCCGAAGGAGATGAACGCGCTCTCCAACGCGAAGCTCTTCCTGGTGAACGGGGTGGATCTGGAGCACTTCTTGGACTCTGCGGTGGAGGCCTCCGGCTTCAAGGGCACCATGGTAGTGACGACCGGTATTCTCACCGCCAATGAGGTAAAGGACCCGTCCGCCGCCGCCCGGAATGACAAGGGTAAACCGTACAAGGTGTACCGCGGCGACCAGAAGGTGAACGTGGCCCCCTGGCCGTTCGCCCCCGAACCGGGTGAGAAGGCCGAGTTCGAGTACGACCCGCACGTATGGACCTCCCCTAAGAACGCCAAGGTGCAGGTACACAACATTAGCGAGGCTCTGAAGAAGGCGGACCCGGCCAACGCTCAGCAGTTCGGCACGATGGTGGCCAGCTACGAGAAGAATCTGGATGCCCTCGATAAGTGGGTGATGGAGGCGATGAACTCGGTGCCGGCTGGCCAGCGGGTACTGTTCACCTCCCATGACGCATTCGGCTACTTCTCCCGCGACTACGATGTGAAGTTCATTGGGTCGGCCCTCTCGGATTTCAACGCCCAGTCGGATGCCACTGCTGCCCACATTAAGGCCTCTGCGGAAGAGGTGAAGAAGTCGGGTGCTGTGGCGCTTTTCGCCGAGAACTCCAACAACTCCAAGTCCATTGAAGCTATCGCCCGGGCTGCTGGGGTGAAGGCTGTTATTGGTGACGATGCCCTCTATGGGGATTCCCTCGGCTCGGACGGGTCGGCTGGCGAGACCTACATTAAATCCATTGTTCACAACGTCACCACCCTCACCGAGGCGTGGGACGGCACTGTCCCGGCTCTTCCGGAAGAACTGAAGTAACTGCAGAGTACGGCTGGTGACGTCCCACGCCTCGGTAAGGGGCTGGGGTGCCACTTTGCTATCTGCCACCCCTAGGCTAATCATCCACAAGGACCCCTATGAGCACCACCGCAGCCTACCCTTCGTCCCCCACCGCGGTTCCCCCCGCCCCCGCATTGGAATTTCGCGACGCCGCCTTCTCCTATGGCGGCCCACCCGTGCTCACCGGCGTCACCGGCAGCCTCTACCCCGGTGAAGCCCTAGCCCTCATCGGCCCCAATGGTTCCGGCAAAACCACCCTCCTCTACGGCATCCTCCGCACCGTCACCGTCACCGGAGACATGGAAGTCCTTGGTGGACCCGTCAGCAAAGTCCGCAAAGGCGCCATCGGTTACGTGCCGCAGGTGGCCGACCTCGACCCTACCTTCCCCGTCACCGTCCGGCAGGTTGTCGAAATGGGTCTTTACGGTGAAGTCGGCTGGCTGGGACATATCACCAAAGAACGCCGCACCCGCGTCGACCAGGCGCTGGAACGGGTCGACATGTTGGGGCGCGCCGGGCGTCGCTTCGGGGGCCTCTCCGGCGGCCAAAAGCAGCGTGTCCTGCTGGCTCGCTCCATCGTTGCTCGCCCGGAACTCATCCTCCTGGATGAGCCGTTCAACGGGCTGGATGAGCCGAACCGGGTGAAACTCCTGGACCTCATCCACTCCGTGAAGGCGGAGGGGGTGGCCGTAGTGGTCTCCACCCACGACATTGTGCTGGCGAAGGAAACCTGCGAGAAGGTGCTGCTGCTGGCCAATCGGCAGGTGGGCTTCGGCCCGAAGGAAGAGGTGCTGGTGCCCGAGTTGGTGGCGGAGGCCTACGGCGGGCACCTACCGGAGGAGTACCACGCTGCTACCCCCACCATTCCTACCCCTCAGGAGCCGGACAACAATGGATAGCGTCGTCGCGGCGGTCATGTCGGCCCTCGAACATCTCCGCCTCGCTCTGCAGGGTGTGCCGGGGCTAGCGGCCGTCACCTCCGCTCCCTATATGTTCCGCCCCTTCATCATGCTGATGTTCCTTGGCATTGCTGCTGGCCTGGTGGGGGTTATCGTCAACTTACGCTGCCTGGAATTCAACGCAGAAGCCATGGTGCACTCTGTGTTTCCTGGCATTGTTGCGGGCGCCCTCTATTGGGGTATCGACAATATCGTGCCGGGTGCCGCCGTAGTGGCGGTTATCGTTGCGGTCGCCCTCACCTGGCTGGGGCGTTCCCGCCGCATCAACGAAGCCGGCACCGCCATCGTCCTCACTAGCTTCTTCGGCTTCGGCGTGGTGCTCTCCCTCTACAAAGGGGACATGTCTGGCCAGCTGGAGGCTCTCATGTTCGGCCGCCTCCTGGAGGTCTCCGACGCCCGCCTGGTGCAGTCCATCCTCGTTTGCCTCATCGCTCTGGTAGCCATTGGGGTGTCGTGGCGCGCCCAAGTGTTCCGCGCCTTCGACCGGGACGGGGCCATGGCCTCCGGTATGAGTGCTACGGCTGTGGATTTCTTGGCCAATGCCGCTATTGCCGCGGTGGTGGTGGCATCTAGTTCGGCGGTGGGGGTGTTGCTGGTGATCGGCTACCTGGTGGTGCCGGGTGCGGCTGCCCGCCTAGTGACGCACCGCATTTCCACCATGGTACCGGTGGCCATTCTGGTGGGTGTGGCTGGCGGTTGGTTCGGTATGTGGTTGATGACGGTGGACTCCCCACACCCCATTTCCCCGCAGGCTGCTGTCGCCTTGTCGGTGTTGGCACTGTTTGCCCTGTTGCTGCCGGTGGGCTATGTGATGCGGAAGCGGGGTGCCGGGGCATGAGTTTCCTTACCCTTGCTGCCGCTGGCAGCTCCGCCGCTGCCGTTAGTACGTCTACTGTCACCGCCAGTATCTCCGCTGCTGCCGTAGATGTAGCCAGCGTGTCCGGCTGGCAGATTCTCCGCCTGCCCCTCCTGGAGGCCATCCTGGTGGGGGCACTTGGTGGCCTGGTAGGCTGCTTGGCCGTCCTCCACCAGCGCATTTTCTTCACCGAGTCTGTCACCCACGCTACTTTCCCCGGCGCTGTACTGGGGGTGGTGTGCGCGGTGCCGCTGGCTGCCGGTTTGTCCACTATGCAACGCCACATGGTGCTGTCCTTGTGCCTCTTCGCCGGGGCGGCCCTCATGTGTATACCGATGGCCTGGCTGATGCACCGGCTGGCGCGCATTCCCGGCCAGTCCTCGCAGGCGGCCGCCGGAATTGTGCTCACCCTAGGTTTTGCGCTGGGCTACTTCCTGCTGAAGTGGTTCCAGCCGCTGCCGTTGCGCATCGAAAGTTTCCTTACCGGCTCCATTTTGAATGTGCGGCCGGCGGATGTGGTGGCTGCTGCGGTGGTTCTCCTGGTGGCGGTTGTGGTGGCGCTGGCGGTGGGGAACAAGCTGGTGTTTTATGCCTTTGATGGGTCTGGGTTCCGGGCGGCGGGGCTGTCTGGGGCACGTGCCGAGGGCATTATTTTGATGCTTATTGTGGCGACCATTGTGGTGCTCATTCCCGCGGTGGGAACTATTCTGCCGGTGGCGTTGGTGGCGGCTCCGGCTGCCGGATTGACACCATTGGTGAAGTCCTGGCGGACTCTGCTTGTGGTGGCGCCGCTGGCGGGTGTGGGCATTGCGCTGCTGGGTGTGGTGGTGAGTGTGCTCTTTGAGTTGTCGGCGGGCGGCATGATTGCTGTTATGGCCGGGCTCTTCTACCTTGTCATGATGCTTGTGCAGCGGGTGGTGCGCCGGGTGCGTGGCTAAATGCCTAGGCTGTGTTGCTTTTTTCACCCGTGGCCTAATAAACTTGCACCCAGTGTTCACGTGGTTCGCCGCGGTTCACATAACTTCACCTGGAGGCGTGCCAGAGCGGCCGAATGGGGCTCCCTGCTAAGGAGTTGACCCCTTGCGGGGTCCGGAGGTTCAAATCCTCTCGCCTCCGCAGTTGTGACGGACCCCCGATTGCATCAGCAGTCGGGGGTTCGTCGTGTTCTCATTATTCACGCGGCACAGGCAGCCCACTCCGTACAGTCCACGCCGCACAGGCAGTCTGCCGGGGCTGCTCTGCCGGGGCTGTCTAGTGGCCCAGCCGGTTGGTCAGCGGATTGGTGAGCACCAGCTCAGTATTGCCATCACGCACCGTCCCAATCAGCGACTTCCAGTCATTCTCGAAGTCGTTCAACGCCAGCTCGCGGTAGAGGGAGGCCAGCCGGTCCTGTGCATTTGCGGCGGCGCCGGGGTTGTGAGGAATGTCTGGCTCGAAGAGGGTGGTGAAGAGGGAGAGTGTGCCGTCATGGTTGTCGGCCAGTTCAATCATGCGGCCCATGTGGGGCCAGTCCACGAAGCTCGGCGTATTGATCTCCCAGAAGCTGCGCAGCGGGTTGCTGTGTTTGTGGGGGGTGATGCAGCTGCCGTGTGTGTGCCCGTTCACCCACGCCACCACGCTGGGGAAGCGTTGTAGGAGGGTGACGATCTCTGCGGCGCTGTGGCTGGAGGGGCAGTCTTCGCCGTCTCGCGGGGTGGCTTTGCCGCGACTGTTGATGTTGGTGGAGGGGTGGTGGGTGAAGAGGAACACTAGCTTGTCTTTGACACCGGTGCGGTGGAGTGTGCCGTCGGTGTCAAAGTAGCGGGAGTTGAGTCGCTTTAGCTGTTGTTCTAGCCATGCCATTTGTCGGCCGCCGAGCCAGCCGTCGGGGCCGCCGTCGGGTTTGTTGGTGTCCAGTACGATGCCGGCCACGCCAGGTACCATTTCGAAGAGGTAGTAGGGGCGGGTGTTGGTGCCGGTGAAGCCGTGGCCGCGGGGGCCGGGGCCCAGGTTTTCGGGTTTGAAGTGTTCGTTGACGTATTCGGTGACGGTGAAGGGGGCGCGTCGTTTGTCGGGGGTGACGGTGGTGAGGAATTCTTTCTTCCCGGTGATGATGTCCGCCAGCGGGTTGGTGTCTTTGTCGAGTTCGGGGTAGGTGTTGCCCAGCAGGTCGTCGAGGTCGAGGTTCATGAGCTTCTTCGCGCCCACATAGAACTGGTTCACGATGGGGCTGTCGGGGAAGGCGCCGATGAAGCAGTTGTCGTGGTTTCCTTGGACGGCGTACCAGGGCACTTTGAGTCCCGGGCACTGGACGGGGGTGCGGAGTAGGGTGTGCCAGAAGTCGCGGATGGTGGGGAAGCCGCGGTTTTTGTAGACGTCGGCGGCGGAGCTGCTGGGCTGCCAGTAGTAGGGGTCGCCGGTGGCGCCGACGCCTTCCCACTTGTGGGGGTGGCCGGTGTTGGCGATGAAGGAGCCGCCGTTGAGGATCCGCATCACCCAGTCCAGTTCGACTTTTTCGTGGTTGTCGGTGGCGTCGCCGCCCATGACGACAAAGTCTAGGTGGCGGCCGGTGATGGGTCCGTAGGGGTAGCGGTTGATGCGTTTGACGGCGGCGTTGACGCCGAAGGGGATGAGGGGTTCGTGGGGGCGGTAAGCGGAGCGGACGCGGGCGTGAGCGAACTCCATGCGGGAGGGGGATTGTGCGTCGGTGACGTGGAGGTCGGAGAGTTGTGCGAAGGCCAGTAGGGGGTGGGTGGGGCGGAGACTGTGTCGCTTGGCCAGGTCGGTGCGGGTGACCAGGGGGAAGGGTTTTCCGGCGATGGCGGGGGACCAGGTTTTGCCTTCTTTGCGTTGGACGGTGATGAATTCGAGGGCGGTGGCTTGGATGCGTACGTTGCTGAGGTAGGGGCGTGTGGGTGGGGTGGCGGGGGCTGCCCAGGCGGTGGGGCTGGCAATGTTGAGGTGTGAGGTGGCGAGGGCTCCGGCGGCGAGTGCGGTGTAGCCGAGGAACGCGCGACGGGACATGCCGTCCGACATGGGTTCTCCTTCACGGGTGAAGAGTGGGTGGTGCCGGAGGGGAGACGTCGGGGGGTGAGCGTGGTGACGTTCCGGTTGGTTAAATTCAGTTGTCTCGGGGGCAAATTCCAGTTTAAAGACAGTGCTCACTTGGGGGAACGGTTGGACAATTTTGTTTCCGCCACAAAAACGCATATACTTCTTTTTGCTGAACTTAACAGCGGGCGCTCGTAGCTCAACGGATAGAGCATCTGACTACGGATCAGAAGGTTGGGGGTTCGAATCCCTTCGAGCGCACGGTTAAAATCCCTGGTAAATAAGCTTTTTGAGCTTTCCGCCAGGGTTTTTCGTATTTTCACCGCATTGCCCTGACCTGCATTATTGCCGGCCTACTGACGCCCGCCCAGTAACCATTTTCATAATGGTGGTTTTTCATTTGGCTGTGCCGGTAGGTTTAGCCCTATGAGCATCTCCAATCTAGACGGCAAGCAGGCCAGAGCGACTTTCGATAGCCGGACGAACACCGTCACCGTGACGCATGAGGATCCCCGCAAGAATCAGGGCGAGCCGTTGGAGATTCCGGTGGGCGCATTGCGGAGTGTGGCGTGGCAACGGACCCCGCAGGAGGGCAAGGAGAAGCCCGGTACGGTGGTGTTCACGTTCCGTAACCCTCCGCGGGACCTGCCGAAGCAGATGCAGGTGGGCCGGGTGGAGGCCGTCACCACACGTACCAATGTGGCTTTTGTGGAGGGGCTGCAGGACGCTGTTGCGCATACGCGGCCGGACGACACGTGGCAGCAGCCGGTGGATATGGAGACGTTTGCGCAGTTGCACCAGCGGCGGGTGTGGGGGAAGACCTTGTTGACGGTGTTGCTGGTGGCGGTGGTGACGGCTGCGCTGGCGTTGGGGGTGCGAGCCTGGCGGGATAACCATGGGGGTGCTAGTAACCAGGCGGGGGATGCGCTGGCGTCGATGTCAGAGGAGCAGAAGGCGCCGTTGTTCCATAATTATCTTGTGACGGTGGGGATTAAGGGGACGCAGGCGGATGAGGTGGCTGCGGCGAAGTCGGTGTGCCGGCAGTTTGATAAGGGTTATTCCTTCGACCAGATCGCTATGGCGTTGCTTCTTGTTGACAATGGCATGACGGCGGAGCAGAAGGGCCAGTTTATTGGGGTGTCTGTGAGCTGGTGGTGTCCACAGCATCAGGCTGCTCTGCATGCGGGAGTGTCGGAGAAGTAGAGCGCGTGGGGGAGGGGTGGAGTCTGTGTGTTGGGGCGGTGATGAGTCGCGTGGGCGGGTAATTAGGGCAAATAGTTGCCAAAGTTTCCGTCCCGGATCTGTATGAATTGGACATCTGAATAGTGATTTGTTCAACCGTTTTTTTGTGTAACGCGAGTTTGTCTACATGAGACAACGGTTTACAAAGTAACAAATTTCTTTCTGGAAGAAGATTTTCCACGGTTTAAAAATAGTGTTTTACCAGTGTTAATTGGTCAAACTAGGACTTCTATCTGCACGAGTTACAGTTTTACAGTGTTCTCCACATTTTAAGATCAGCGGACATAGTGGAAAGTTTGCTCAGAGCGATTTTTCATATGTGTAAATGGAAACTTGGTCAACTGGCTAGGCAAGCGGGTAGAAGATATGTACACTGAAGGCAGGACAAAAACGAATAGTGTTGATAGTCCTCAAAGACTGCCGCCTTTTGAGCGATTGAGGCGGCTAAGTGACTGTGGCGTTGCCTGACGGATGGGAGACCGTCAGTGCAAGAGAGAGAGCGCCGGTATTGTGTGCAGTCACTTACTTGAAGAGGCCAAGAAACGATTTACATGGGAGCAATTAGTAGTCGTTTCTCGGCCTCTTTCTTTATGTGCTCACGGATTCTCTCACACCTAGCATCCAGATAGCTACTGCCTTGTCGATTCCTATCTTCCACGATTCAGTACGCGCAGCACAGGAACGCCCATAATTTGTATTCATTCCGAATACAAGTTTATAGTGGAGGTCATGAGTGAAACCCCGGAGAACCGCCAGCCCATCGCGAATCTTGTCGCCGAGATCGCCCGGCTGAACCGTACCTACCGGCGCGTCACCATCGCCATCGGCGCCTCATCAGGCCTCAGCCACACCGAATTTGGCATCCTCTGGCACCTCAAACTCGAAGAGGACTTCTACGCCCACGCCCAAGAAAAAGGCACCATCGCCGGACCCCACATCGACGACTGCCCTAACGGCAACTCCGGCAGCACACAAGGCGGCATCCGCATCAACGACATCGCCAAGATTCTCCACCTCAGCCAATCCGTCATCTCCCGACAAGTGGCCAGCATGGAAGAACGCGGTCTCATCTCCCGCACCTCCGACCCCCAAGACGCCCGCGCCACCCTCATCACCTTGAGTGACAAAGGCCGAACCACCCTCAAAGACGTCACCGAGCAACACTCCATTTTCGCCAAACAAGCCCTCGAAACCTGGTCTGACGACGACATCGAACACGTCACCCAGACACTCGAACGCCTCAGCGCGGACATACGAAAAAAACTCCGAGAGAACCCCTAACCCCACCATCAGACGCCCCACCAGCAGGCAGAAGCCAAGCGGGCCACAGCGTCCCCCACACCCCGGCGTCCCGCGCCACACACATCATACGCAGCACAAACGCAACGAAGAACGACAAGACGAACAAAGGACAGTAGTGAACGACAAGCAAGGAAAGAAGACGCGCCGGCGCGAAGTGCTCCAAGCACTCGTCGGCGTCATGGTCGGCATGTTCGTCGCCATGACCTCACTAACCATCGTGGGCACCTCCCTACCCACCATGATTAAGGAACTGCACGGCTCCCAGACCGCCTACACGTGGGTCATCACCGCCAGCATGCTCTCCTCCACTATTGCCACCATCATCGCCGGCAAACTCGCCGACCAATTCCACAAAAAGCATCTACTGATGGCCGGCTTCGTCATCTTCGCCCTCGGCTCCCTACTCTCCGGCTTCGCCTGGAACACCGGAGCCCTCATCGGCTTCCGCATCATCCAAGGCTTGGGCCTCGGCCTGCAAATATCCCTCTCCCAGGCGGTCATCGCCACCGTCACCAGCCCCCGTGAACGCGGCCAATACAACGGCTACCTCGGTGCCGTCATCGCCGTCGCCACCGTGGCTGGCCCTGTCTTCGGCGGCTTCATCGTGGACCTCATGGGCTGGCGCTGGTGCTTCTGGATCGGCGTCCCCTTCACCGTCATCGCCATGATCGTCGTCCAACTCAAACTCACCGTCCCGCCCGCCCCCAAACGCAAGCCGAAAGTCGACTACCTAGGTGCCGTCCTCATCACCCTCAGCGTCACCGCCTTCATGCTGTGGATGTCCGAAGCCTCAAAGAAGGCCACGTTCTCCACCTGGCAATTCTGGGTACCGCTCGTCGTCGCCATCATCATCGGTATCGGATTCGCCTTCTGGGAGCGCAAAGCCGCCGAACCGATCATCCCCTACAAGGTTCTCAACAGCCGTATCACCAAACTCGCCATCGCCGTCTCCATCGTCCTGGGCATCTCCCAGAACTCCGTCGGCGTCTTCATGGGTCAGTACTTCCAGATGGGCCGCGGCTACACCCCCACCCACTCCGGTCTCGCCCTCCTCCCCATCGTGCTCGGCTCCCTCGTCGCCTCCACCGTCTCCGGCTTCATCGTGTCCGCCCGCGGTAAATGGAAGCCCTCCGTCACCTTCGGCATCGGCATCATGATGCTCGGCACCATCATGATGAGCTTCTGCGACGCCAACACCCCCTACTGGTTCATCGCCCTCGGCCTCTCCCTCATCGGCATCGGCCAAGGTGCCTCCATGCAGAACCTCGTGCTCGCCGTCCAGAACACCGTCGCATACAAGGACATCGGCGCCTCCACCGCCGTCGTCACCTTCTCCCGCTCCATGGGCGGTACCGTCGGACTGCAAGTACTGGGTGCCTTCTTCAACAGGAACCTTACCAATAACGTCACCGCCGGCGCCCACGAACTCATGAAACAAGGCGCCAACGCCAAACAGCTCTCCGAACTCTCCCACGTCAAAGACCTCTCCGTACTGTCCTCAGGGGATAAAGTTGCCGAGATGGTGATGAACGCCTACGGCAACTCCATCAACGTCATCTTTATCTGCATCGGCATCGTGTCCGTCCTCGCCTTCATCGGCGTGCTCTGCATGCGCTCCACCGTGCTGCGCGACTCCATCGACCTGGAACCCTCCGAATACGACTCCAAGAACACCGCCGCCGGTGCTGCCGCCAGCAGGACCACAGGCAAGAGCAAAGGCAAGAGCGTAGCCGGACTGGCCGACACCGCCAACCACGGAGTGCCCCTCCTCCGCACTGCCGACCGCGACGACCTCCAGCCCATGGACCTGGGCGAAGTGTGGGACCTGGGCGACAACGTCCGCCTGCAACGCGTCTACAGCCCCGGCACCGGCCCGCGGCACAACACCGACGACCACACCCCCGAACCGGTCGACGCCTAACCCCCGCTAGCGGCCCAACTCCTTCATCATGGTGCGATAACGCTGGTGCGCGGCATACCCTGCCTCCACCAGCGTTTCGCATGTCCCCTGCTGGGACAACTCGTCATAGCTCTGCTGTAGCAGCGCAATCGTCTCCGCCAACACCGGCAGCACCGCCTCACGATTCCCCTCACACATCGCCCGTACCAGCGCCGGGGCGGACCCCGCCACCCGCGTCCCATCGCGGAATGACCCCGCAGACAACCGCAACGCAGTATCGCCGCCACCCACCTGCTCCGTCACCGCCGCCACCGACAGCGCCTCCGCCACCAAATGCGGCACATGCGAAATACAGGCCACCGCGCCGTCATGCGACACCGGATCCGTCTCCACCACCACAGCGCCGGCCGCTTCCGAAATCTCCCGCACGCGGGCGGTGACGGACTCCGCCCCACCCGTCATCACCACCCACGTGGCGTTCTCGAACAGCGAGGGATCCGTCGCACCCCAGCCAGAATTCTCCGTCCCCGCCATCGGATGCGAGCCCACATAGGTGGCGGCCAACCCCGCCTCCTGCACTGCCCGCAGCACCTGCACCTTCACCGACACCACATCGGTCAGCGGACACTGCGGGGCATACTCGGCAATCTGCGCCAGCAACTCTGGCACCGCGAACAACGGCACCGCCACTACCAGTAACGCGTCCTCCCGGGCGGCACGCTGCAACGTGGCGGGCAAGTCCCCGGACACGTCCATTCCGTCGGCTGCCGCCTGCTCGACGGTCGCGGTACTACGGTTCCAGCCGAACGCCGGATAGCCACACGCCGTCAGCCGCCGAAGCAGGGAGCCACCAATGAGGCCCAAACCCAGCACGCAGACAGACTGTGAAGGAGACTTCTCCCGAGGGGACTGACAATTCGAGTTCATATCGCTACCGTATGTCATATGGCAAAGAATTACCCGCAGAACGACCGTTTACAGAATGATTATGAGGACTTGTCGAACGTGCGACCCACCGGTGCGAACCCCCCGGAGGACACCAACGTTGCGCCGTCATACGGTCTAGCGGTTGCCCGACCGGATAACATCTGGCGCGTCACCCGTCTGCCTGCCGACGCTTTCGAAAACTACCGCTTCTTCGAAGAAGCAGTGCGCAATATCCGAGCCGAGGGGGTCAACTTCGGCATCCTCAACCGCGCCTGCGAATACTTCATCATCGTCCGCCCCGGGCCCAACGGCACCAAACTCTTCGTCAGCGACCTCGACGCCGCACTCGACGACGGCTTCGTTATCGATGCCTTGGAAGACCGCGGCTACGAGACTGAGATCGACGAAAACTGGGAAGGTTCCTGGGGCATCGGCGACTTCAACATCCTGGAAGACCTCGGCCTGCCCGAATCCGTCCTGAGCGTCATTGTGGACGACGACGAAAGCTGGGCCGACGACCAGATTATGGAGATCGCAGAGACACTCGGTTTTGACGAGGAACTGGATCGGGCGGTAGGCCTCTAGTGGCCCTCATCGGGATGGGCCTTCCGCAACCCTCCCAAACGGCCACCGATGAAGCGCTGGTGCGCCGGGCATTAGCGCTGCTCGTTGACGACGCCGGCGACGATGTGCGGCCCGCAGACTGCCAGGCCGATGTGCCGGTGGCCGCCCTGGTGGTGGACCCGCAAGGGAAGGTCGTAGCGGAGGCCATCAACCGGCGGGAAGCCGACGGGGACCCCACGGCGCATGCGGAAGTGCTGGCGCTGCGGGCGGCCGCGAAAGTGGTGAGGGACGGGTGGCGCCTGGAAGGGTGCACTCTGGTAGTGACGTTGGAACCCTGCGCGATGTGTGCGGGTGCTGCAGTGGGGGCGCGGGTGCAGCGGATTGTCTTTGGGGCGTGGGAGCCCAAGACGGGTGGGTGTGGCTCGTTGATGGACATTCCGCGGGCGCCGGGTGCAATGTTTGTGCCGGAAGTGGTGGGGGGAGTGTGGGAAGGGCCCTGTGCGGCGGTGTTAGAGAGGTTTTTCCGCGCTAAGCGCTAGGGGTGGGGTGGATGGTCTGTCACGTTCACTTTCCTCTTTTCGCACAATTCACGTATAGTTTTCCCCGGTGGCGTGTCTGAGCGGCCGAAGGTGCTCGCCTCGAAAGCGAGTGTTGGTTAACCCCAACCGCGGGTTCAAATCCCGCCGCCACCGCGGTGAATAGTTCAGCCCCGCATATGGGAAATCCGGTGCGGGGCTGAACTTTATATTCTATCTGTCGGGTTGCTGTGACGGCAGCGTTACAGCACAGTGTTGCAGGACAGCGCTGCACAGGCGAGCTGTGTGCGCAGTGCTACTGCTTCTCGGGGTGGGTGTTGCGGTTGCTGAACACCATGGTGTTGGTGGAGAGGACACCTTTGGTTCCGGCCGGGTAGAGGGAGAGGTGTTGTTCTCCGCCCGGGAGGGTGACGACCTTGTATCCGTTGGGGCGGCTAAAGAGTGCGGTGAAGGCCTGCTGGGTGGCGTGCCCTTGGTAGCAGTAGCGGCTGGTGGTGGCAATAGGTCCGAAGGTGAGGACGTTGCCAGCAGGAGAGCGGGTAATGGTGTAGTCGCCGAACACCAAATTGCAGGAGTCGCTTCCAGATACCTTGCCGTTCTCAAGTTTTAGGTGGCCGCCGTCGGGGCTGAGGTAGTGCCAGTCGATGCCTTCGATGATGGGTGTGGACTGGGGGAGACAGGCGGAGGCGATACCGGTGGAGAGCGCGGTACTGGCGATGAGGGCGAGGGCGCCGGCGAGGGGGGCGCGCAGGGTGCGGATGGGGAAGCGTTTCATATCATCCTCCTCAACAAGAAAATGAAACTTAAGTTACGAATGTGATGCGTGATGCAGTGAAGTAGGTCAATCGTCTAAAACGTTGAGATTCTCTGATTATAACAACCTGATGACCGTGTTTCTTCCCATAAAATAACCCTTACCAGGTCAAAGGGTAAATAATTAGTTGTGGACTCGTCGTTGTAGCTGTGTAGACTAGGTTGGTATTTCCTCACTATCACCATATATAGGAAAGAGAAGCGTATGCGTCGACATTTCGCTAAGACACTGGTCGCAGCGATCACCGCCCTCGCGGTAGGTTTCGGGCTTAACGCCGCTCCTGCAGAGGCAGCCCCCACGGGAAAGCTTGTGAGCAAGCGCTGGATCGGAAACCAGCTCATGGAAGTCAAGGTGTACAGCCCCTCCATGAAGCGCACCATTACCAACCAAGTGATGACCCCTCCGAATATGGGGTGGGCTCCCGTCTTCTACCTCCTCTCCGGCATGTACGGCGGCAACGGCGACCAGTGGTCCCACCCTGCCTCCGGGGCCCGCAAGTTCTTCCGTAATAAGAACGTCTACGTGGTCAACCCCCTCGGTGCTCCGTCCACCTACTACACGGATTGGTATCGTGAGGACCGCACCCTGGGCTACAAGCCGATGTGGGAAACCTACCTCACCCAGGAACTTCCCCCTGCCATTGCGCGCGCTTTCAAGACCACCGGTCGTAACGCCATCGCCGGCTACTCCATGTCCGCCGGCACCGCCCTGGCCTTGCTGGCTCACCACGGTAAGCTCTACGACGCTGGCGCCTCCTACTCCGGCTGCCCCGTCTCCGCGAACCCGCTCAGCCAGCTTGTCATCATGAACTCCATGATTCTCAACACCCCCGGCGTGAACCCGCTGAACGCCTACGCTGGCTTCATCTCCCCCGCCTGGTACCACTACGACCCGGCCCTGCACCTGGACAAGCTGCGCGGTAAGCCGATCTTCCTGTCGGCCTCCCTCGGCAAGCCCAAGATGCCACCGGACGACCACGACATGCGCAAGCAGCCCGACAAGTCCATGGTCGAATTCGGTGCCTATCTGTGCACTGGTCTCTTCCGCGGCATGGCTAACGCTGCTGGCGTCAAGTACGAGTACTTCAACCAGCCCTACGGTGCCCACAGCTTCGGCCAGTTTGGCCAGGCTATGCGCAAGAGCTGGCCGATGATCGCCCGTGCGCTGCACACCCGCTAAGTCGCTCGACCATCGTCCGTCACAACTTCACACCCCCACCGCTCCGTGCTTACCGGCCGCGTCAACTGACTGCGTTAACAGACAGTGCTAACCGACTGCGGTAACCAGCTGTGCTTATCGCGCAAGGCCACAAAGCCGGGGCGGTGGTGTCTCTTATATACAATGTTTGCATGACAGTCGACCAGCAGCCGCGTACCCCCTTCACCCTGGGCACCTACCTCAGCGAACCCACCAGCGGTGAACCCATCACCCGCCGCCGCACAGGGGAACCACTCGGCCGCACCGGCACCATTCACACCCCCCACGGGGACATTCACACCCCCGCCTTCATCCCCGTCGGCACCCGCGCCACCGTCAAAACCCTCACCCCCGAGCAGATCCGCTCCACCGGCGCACAGGCCGTCCTCGGCAACGCCTACCACCTCTACCTCCAACCCGGCCCCGACATTGTGGACGAGGCCGGCGGCATCGCTTCCTTCATGAACTGGGACGGCCCCACCTACACCGACTCCGGCGGCTTCCAGGTTCTTTCCCTCGGCTCCGGCTTCAAAAAAGTGCTGGCCGCCGAATTTGCCGGCACCGACCGCGACGGTGAAGTCCGCAAAGGCAAAGAACGCATGGCCAATGTGGACGACGACGGCGTCACCTTCCGCTCCCACCTCGACGGCTCCCTGCACCGCTTCACCCCCGAAGTGTCCATGCAGATCCAGCACCACCTGGGCGCAGACATCATCTTCGCCTTCGACGAGCTGACGACGCTCCTCAACTCCCGCGGCTATCAGGAGGAGGCCCTGGAACGCACACGCCTGTGGGCGGAACGCTGCCTGGTGGAACACAGCCGCTTGACGGCAGAACGCACCCACCGCCCCCCGCAGGCCCTCTGGGGTGTTATCCAAGGCGCACAATATGAAGACCTCCGCCGGAAAGCCTGCCGCGACCTCCAACAACTCTCCGTCGAATCAGAAGAACGGGGTGGGGTAGGCTTCGGCGGCTTCGGCATCGGCGGTGCCCTCCAGAAGGAAAACCTGGGCACCATTGTGGGCTGGTGCAACCAAGAACTTCCCGAGGACAAGCCGCGCCACCTGCTGGGTATCTCCGAACCGGATGATATTTTTACTGCCGTGGAAAACGGTGCCGACACCTTCGACTGCGTAGCACCCAGCCGGTTGGGCCGCCACGGTGGTGTCTACACCAGAGATGGCCGGATGAACCTGGTGGCCGCCAAGTTCAAGCGGGACTTCCGCCCCATTGACCCGGAGTTGGCCTCCTACACCTCACAGAATTACAGCCGCGCCTACCTGCGCCACCTACTGAAATCGGGGGAGAAGCTGGGCCAAACCCTCTGCACCATCCACAACCTGTTCTTTATTGTGCAGCTGGTGGACGGCATCCGGGAGGCCATGGAGAACGGCACCTACTGGGAGTACAAGGCGGAAGTGCTGGGCCGCTACTACGGCGGTGCCCGTTAGTAGCTGCTCTCTCACGGGCGCGTCGGAGGGAGTGTCGGAGAAGAGAAGGGGAGAGGCTGCTACTGCTGCTACTGCTGCCACTGCTGCCAACGCGCGCGAACGCCCGCTAGCTGGGCAACTCTTCGAGGGCAGCCTGGTAGCTGGGCTCGCGGCGCTTAATCCACTTCACAACCTGATAAGTGAGCGGCATAACGACAATCTCCGCGCAGGTCTTCCACAAGTACCCCACCACCACATAGTTGAGGAAGTCCCGGCCAGTGCTAATGCCAATAGCGGACGCCGCAATACTGCAAAAGATCAGCGTATCCGCCAGTTCTCCCACCATAGTGGAACCAATAAGACGAGCCCACAGGCTCTTCTCCCCAGTGCGCTCCTTGATCTTGACCAGCACCCACGAGTTCATAATCTCCCCCACCAGGTAGCCAGCTAGGCTGGCGCCCAGAATCTGCGGCACCACACCCGCCACCGCCACAAACGCATCCTGGTGTGTGTAGAAACTGGCGGCGGGCAACTCAATGGTGATCCACATGCAGAGGCTCATCAGGATGAGTGCTGCGAACCCCACCCACACCACACGCCGCATAGTGTGGAAACCGTACACCTCGCTGATGACGTCACCCAGCACGTAGGCCAACGGGAACAGGTAGAACGCCCCATCGGTATTGAGGGGGCCCAGCTGTACGCCCTTCGTGCCGGTGAGGGTGGAGATCATCATGACCGCCACAAAAAACACCGCCAGCGGCATCACATAACTACTGGTGGTGCGGGCGAATACGGCTTTAGGTGACGGCGACTCGGGAGACGAGGCATCAGCTGGCGAGGATGCCCGCAGCTCCGGCCCCGCTGCCTGCTCGGAGGCCAAGCCCGGCTCGGGGGACGATGGCGAAGAAGATGGTGTCACCCTGCCATTATCGCCTGCCATCCCGCTTTTAGGGAAAGAACACTATCCCCGGCAGCCCCACCGCGCCCTAAACCTGCAGCACCGAAAGCCGACGACACGCTGTCACCAGCAGTAACGTAACAACTGAACATGCGACTTGTTGGGAGACACATCATGGTGACCTATCATCTCCACCGCCGGTTCCTGACCTGCCTCGCTGCCGCCAGCCTCACCCTGCCGCTGCTCACTGCCACGCCGGCAGCCGCACACTCCGCCACCACCCCACCACAACAACCCTCGGTGGTGGACGGTAACGCCCGCTTCCAAGTCCTCAGCCCCACTCTTATCCGCGTCGAATACGCCGACGGGCAGCGCTTCGAAGACGGCACTACCATCAACGTCCAACACCGACCCCGCATCACCCCCTACACCACTTGGGTGGCCAACGGCATCCGCTACCTCAAAACCAGCCGCATACTGCTCACCTACCAGCAGAAGAGCGGCCGGTTCACACCCCGTAACCTCAGCCTCACCCTCACCACCGGCAGCCGGCGCACCGTCGCCCACCCCTCCTGGAACATCACCGGAGACAACCTGGTCGTTCCCCACAACCAACTAGGCGGATGGCAGCGGGACCTGCGCGCCAACATGGGCCGCATCCCCCTCAAACCGGGGCTCCTCAGCCGGGACGGCTGGCAGCTCGTCGTCGACACCGACACCGCCCTATGGGCACCCGGCAGCTGGCCCCGCGTCCGCAAACATTTCGCACAACAGAGCACTGCCGTAGAAGCCGGCAACCCACGGGCCTTCACCGAAGCCGCAGCCACCCGTCACTTACCCCGCCGCTACGCCTACCAGGACGGATATCTCTTCGGGTATGGGCTCAACTACAAGCAGGGCCTCCGCGACCTGGCTACCCTCACCGGGCCCAGCCCCGTGCTGCCCGAATGGGCCTTCGGTAACTGGTACTCCAACTACTCCGCGTTCACCCAGCAGGACTATGGCCGCATCCTCGGCACCTTCCGCCGCTACGGGGTACCCCTCAGCGTCCTCATCGTCGACACCGATTTCAAATCCCCCAGCCACTGGAACGGCTGGAACTGGAACAAGGAACTCTGGCCCCACCCCGCCCAGGAAGTCTCGTGGCTCCACAACCTGGGCGTAAAACTCGGCTTCAACATCCACGACGGCATCAACCACGACGACCCGAAACTCCCCGGCGTCCAACAGCGCCTCCACCATGGGCTCATCCCCAACGGGCGCGGCCACTGGTGGGACATCACCGGCTTCACCTGGGCCATGGACGTCTCCAAACCCAGCCATGTGCGGGAATTCTTCAACCTCCACAAGGACTTTGAGGCAGCCGGCATGGACTTCTTCTGGCTTGACTACGGCTGCGGTATCCCCCTCGAAGAAGGCCTCCCCACCGAGAAAGGCTACGAAAACACCCTGCCCTCCACTGGCGTCAACGGAGTGACCATTCCCGGCCTCAACGCGGAACAGTGGCAGAGCTACCTGTATGTGCAGCGGCTCCGCGATAAAGGCAAACGCGGGTTCATGCTGGCCCGCCAACGCGGCCAGTGGGCAGAGCGCCGCAACACTGTGCACTTCACTGGGGACACATGGGCCTCCTGGACCACCCTCCGCTTCGAGTCCGAGTTCACCGCCGCCGAAGCGGCCGCCCTAGGCCTGCCCTACGTGTCGCACGATATTGGCGGCCACAAAGGGAAGACTCTGCCGGATGACCTCTATGTGCGGTGGACCCAGTTCGGAGTATTCCAGCCCATCAACCGCCCTCACGGGGACCACGCTGCCCGCCTCCCCTGGGAGTATTCCCCCCAAGCGCGCCGGGCCGGGGTGAAGTTCCTGAAACTGCGGGAAGAACTGGTGCCCTATCTGTATGACCTTGCTTGGGAGGCACACCTCGCGGGCATTCCCCTGGTGCGGCCTCTCTACCTGGAGTACCCGCAGGACCCTGCCGCCTACACCCACCCGGACCAGTACATGCTGGGGGAGGATGTGCTAGTGGCCCCGGTGAGTATCCCGGGCAAGCGCACTACCCAGCAGGTGTATTTCCCGGCGGGCCGCTGGGTGGACTACTTCACCGGCACTACCTACCAGGGGCCGGGGATGCACCGGGTGACGACCACCTGGGACACCATGCCGGTGTTCCTGCGGGAGGGCGGCATGCTACGCACCTCGGGTGGCCAGGCTTCCCAGGACGGGAAGAATTGGCTGCGGTCCGATAAGAGCATTGTGGGTGTGCGGGTGAATGCGTCCACCCCAGGTGTGGATCGGCGGGTTGTTCACTATCAGGATGATGGGCAGTCGTTGGCGTATACCCGCGGCCAGGTGTTGCGGACTCCTCTGCGGGTGGTGACGGTGCCGAATCCGCGGGCTGCGTCGGGCGTGTCCGCCGAGTTCCGTATTGGGCCGTCTACCGGCGGCTACCAGGGGATGCCAAGCCGGTTCACGTACCGGGTGGAGCTGCAGGTGCCGGAGGCGAGTTCGGTGCGGGTGAATGGGCGGGTGGTGCGCCGTGGTTCACCGCAGCAGTATCAGCAGGATCCCGCCCACTTTTACTGGTATGACGCACTGCGGGGTGTGGTGCATGTGCAGGTGGCGGTGACGGGTTCTGGGGGTGGGTTGGTGCAGGTGTCGTAGCGCCGTCCCTGCTGTTGGGAACGTATTTTGGCGAAGAGACAACCTTTAGGTAAACTTCTTCCCGGAGGATTCGCCTAGTGGCCTATGGCGCTCGCCTGGAACGCGGGTTGGGGTTTATAGCCCCTCGCGGGTTCAAATCCCGCATCCTCCGCCAGTCAGGAAGATCCCCAGTTTTCACAACTGGGGATCTTTTCATCTATGTGATTCTGGCTCTTACTGTGTGGCCCTATTGTTCTGTGTTATCGCGATTTAGTTTGGCTTGAGGGCGTCATTCGGTAGTGGAGGAGAGTATCCCTAACCGACATGGGATGCGATTTGTTCCTTGCGTTGGTGAGTTCAGCGTGAGGGGGTTATTTCTGAAGGGCCTCCGGTAAAAGCCTGTTGAGTTCTTCTCTGGTGAACTCTTTCAGTCCGTCCTCTTTCAAACGTTTTTGGGCGATACTGAAACTCTTATCGTCTGTGCGTTCCACGTTGCAGTAGGTCTCAGCGGTCTCTGCGATCAGCGCGTCACGACGCTTCCGAGCTTCAGCGAGGTCAAGTTCCGGGAAATCAACCAGAAGGGATAAGTACTTTCGTATGAGAAGCCACAGTTGATCACCAGCTTTACGGTGTAGTGCAGCCTTAGCTCCGATTTCGAGACGGAAGCTGTATGAGTTGAGGAACAGTAGAAGGAAGGTAATAACCGCAGTGATGGAGGTTATCCAAATCTGCTGGGTAAAGAACACTCCTACCAGTCCAGCGGTTGAAAGTGCGGATAGCACAATTTGAGCCACTTTGATACGGTGTTCGGTTCGAGTGAGCCGTGTGCGTTGCTCTTCTTGTGCAGCGTGGGAGTAGACCACGTTACCGTATTCGTTCTCAATTTGTGAGTAGAGTACGTCGCGTTCATGCTGCTGGGAATTTGTCACCATAAATCGACCTCCATATCTGCGCCGATTCTGAATCGTCGCAATAAATGGCATTATGGCTGAGACGTGCATAGTATTCCAGGAGCGCAAGCTCCTTCTTGTTGAGAGATACCTCGATGTGCCTATGACTCCCTGGAGCTTCTATCCGCCCGTTATGGTTGAATTGATTAACCCAATAGGCGAAGAAGTCGCGAGTGTGAAGGTCAAAGTACCAGAAGGGCTCCTCATCGCTATACTCACTGGTCTGCCAGTATTTGTATGCCATGGCATCAAGGGCCTGGCCTGGTAACTTCAAGCTCTCGGCATTCCACGCTCGCAGCATTCTGCATAGCTTCTTTAACCCGCCAGGCTTATTCCGTGACAGTTCAGCGAAAGCTTGAGACTCTAGTTTTGGCTGCATCTGCGGCCAGCTACCGCCTTTATGAGTGTTGGGATAGATGAATGTCGTCTCGTCTTTAGTAAAGATTGGGACGACCTCAAAACTAACACCGTCGGAAAAGTCGACGACGACTACCTGCCCATCACCCCGTAGCCTTGTTGTTGGATACGTTTTCTGGAGACTGTTCTTGACTTGCTGAAGAAGATCTGATGGCCTATTTTGACCAAAAACAGTTGACCACCAGTACCTCTCATACAGGTCATTGGGGAGTTCGAAGTGTATATCGATGTCGCTCGTAGAGATTGCTGTACCTCGTCCGTATGAGCCCGCATACCACGAGTGTTGCTCTTCTGAGCCGATCCCCCAAAAGTCTTTGTTAAGGCTCCACGTGATCCTCCGATAACGCTGTTGCACTGAATCCACGGTGCTTGGCGACATGCGCAGCCTCGCTTCGAATTGACGAAAGAGCGAATTCACATCAGTCATCGAAGCTATCCTCGCTTGCAAGGTGCTCAGCTTGCTCGATGATGAGCTTTACCGCTTCTTCTTGCTTGTCGGGTGGGTACTTGTATTTCGCGAGGAGTCGTTTGATTCGTGATCTCATGCGGGCTCGTACGGACTCTTTCAGTGTCCAGTCAATGGTGGCTGAACGGCGGACGGTATCGACGAGCTCGTGGGCGATGGTTTTGAGTGTTTCATCGCCCATTTCCATTATGGCGGAGTCGTTTTTGATGATTGCGTCGTAGAATGCCACCTCCGCGTCTGTGAGCCCGAGTTCTGCCGCGCGTTGTTGGTTTTCGCGCATTTCTTTGGCGAGTGCTACGAGTTCAGAGATGATCTCTGCGGTGGTCAGCGAACGATTCGTGTATCGGTTGACGGCGTCGGTGAGCATCTCGGAGAACTTGCGTGACTGGACGAGGTTCTTTCGCTGCAAGGTGCGGATTTGGTCGTTGAGCAGGCGGCGTAGCAGCCCGAGTTGTAGGTTGGGTTTCCCGCTCTTTCCGATGGAATCCAAAAACTCATCGGATAGCAGGGATAGTTCTGGACGTTCCATTCCCACGAACTGGTAGATATCAACAACTTGATCAGCTGTGACCGATTCGTTGACCAACTGTGCGAGCACAGAATCAATGTTTCCGGTTCCGACTCGGCTCTCACCAGCATCAGGGTTGAGGATCTTCAGTGCGGCCGCCCGCACGTCGGTGAACAGTCGGACATCATCACGGATTGCTTCTGCCTCTGGGCGGGATGCCACGAGTGCATAGGCTTTGGCTAAGGCGAGTACTTGGTCGTTGTACCGTTTGGTGATGTCGTCATCCGAGAGGACGAAGTCCAGTACGGTCGCATACTGTGAAAGTCGCTGCGAAGCAGGCAAGGCTGGCGATGAGTCGTATGTGACGGTGTGCAAGATGCCTTTGATGATGTCGTACTTTTCTTGCATCACACCCACGAGCTCGTCGATGGGGACGCCGGCCTGTTCACGATCCGAGGGCGAGTAGACGGCCAGCGCGGTTTGTAGTGACTGGAACAGCCCAATGTAGTCAACGATCAGCCCGCCTGGTTTATCTTTAAAGCGGCGGTTGACTCGTGCAATGGCCTGCATCAAGCCTGCGCCTTGCATTGGCTTGTCCACGTACATGGTGTGCAGGGATGGTGCGTCGAAACCGGTTAGCCACATGTCACGTACGATCACGATTTCTAGCTCATCGTCTGGGTTTTTTGCTCGTAGTTTGAGATCGCGGCGTTCGTCTTTCGAGTGAATATGGGGCTGGAAGTTGGCTGGGTCAGCAGCCGATCCTGTCATGACGACTTTGATCTTGCCCTTGTCTAAATCATCGCTATGCCACTCGGGACGTAGTGCGACGATCTTTTCGTACAGTTCGACGGCGATGCGGCGGCTCATGGTGACGATCATGGCTTTGCCGCGCATCGCCGCGCGGCGTTCTTCCCAATGGTTAACGATGTCTGCAGCCACCGTATCAATCCGGGACTCAGCACCAACCAACGCTTCTAGCTGGGACCACTTTGTTTTAGCTCGCTCTGAAGAATCGAGAGAGTCACCTTCACTGGCCTGTTCAATTACGTCATCAATAGTGGCCAGGGAATCGTCAGCCAGCTGGATCTTGGCAAGGCGTGACTCGTAGTAAATCTTGACTGTCGCACCGTCTTCAACCGCGCGCGTGAGGTCATAGACGTCAACGTAATCACCGAAGACCGCGCGGGTCGAGCGGTCATTGGACTCGATTGGGGTGCCTGTAAATCCTAGGAACGTAGCGTTCGGTAGCGCGTCACGCATGTGCTTGGCCAGACCTGCTTTGAGTCGGCCTTGCGAATCCAGAGTTTCCGAGAACCCATACTGGGAGCGGTGGGCCTCGTCTGCGACAACGACGACGTTGCGCCGATCAGTGAGTACCGGGTTCGTGTCTCCATCCTCACCGGGAGCAAACTTGTGGATCGTGGTGAAAATGATCCCACCGGATGCGCGGGTCAGCAGTGAACGCAGTTCGTCTCGTCCTTCTGCTTGTATGGGTGTTTCGGGCAGAATTCGCGCTGGGGCGAACACCTCCCCGAACAGTTGATCGTCCAGGTCGTTGCGGTCGGTGATGAACACCAGCGTCGGGTTCGCCATCCGTGGGTCACGCATCAGCTTGGCCGCATAAAACACCATCTCGAAACTCTTGCCCGAGCCTTGGGTGTGCCATACCACGCCACCACGACGATCACCGTCAGGCCCAGAGGCGCGAATAGTTGACTCAACCGCCGCATTGACCGCCCAATACTGGTGATACTTTGCCACTCGTTTGATGAGTGCACGGCGGCGCTGACCAGAGGCCTCATCCATGACAGGTTCGTCAGAAAACACGACAAAGTTGCGCACAATATCCAAGAACCGTTCTGGAGCGAAAACGCCCTTGAGCAGTACCTCCAATGCGGGGCGGTTCGTGATTACATCGCGCCCGTCGATGGTCTTCCATGGTGCGTAATGTTCAAATCCGCCGGTGAAGGAACTCATTGCGGCGGCGGTGCCATCTGAAATCACTGTCACCACGTTGGGCACAAACACCGAGGGGATCTGGGAGCGATAGGTCTGGATTTGGTTCCAGGCGTGCCGCATGGTCGCGTGCTCATTGGCAGGGTTCTTCAGCTCCAACAAACCAACTGGAAGGCCGTTTAAGAATACGAGCACATCAGGTCGGCGATTATGGCCATTTTCAACGATGGTGAATTGGTTGAGCGCCAGCCAATCATTATTACGTGGACGATCGAAATCAACCAGCCGCAATAGCACAGTAGCAGGCTGGCCATCAGCGGCCTTCGTCTCAACTGGCACACCATTAACCATCAGGTCATGCAGGCGCTGGTTTTCGAGCACTGTGTCTTGTGACTCGGCACGCTGAATCCGCTTGAGAGCTTCACCAACCATCATTGGTGACGCGTCTGGGTTCAGACGCGATAAGGCCGACGTAACTCGATCCCACAACGTCACATCCGACGGTGAATCACGCACGGAACCAACCGCAGCGTCCACCGGTGCGTAACCAGTGCAGTAACCCAACTCTGCGAAATATTCCAGCGCAGCAAGTTCTACAGTGTTTTCATCAAATGCGCTCATGATGCAACCTCCACTGTCGAATCATCAACCCATCGTGCCAACACGCTTAGTGCTGCTAAGTACTCAAGCGCCTGTTGCTCAGACATTTCTTGCTCAGCCTCATGAGCAAGAGGATTACGGATACCAGCGAACACGCCCTCTGCAAACATGCGTGCGCCACGCTGCACTGATTTGAAAGTCTTACCCCCATTATCAAACATACGATGCAAGCGGGGGCTATTTATAGCAGGAGGTTGTTCACTAAAAGCCTGATTGAAAAGGTCTGTCTCTGAAAGATCACGGCGTCCCAACTTATTTTGAGTTTCCGCATTCAGTTTGCGAATAGCACCTTCCACGGCTTCACGGAAATGTCCAGATTGCCACAATGACGAAGCGCCGCCCCATATCCAAGGATGTAGCTTTGCAGCCGATAGTTCAGGAGCATCATCGCCGAGATTTACGTGGATCTCTTCTTCGCGTTCAAGCTCTACTTCCGCTCGTATAGCAGCTTCACGATGCCGCGTCCAACGGTTACGCTTATCTAACTCAATTTCGGTACGCCACCTAGGGATCACCCGATCCAGTATTTTCTCGACGACTTGAGCTTGCTTAGCCACGTCTTCGTCTCGTGCAATAGTGCTTGAAGTAGTGGCAATGCAAGTAATGCCATTACCGCTGAAGCTATCATTTCTGAGGACCGTCATTTCGACGAATTTGTCGAGCTCTCCTATTGCCCACTCGACATTAAGTCCAGTCATTTGGAAACCTCTTCAACGGGCACACGAATCCGACCTGACATCAACCCGGGCAGTAGAACGCCTCGCAGTTCTTCAAGACGTTCGTTTTCCACACGAAGAGTGTCGGTTTTTCTGAGTAACGCGAGGACTGTTTGCTTTAACTGTTCAGGTGCTTTAATGAAATCGGGTACTTCAATTGAAAGAGCGTCATCAGGCCGGACTCGTTGATGACTTCCAGATGTACCAGTGACACGCTGGGGCAATTCTTCACGGAAAGCGGAGGAGCGAACGGCCAACCACGTTGCAGCAAGCTCAAGTTCTCTCTCCGCTGTCAGAATGAGAAACTCCGTTGATGCTAGGCCTTGTACACGAGAGTCCGTGCTTGCCCACCAAATTCGTTCGATACGCGGGTTGAGTCGTGAAATGAGTATTGCATTGCGCGGTACCAGCAGCTTGGAACTACGAATGGTTGAAGCAGAAACTCTTTCCGGTCTGCCTCCTTCGTCAAATGCAGGAAGGCTGAAATGGTCAACGGGAGCATCTCCCAAGCGTGTTGGATTTATAGATTGCTTGACTGGGCAGGCAATGCTGTTCAAAGGAACCAACTGAAGTTTTTCTCCGAATAGCTCAGACAAGGAATCGATGATTTCCAGAATCGTAGAGATCAATCGCAGGTTAGATTCGATTTTGCCGTCAAGAGTGCCCAACGTCGCCGCAATCGACCGCTGCTCGGTAAGAGAGGGCACCTCTATTGGGATTGAAAGGAGAGCTCTTTGGTTGAGCTTGGGTTGCGTTGATCCCGTGATAAAGCCTGAGATGTCCATACTTTGAAGGAGGTAGCACAAGAATCTCGTATCATTCTCCGCATTTCCACGTAGCACGTGAGCGTGATTATTGACCCAAAACTTGCCGTCTGCGAGAAAAGCAATCGGCAATTTCCTCGTTCTTAGGTTTTCTCCATCCTCAGCTACCAAAAGATGTGGGCCTTCAAAAATGTAGTCGTCTGTGTAATCGACAACACCCGAGGCGCCATAGTACGGGAACGGGCCAGCGACCCTGTCTCTCTTGGCGACCGGGCGACGTAAAGAGTCATAGACCTCTACGCAAGAACCTAAATTTTTAATTGTTTGGATCATGAGAGCCTGCCAAGCCTTACATGGATCTCCTGCTCAAGTTCCCGCCCTCGCTCAAATTCTGCGAAAAGTTCTTTGGTAAGTCGCTCGATTTTCTCCTCGATGGGTTCGCCGTCACTCTCGGCTTCAGGCACGCCCACATAGCGACCAGGGGTGAGCACGTAATCGTTGGCGACAATATCGGTTTGGCTGGCTACTTTGCAGAATCCAATCTTATCGGCGTATTGCGCGTAGTCGGCATGAGAGCGCCACGTGTTATAGGTATCCGCAATCTTAGCGATGTCGGTGTCGGTGAGTTCTCGGCGGGCGCGAGTGACCATGGTGCCGAGCTGGCGGGCGTCGATGAACAACACTTCACCGGTTCGCGTGCGATGCCCATTATCGTTGCGATCCTTGGCGAGGAACCACAAGCTCGCCGGAATTGGAGTGTTGAGGAACAGTTTGCCAGGCAGTGCGACGATGCAGTCAACCAGATCGGCCTCCACGAGTTTCTTTCGAATATCAGGGTCACTGCCATCTGAGGACGAGAGCGCACCGTTCGCCATAACAAAGCCAGCAGTGCCTTTTGGTGCGAGGTGGTAGAGGAAGTGTTGGATCCAGGCGTAGTTGGCGTTACCCTCGCGCGGGGTGCCGTACACCCAACGGGGGTCGTCAACGAGAGATTCGTCCCAATAGTCGGAGATATTGAAGGGTGGGTTAGCGATAATGAAATCTGCGCGCAGATCGGGGTGCAGGTCTTCGGTGAAGGAGTCTGCCGATTTTGCGCCAAGATCGGCATCAATGCCGCGCAGGGCGAGATTCATCTTCGCCAGCTTCCACGTCGTGTTGGTGAATTCCTGGCCATAAATCGATAGCTGGTTACGGTTACCCCCGTGGGCATCGACGAACTTGGCGGACTGCACAAACATGCCCCCGCTGCCACAGCATGGATCCAGCACGCGCCCTTCGAACGGCTGCAGCATTTCCACCAGTGTTTGCACCACTGAGCGCGGGGTATAGAACGCTCCGCCTTCCTTGCCGGTTTCTTTACCTGCGAATTGGCCGAGGAAGTATTCATAGACGGAGCCGAGCACGTCGTCAGAACCATGATCGGCGTCCGATCCGAACCCAATCGTGCCGATCAGGTCAACCAGCTCACCGAGACGTTTCTTATCGAGCCCTTCACGGCCGTAGTTGCGGGGAAGAACACCTCGCAGCGTTGGGTTCTCGCGTTCGATTAGCTGCATCGCTTCATCAATGAGCTGGCCGATCTCTGGCTGCTTGGCTTGATCTTGTAGCGTGTGCCAGCGTGCCCCTTCGGGTACCCAGAACACGTTGTGGCCCGCGTATTCGTCGCGGTCTTCGAGGAAATCGTTGAACTGGGCCTCGTCGATGCCGTCTTCGCGTAACTCTTTTATGAGCGTTGAGCGGCGTTCCTCGAAACGGTCAGAGACGTATTTGAGGAACACTAGACCTAACACGACGTGCTTGTATTCCGAGGGTTCCTGATTGCCACGGAGCTTGTCGGCCGCTTCCCACAGTGTCTGCTCGAGTGTTTTGTTGGTTTTCTTAGCGGCCATTCGATTCTCCTTGTAGGGCTGGGGTCGTGTGCTCGTTTGTATCGTCAGTCGGGATAGTTTCGAGGATGTCGAACAGGTCGCAGTCGAGAGTGTCGCAGATCTTAATCAGGACATCTGTGGTGATGTTCTCGTCTTTGCCTAGCTTGGCGATAGATCCGGCGCTGATCTTGGCGGCGGCTTGGAGGTCCTGTTTTTTCATGTTCTTGTCGATAAGTAGCTTCCACAGCGGTTTATAGCTGATCTTCATCGCGCGCCTTCCTCCTGCTTGGGGGTGGTGCTGGGTTCTTGCTCCATGCCCATCCGTAGCAGTAGTGGGAGTGGCAGTGGCAGTGAGCTAACCTAGTAGACCATCAACATCTCTGATTTTATCGAAATTTTCTCGCGGTTGAGAAGAATTATTGGTCTAGTCTGGAGATTGATGGAGGCGACGTATGGCTGGGAAAGTAATTAACCTCTTTTTAATGGATAGCGAGCCGAACGGTCGCATCAAGTGCACGTTGGCGAATTGGACGGGTATTGCCTACAAGATTCCCCGCACCATGTTGCAGAGCGCGGGCAGCATCACCTACCTGCAGCAAACAGGGGTGTATTTGCTGTTCGGCACCGCTGATGAGTCGGAGAATCCGGTTGTGTACATTGGTCAGGCGGGTGTGCGGAAAAATGGACAGGGTATTCTGAACCGCTGGCAGGAGCATAACCGGGATAACACGAAGTACTGGTGGACGGAGGCGGTGGCCCTCACTACCTCTAATGATTCTTTTGGCCCGACGGAGATCAGTTACCTAGAGAATCGTTTCCGTAATATGGCGGTGGCGGCAGACCGGTACGAGGTGATGAACGGTAACGAGCCCACGCAGGGAAACTTGACGGAGGAGAAAGAGAGCGAGATGGAGGAGTTCATCTCGTATGCGAAGCTGGTAGTGGGGGCGTTGGGCTACAAGGTTTTTGAACCGCTCGTTGCCCGTCTGAACACGGGGGAGCCCGCCGAGCAGAGGGATCTGGAGCCGCTGCTTTATTTCCATAGTGCGAGGGCGAATGCTACCGGGCAACGCACCGCAGAGGGTTTTGTGGTGCTAGCCGGAAGTACCATCTCCTCCATAGTGAAGAGGAGTTTACCGGCCAATATTCGCAAGTTGCGGGAGAAATATGCGGAGATTATTGGAGCCGACTGGGTACTCAGGAAGGATGTGCTCTTCAGCAGCCCCTCGGCTGCTGCGGGGTTTGTTGGTGGGGCATCCTTGAGCGGTAATGTCATCTGGAAAACCGAGGAGGGCGTCTCCCTCGGGAACCTGATCACTGACACCAGCAGCATGGCTGAACAGTAACGGTTGCACAAATCCAGTCTGTCGGCCAGCTGCTAGGGCAAGCGTTGTACGGAGTGTGTCGCGCTACGTTTCTTCCACGCGCACCAGGTTGGGGAAGTACGGCCGGAGTTGCCGGTCCACATGGAACAGTAGGGTGCGGCCGATCGCCGGGCAGTTTCGGCATGCCCCACCCATCTCAATGCGCACTACCCCATCTTGCACGCTGGCCAGTCGCATACTGCCACCATGTGAGGCGGCGAAATCCCCGGCTGCACCCCCCAACAGTTCCTTCACCGCCGTCCGCAACTCCGCATCGGTACTGCCCCCCAGGGTTGGCACGTCTAGGGTGCCGGTGGGCCAGCCTAGTTCACCCTGCTCGTTGGGGGTGGAGAGGACGGCGAAGAGGTCGCGGCGCAGTCGCGTCGCCAGCGCAGTTCCTTCCGTGTTTTTCTCCTGCCAGGACCCGTCAGCTGGCAGTGTGGTGGTGATGAGTCCCGGCGCCAGGCTGAGGTGAGCTAGTTCGCCGCGCTCTAGGTAGCCCAGAATTTGCTCCGGTAGTGCCCCTTGTGTAGCCAGGTCACGCCCTTCCGTTACCCCACCAGACCAACTGAACCGCACCAGGCCAGGGCCCACTACCCACTCGAGGGTGAGCGGGTAGTGGGTAGTGCGTGGGTAGAACAGCAGCGGTGCGTTCACAGTGCGGCCGATCGTGCGGCTATATGGCCATGATTCCGATGGTGATCCATCGTGCGATAAACGCCAGCACCCAGGCCATCACTAGTGTGTAGCCCAGCGCAATGAGGGGCCACTTCCACGAGTTTGTTTCCGATCTGATGGCACCCACGGTGGACATGCATTGCAGGGCGTAGGCGAAGAACACGAGGAGGGCCACAATGGTGGGCGTGGTGAACACCTTCTCGCCCTCATGTGGGCCTTCCGTGAACGTCATTTTCTTCAGCGCATCGGTGGGGTTGTCGGGGTCGGCGGCTGCCGCGGTCTGCCCCATGGTGGCCACGAAAACTTCACGGGCGGCGAGGGAACCAATCAGGCCGATGGTGATGCGCCAGTCGAAGCCGAGCGGGCTGAAGACGGGTTCCACTGCTTTACCGACGGTAGCGGCTGCGGAGTGGTCGATGGTGTATTGTACCGCCTGCGTTTCGTCCATATGCTGTTCATCAATAGTCTGCTGTTGGGGGGGTATGTTCATGAGGGCCCAGATGACGATGGTAGCCACCAGGATGATGCGCCCAACTTTGCGAAGGAACATGCTGGTGGATTTCCACATGTCGGAGAGCACGGTTTTGCCGGTGGGGATGCGGTAGGGTGGCATCTCCATGTAGAAGGGCAGCAGTGTGCTTTTCAGGCTGGTGCGTTTGAACGCCCAGGCGGCGAACATGGCACTCGCCCCACCTAGCACGTAGAGGCCGAAGAGGGCGATGCCTTGGACGGAGAAGGGGCCGACTCGCTGGCCGGGGTCCACCAGCATACCCACCAGCAGCAGGTAGACGGGGAGGCGGGCGGAGCAGGTCATGAGGGGTGCGGCCATGATGGTGGCGATGCGGTCCTTGGAGGACGGCATGGTGCGGGTGGCCATAATGCCGGGGACGGCGCAGGCCACGCTGGAGAGCAGGGCGACGAACGCGCGTCCTTCCAGACCGGCGCTAGCCATGACGCGGTCCATTAAGTAGGCGGCGCGGGACATGTATCCCACGTTTTCCATGAGGCTGATGAGGAGGAAGAGCAGCAGAATCTGCGGCACGAACACGAGGACGCCACCAACGCCGCCAATGAGGGCGGTGTTGACGAAGCTGGAGAGCAGCGGGTTGGAGATGTGGGCGGCGCTGAGTTCCCCTAACCAGCCGAAGAAGTCCTCAATCCACCCTTGGAAGGGGGCGGCGACGGTGAAGATCACCTGGAAGAAGAGGAACATGATGAGGAAGAAGAACAGGGTGCCGAACACGGGGTGGAGCAGCACCTTGTCTACTTTGCTGGTAGTGACGTTTTCCTGCGGGGCCACATAGTGGGCGAGGGTGAGCATGGAGTGCGTCCAGGATTCGCGTTCCGGGCCGGGTTCGGCGGGTGGGGCGACGACAGGGACGGGCCAGCCGGTGGGGTTTTCGACGAGAGCGCGGAGTTCCGCGAACCCTTTTTTGCGGTTGCCGACGACACCGACTACGGGAACGCCGAGGCCTTGGGAAAGAGCGGCGAGGTCGAGGTCGCCGCCGAGTTTTTCGAGTTCGTCGGTCATGGTGAGGGCGACGGCGGAGGGGAGGCCGAGGGAGAGGGCTTGAGCGACGAGGTTGAGGGAGCGGTGCAGGGTGGTGGAATCGACGACGATGAGGAGGGCTTGGGGGGAGGGGACGCCCTCGAGTTGGCCGGCCAGGACGTCGGTGACGACTTTTTCGTCAGGGCTGATGGGGTCAAGGGAGTAGGTGCCGGGGAGGTCTTCGAGGATGACGTTGGGAGTGACATGTCCCTCGGTGTGGCTGACGGTGATGCCAGGATAGTTTCCGGTTTTGGAGTTGAGACCGGTGAGTTTATTGAAGACGGAGGTTTTGCCGGCGTTGGGGGAGCCAATGAGGGCGATGCGGGTGGTGTCGTCGGCTAGGGCTGTGGCTGCACTTGTCCCCTTCTTCCCGTGTGGTGTCCTATGGGTGTGTGCATCGGGGTTGTGGCAGTCGGCCATTGTGCCTCCTCTTTTGTGTAGTTGTGCCGTCAACAACGTGGGTGCGACCTGGTGGTGGATGAGGTTGTGTGTGGCGTGCGCAGTGCGGTTGCTGCGCGGCTGGTGCGCTGTGGGCTAGCGGGTTGCGGGTTAGAGGGCTACGGGGGTGACGTGGAGTTGTTTGGCTTCGCTCTTGCGGAGGCAGATGTTGTAGTCGCGAAGGCGGAACATGCTGGGGTCGCCCATGGGGGCGCGGCGCGTCATGGTGATGGCTGTGCCGGGGGCGAAGCCGAGGTCGCTGAGGCGACGCCGGATAGAGTCGGGGGCGTCGTTGGCGATGGAGACGATGGTGGCGCTGTCGCCGGGTTTAAGGTCGGAGAGCAGGCAGGGAGAGTCAGACATAGCAGCTCCTTCCAGGGAGGGGCGGTGGTGCCGAGTGAGGAGCGGGGCATAACCTTGACGAATAGTCACAGAAACAGTGTAGCCTACCCTCACAAATCGGCTACTATCGGGGGACTGTTCATTCTCTCACAGACGAGGGTTGCCGTCATACTGAGCCCTCGTTTGCACTGTTCCCCTCGGGTAAGGAGGGAAGACGTGGCAGGACACTGTCATGTGCTCGGTTCTGGGGTTGGGAACGTCACGTCAATTGCCCTAACAGTTGGTGAGGGTGCCAGGTAGCATGTGCCATAGAGATAGAGTGGGCTGCCACTGCCGAGGTGTGCACCCAGGGAAGGCTCCAATGATTGACGACAATCTCACTCCCCGCCCCGTTGATGACGACGCCCAGCAGGCTGCTGAACCGTCAGCAGCAGATGCCATCGACCTCAACGAGATGGAAGAGGCTCCCCAGACTCCCGAAGAGATCGCCGCGATTGAGGCCGCCGATAAGCAGCGCGCCCGCAACATCAACAAGATCTTTGCGGCAATGATGACCACGCTGGTGCTCATTTTCGTGTTGTTCTTGGCTATCTACATCCCTTGGCGGAAGGATCAGAACCAACTTCCGGGGGCTACCACTAGTACTGTGCAAGTGGTTACACCGTCCTCGTCAGCGCCTGTACAGTAGTTCATCAACTGCGAAATCCACCTTTGCTACCAGCGGAAACGAATAATGCAACCGCTGGTTGCGAAAGTTCAAGGTGTGCTTGGTGGAGTGCAACTGGGATCCTCCGGAGAATTGAGACGTAAGAGCTTCGCATCACCGTGACCGCTCTGTTCCCTTTCCCGCACACGAGGAGGATTGATTCTCATGATTCTCGCCGACAAGATCATCGAGCTCCGCAAACAGAACGGCTGGTCCCAGGAAGAACTAGCCGAGAGAGTTGGCGTCAGCCGCCAAGCCATCTCCAAGTGGGAGGCTGCACAAAGCACTCCCGAACTCGACCGCATCCTTACCCTCAGTGAGATCTTCGGCGTCTCCACCGACTACCTCATTCGCGACGACTACGACGTACCCACACTCGCGGATGCCGGTACCTTCCAGGACAGCCCTCTCCGCAAAATCAGCATGGAGGAGGCAAACCAGTACCTCTCCGCTCGGCTCGCCTCGGCACGTCCTGTCGCCGTGGGTGGAATGCTGTGCGCCTTGGCGTTGGCTCTCCTCATTTTCATTTCCGACTGGCCGGGTCTTGCCGCCAACGCACGTGGGCCGCTGAGTTTCGCCGTCGCTGCCCTGGTGGTTGCGGTAGCCGTCGCCATCTTCATCATCAACAACAATCGCACTAAGCAGTGGAAGTGGATGGAGAAGGAACCCTTTGAAAGCGCCTACGGAGTAGAGGGTATGGCGAAGGAACGTTTGGCTGCCTTCCAGCCCGCCCACACCACCAACCTGGTCACTGGTCTGGTGCTCTCTATCGTCGCCCTCATCCTCTTTGTGGTGTCCGATCTACTGGCAAGCACCACTGGCCTGAACGATAGTACTTTTGTGGCCTTGGGCTTCGCTGTTGCCGCCGTCGCCGTGTTTCTCTTCGTCTACAACCATATTGTCAAGGGCGCCTACTGGGAGCTTCTGCAGGACGGCGACCGGAGCCCCAGGAAGAAGCTTCTTCACTCCAAGGTGGGTCCCATCATGGGCATCTACTGGATGTCCATTGTTTTCATCTACTTGGCCATCAGCTTCCTCACCGATAGCTGGGACACCAGTTGGATTATCTGGCCATTGGCCGGTGTAGGCTCCGCCATTGTCGCGACCATTGTCTCCTACGTGTGGGAACGCAAGCTCGGCATTGCTACCTCCGATGCCGCCACCGGCACTGGTACCGCTGGCATTGGTACCGCTGGCACTGCTACCACCGGCATTGGTACCACCAGCCCCAACGACTCTGCCGGCACCACCAACTAACTCCAGTCTCGCCCCGCGGTAGACTCGACTCCATGGGAGCTGGACGTTTCGCCCCCACACCTTCGGGGGACCTCCACCTAGGAAATCTGCGCACTGCACTGCTGGCCTATGACGCCGCCCGCAGCACAGGGCGCAGTTTCCGCATGCGTGTGGAGGATCTGGACCAGCAGCGTTGCTCTGCGGAGGTGGCGGAGCGGCAGCTCGCCGACCTTGCCGCCCTGGGCATCGAGTGGGAAGGCGAGACAATGTGGCAGTCGCAGCGTCACGCCGCCTACCAGGCAGCTGTCGACCAACTGGCGGCCCAGGGGCTGGTGTACGAGTGCTACTGTTCCCGCCGGGAAATCCTGGAGGCTCCCCGGGCGCCCCATTCCCCACCTGGCTCCTACCCCGGCACCTGCCGGGATCTGACGGAGGAGCAACGAGCCGCGAAACGTGCACAGCTTGCGGCTTCCGATAATTTCCGCCAGCCCGCGCTGCGCTTGCGGGCGCAGGTGTCGGAGTGGACGGTGTGGGAGGAGTGTGCGGTGGACGGTGCCCGGCCTGGCCATCCCCAGCCCTACACCGGTGTGGTGGATGATGTGGTGCTGCGCCGGGGTGATGGCGTGTGGGCCTACAACTTGGCTGTGGTGGTGGATGATGCCGCCCAGGGCGTGGACCAGGTGGTGCGCGGGGCGGACTTGCTGTCCTCGGCCCCCCGGCAGGCGTATCTGGCGCATCTGTTGGGGGTGGAACCTGTCACCTATCGGCATGTGCCGCTCATGCAGGATGCCCACGGGGAGCGGTTGGCGAAGCGTGCCGGGGGCGGCGGGATGACGCTCCGCTCTGAGTTGGCGCGGGGGAAAACGGTGGACGAGGTGCGGGAATGGTTGTTGTCCACGGTGGGGTGACGGGTGCTGGTGCGACGCGTGCGCAGAGGAAACTTTGTTTTTCTGTGGAAAGGCGTAAACTGTAACCACACGCAGAGAAACAGCCCCTGGTGGTGTGAGTGATCACCCGCTGGGGGCTGTCTCAGATTTGAATTCCCATGAATGGGGGAGAACCGCTAAACTATAGGTGGGCACCGCGCGGCGTCCATCCTGTGAATCCCCCCAGGGCCGGAAGGCAGCAAGGGTCAGCGGGCTCTGGCGGGTGCGCGGGGCCCGCTTTTTTTGTGCCCATTTTCAGAAAGGCCTCTCATGTCACTGTCGACCATGAGCCGCGAAGAGCTGGAAGCTCTTTCCCAAGAGATCAACGCCCGCTACGAAGAGTTTAAGGGCAAGAACCTCGCACTGGATCTCACTCGCGGTAAGCCTTCCGCCCAGCAGCTCGACCTCTCCAACGGTCTCCTGACGCTGCCCGGTGAAGGCTCCACCAAGGATGAAGACGGTACCGACATTCGAAACTACGGGAACCTGGCTGGCCTGAAGTCCATTCGTGCCATCTGGGCCGAACTCCTCGGAGTTCCCGTCGAGGAGATCATCTCCGAAAACAATGCCAGCCTGGAGATCATGCACTACGTGCTGACCTTCGCCATGCTGCACGGCCTCCCCACCAGCCCCCAGCCGTGGGTGAAGGAAGAGACCCTTAAGTGGATCTGCCCTGTCCCCGGCTACGACCGCCACTTCGCCATCACCGAGACCCTGGGCTTCGAAATGATCCAGGTCCCCATGAACGAAGACGGCCCCGATGCCGACGCTATCGCTGAACTCGTCGCGAACGACCCTGCCATTAAGGGCATGTGGCTCGTTCCCGTGTTCGCCAACCCGGACGGTGCCGTCACCTCCCGCGAGGTGGCCGAGAAGCTGGTCTCCATGAAGACCGCCGCCCCCGACTTCACCATCATGTGGGACAACGCGTACTGCATCCACACCCTCACCGACGAGTTCCCGGAGATTCTGCCGATCGTGCAGATGGCTGCGGACGCCGGCAACGAGGGCCGCGTCTTCCAGCTCACCTCCTCCTCCAAGGTCACTTTCGCGGGTGCTGGTGTGAGCTTCCTCAACACCTCCCCCGCCAACCTGGCCTGGTACAAGAGGTACCTGGGTATCGCCACAATTGGCCCGAACAAGGTCAACCAGCTGGCCCACGCCCGTTTCTTCGGTGACGCTGCCGCCGTTAAGGCCCACATGCTGAAGCACAAGGGCATCCTCGCCCCCAAGTTCGATGCGGTGGAGCGGATCCTTGCCGATCGCCTGGGCGAGTACGAGGTGGCCTCCTGGACTGAGCCGAAGGGTGGATACTTCATTTCCCTCAATGTGGTGCCCGGTACTGCCAAGCGCGTCGTTGCCCTCGCCGCCGAAGCTGGCATCAAGCTCACCGGCGCCGGCTCTGCCTACCCGAAGGGTGAGGACCCGAACGAGACCAACATCCGTCTCGCCCCCTCCCTGCCCCCGCTGGAGGAGGTCACCGTCGCTATGGATGGTGTTGCTACCTGCGTGCTGAAGGCCGCCCTCGAGAAGGCGCTCGCTGCCTAACTCAACTCACGCAGCCCCCACAAGTACATAAAGAAATAGCAGAAAGCCCCGGTCGTACTCTCCAATATGACCGGGGCTTTCCTCACATCACCAAGGGCCAGCCTAAGGGTGCATGGTAGTGGCTGGTCCCTCCGGGTGATGCTTCTCCCGCCGGTTCACACTGGACGGGACGAGAGTTTGTGAAAACCCGTCCGCCACGGAAGCGGCAAGCTCAATGAAGGCGCGGCAGGCGCCCTTACTCATCTGGTCAATATCCACCTCTGCGCCCTCCGCCAGATGCTCATCGAAGGGAATCAGGTGGACGGCGGCGCAGCGCTGGTTGAACGTTGCCCGCAGCTGGTCCATATCAATGCTGGCGGAGCCGGCCCGGCTGGAGCAGATCGCCACCACGGTGCGCTCCACCAAATGCTGGTAGCCGTGGGCGTCCAACCAATTTAGAGTGGCCCAGGCGCTTCGTGCACCGTCAATGGCGGGTGACGAGACCAGCACCAGGGAATCGGCCAGGTCGAGCACGCCGCGCATAGCGTCATGCATCAGGCCGGTACCGCAGTCGGTGAGAATGATGTTGTAGAAGGATTGCAGAATGTCGATGGTGCGGCGGTAGTCTCGCTCCGAGAACGCTTCGCTAATTGCCGGATCGGATTCCGAGGCCAGCACTTCCAGGCGGGAGCGGGCCTGTGAAGTGTGGGCGCGCACATCGGAGTAGCGGCGGATGGATGGGTCCTCCAGGAGGTCGCGGACCGTTGAGTTGGTCTGCTGGGGGACACGCTGGGCGAGGGTGCCCAAGTCCGGGTTCGCGTCGATAGCAATAATGCGGTCGCCGCGTAGGGATGCGAAGGTGGAACCCAAGCCAATAGTGGTGGTGGTTTTGCCGACGCCGCCCTTCAGGGACAGGCAGGCAATGCGGTAGTCTCCGCGGACAGGTTGGCGGACGCGCTCTTCCAGCGCCTCCAGCTCTTTCTCGTCTGAGGAGGGGCCGGGGTTGATGGCGCCGCCGGTGGCCTTGTAGATGAATTTGCGCCAGCCCGAGCGGGGCGTGGCTTTCTTCTGTTGTAGCAGCTGCAGGTTGTTGACGGTGTTGTTGGCAGCTCCGGTGGTGGAGGTGGGGGAGAGCGGATTCAGTCCACCCGGCGGGGTGGTTCCGGGCATGCCGACACCTAACGCACTTGTGGGGCCTCCCATGGCTCCCATGGCTCCCATGCTGGCTATGCCTCCCGTGCCGGCCATGTTGCCCGCGGGGACGTCCCCCATGCCGGGGGCACCGGTGCTACCGGGGAAACCGTCGCCTCCCAGGTAAGGGGTGTAGGGGTTGACGAAGGGCGGGGGCGTGGTGTTTTTGTGCGCGGCCGGGAAGACGGCTTCGAATGAGTCGGGGAAGGGGGCCGGTTCGTCAACGTCGTCGGGGAGGAGGAAGGGACGTTCGGCGGGTTCAGGATTAACTGGGGGAGCTGCGGGAAACTCGTCGGGGGCTGTAGGGGAGCCGTCGGGAGCGGTAGGAGACCCGTCGGGGGCTGGCGGGTAGGCGGAGAGAGGAGAGGTCTCGCCGCTGGGTGGTGTGGGCTGGGCATTCTGTTGCTCGCCACCGAATCCTGAATAAACCATGCTTTTACTCCTGGGTGGTCTAGAAGTGCGCACAGTATGGAGGATGTGTGCGGCTCATGGGGGAGCTACTTTCCCCACAGGGACCCATCAACCCCTAAAAACCCTATTCCACCTGCGGTAACAGTGCTTTCGGCACCTTTTGAAAAAACTTTAAAAAATTTTTGGCCGGTGACGGTGCCGGCTAAAGCCCAGGTGGCGAGGCCGGCAACCCTAATAATCCCGTTTGTCGCACCAGCCGGGTAGGCTCTAATGCGTGGCGCTTTACCATAAGTACCGTCCCGCTACCTTCGCGGAAGTAGTCGGGCAAGAGCATGTAACTGAACCGCTGATGCAGGCCCTGGACAGCGGCCACATTAACCATGCCTACTTGTTCTCCGGCCCACGCGGTACCGGTAAAACCTCCTCCGCCCGCATCCTCGCCCGCTCCCTCAACTGCGCTGAAGGCCCCACCAGCACTCCCTGCGGGAAGTGCCCCTCCTGCCTCGCATTGGCGCCGGGCGGTTCCGGCAACCTCGACGTCACCGAGCTGGATGCCGCCTCCCACGGAGGTGTGGATGATGCCCGCGACCTGCGCGACCGCGCCTTCTACGCCCCCGCCGAGTCCCGCTACCGCGTCTTCATCATTGACGAGGCGCATATGGTCACCTCCGCTGGCTTCAACGCCCTGCTGAAGATCGTGGAGGAGCCGCCGGAGCACCTCATTTTTATCTTCGCCACCACGGAGCCGGAGAAGGTCCTCCCCACTATTAAGTCTCGTACGCACCACTATCCGTTCCGCCTGCTCGCTCCCAACGCCATGCGCGGCCTGTTGGAGCGTATCTGCGAGCAGGAAGGGGTGAAGGTGGATCCGGCGGTCTACCCGCTGGTTATTCGTGCCGGTGGCGGCTCCCCACGTGACGCACTGTCGGTGCTGGATCAGCTGTTGGCCGGGTCTGGGTCCGAGGGCATTACCTACCACAATGCGCTGGCACTCCTGGGGGCCACCGACATTGCCCTAATTGATGATGCGGTGGAGGCCTTGGCTACGGCGGACCGGCCGGGCATGTTCAGCACCATCGAGCGTGTTATTTCTGCTGGGCACGACCCGCGCCGTTTCACCAGCGACCTGCTGGACCGCTTCCGCGACCTCATTATGCTGCAGTCCGTGCAGGACGCGGCGGATTCTGGGCTGGTTGATGCCCCCGCCGACCAGATGGAGCGGATGCTCGCCCAGGCGAAGGAACTTGGCCCCGCCACCGCCACCCGCTTCGCCGATGTACTGAGCACCGGCCTCAATGACATGCGCGGTGCCACCTCCCCGCGGCTGTTGCTGGAGATTATGGCTGCCCGGATGCTGCTGCCCGCCGTCGACGACTCCTACGAGGCGCTGCTACAGCGGGTAGAGCAGCTGGAACGTGGTGTGGGGTCACGGATTTCCCCCACCTCTTCGGTACCGCAGTCTGCTGATGCTGCTCGGCAGGGTGACGGCACCGCCACTGCGATGGCCACGGGGGATGCCGGCGATATGGCCGGTGACGGAGGAGTCGAACCTGTGGGCTTCGCCGCCCCGGAGGAGGATTCGCCCGCCCCCCGGGTGTCCCGAGCCGAGGCCGCCCATAGTGCTGCCGAAGGTGCCGCCCGCGCCCGCGCCCTGATGGCGGAGCGTCAAGCCAAGAAGAAGGCTGCCTCCCAGCAGGGGAGTACCAGTGCCGGCCTGCAGAGAAGTAGTGGTGCCTCCCCGCGGCGGGCCCCCGTCACCCCTGAACCCGCTAATGAACCCTCGGAAGAGGCCGCGACGGCTTCTGCGGCTGCTACATCAGCTCCCGCATCAGCTCCCGCGTCCAGTACGCCAGAAGAGCAGGCGTCCCCCGCTGCGGTTGCTGCCGCCGACTTCACGGCAGAGGATTTCTCCTCCCAGTGGGTCGCCATCCGCAACGCTGTCCGGCCTGCCTCCCGCACCCTCGACGTCATGCTGGCCACCGCCCGCGTCATCGACTACCAGCCCGACAGTGCCCAACTGTCCATCAGCCACACCTCTGGCCCACTGGTCAGCCGCATCAACGAACCACGTCACCTCACTATCCTCACCGAGGCAATCGCCCAAACAATGGGTGTGCAGGTGCATGTGCGTTGCCTCACCGGCCAGGATGCCGCCCGCGGAGCCGCCAACTCCCCCGCACCCCAGAACGGGGGCGGGACAGCGGGAAAAGCCCATAAGTTCACCGCGCCGAAGGTCCCTCGGCGCTCCAGCAAGGCTGCCCCCGCCACCGCAACCTCAGCAGCCGGCACCCCCACCGGCCCGCAGGCCGTCACCACACCAGCCGGTAGTGCGGCACCCGCGAACGGTGCTTCACCCGCCCCCGGTATGCCGTCGCACAGTGATCCGTCATCCAGTGATCCGCCACCCAGCGGTCAGGTTCCCAGTGGGCAGGTTCCCAGTGGGCAGACGGAGGACAGCGGCTCCAGCGACGAGGACGCCCTGGCCGAAATGTTGGCCGACGCCGCCGACCCCACCCAGCAGAATCTCGACCACCGCAGCGCCGTCGACATCGCCATTGAACGCCTGCAAGAAACCCTGGGCGCCACGCTCTTGGAGGATAAGTAGTGTACGAAGGACCCGTCCAAAACCTCATCGACGAGCTCGGACGTCTCCCCGGAGTCGGGCCCAAAGGCGCCCAACGCATCGCCTTCCACCTCCTCAACCAAGAGCCAGAGACTATCGACCGCCTTGCCAATGCCGTTGCCGCCCTCCGCAACGGCGTCACCTACTGCCACATCTGCGGCAACGTCTCCGAAACCGACACCTGCAGCATCTGCGCCGACCCCAAACGAGACCTCGACGTCATCTGCGTCGTCGAAGAATCCAAAGACGTGCAAGCCATTGAACGCACCCGCGAATTCCATGGCCGCTACCACGTCCTCGGTGGCGCACTCGACCCCCTTAAAGGCATCGGCCCCGACCAACTCAACATCCGCAACCTCCTCACCCGCATCGGCCAGCCCGTTGAAGACCACAACGGGGACCCCACCACTATCCACATCAGCGAAGTAATCCTGGCCACCAACCCCAATACCGTCGGCGAAGCCACCGCCAGCTACCTGGCCCGCATCCTCAAAGACTTCCCCGACCTCACCATCACCCGCCTGGCCACCGGCCTGTCCATGGGTGGGGACATCGAGTTCGCCGACGAACTCACCCTCGGCCGTGCCCTCCAAGGGCGCCGCAGCATCCTCTAAGCACGGCGAGCGGCCCTTAACCACCCCCGCTCCGCACTCTCCGCACCCAACCACAAACGACCCTGGCAGCATGTGCTACCAGGGTCGTATGGTGATGAAGCTATCAGGACGGCGGCGCGCGAAGGGCACCGGATCAGGATGGATCTCCGTTCGGCGCTCTGTGAGAAGCTCTGCTAGGGAACGTTGGGGCCATCCAGCAGCAGTCCACTGCGAACCTCGGCCGACTTCTCCACCGAGACCACCTCAGCCAGAATAGACAGCGCGAACTCCAGCGCCCAGCCGGGGCCATGGCCGGTGATGATCTTGCCATCCACCACCGCGGGAGCATCCAGAATGACTGCACCCTCGCAGTACTTCTCGAAACCCGGGTAGCAGGTTGCGTTCTTGCCCTTCAGCAAGCCCAGCCCACCCAGCACCATGGGGGCAGCGCAGATCGCGGCCACATACTTGTCGGCCTCTGCGCGGGCCACGACTTCCTTCTTTAGGCCTTCGTGATCGTCGAATGCGGTGGTACCACCGGGGATGATGAGCACATCCGCGCCCTGCGCATCCACGTCGGCGAACATTGCGTCCGCCTGTACCGGAATGTTGTGGCCACCCGTCACCACCTGTGAATCGGTCAGGGAAGCGGTGGTGACGTCCACTCCGCCGCGCCGCAGAATATCCACGGTGGCCAGAGCTTCAATCTCCTCGAAACCATCAATAAGAACAACAACAGCAGTAGTCATATCTCGCTCCTTCACTGATGAGAGATGTCTGGTGGAAATGCTGTTAGCGTGCGCCCTTGCCTTGGCGGTTAGCTTGGGCTTCGTCCTCAATATCCATGTCGTGAGCAGCCTCAACCATCTCTTCCCACTCCACGATCTTCTTCCGCTCGCGGCCTTCTTCTGCGCCGCGCCGCTTCTCGTGGGCATCCAGACGGTACCAGCCGGACCAGTCGGTGACCTTCTTCGGCAGGCTATCCAGCCAGGCCTCGGCCTCTTCGGGAGCCGGGTGGGCAGGCTCGTTCAGCTTGCCGCTGGCCCAATCGTCCAGCAGGTTCTGCACGGTCTCGTTAGCGTCGGACTTGGTGTTGCCGATGAGGCCCACCGGGCCACGCTTCACCCAGCCAGTGGTGTACAGCGGGGCAATGTGTTCACCGGTCTGGTCGATGACGCGTCCCGCCACATTGTCGATAGTGCCCAACGTGTGGTTGAAGGGGATGCCGGGCAGAGCAGAGGACAGGTAGCCGACCGCGCGGTAAACCTGGCCGACCTCCCAGTCCGTCATCTTGCCGGTGCCGGTGACGCCGCCCTGTCCGTTGAGCTCCATGCGTTCGGTGCGGAGCCCTACGACCTTGCCGTTTTCGCCCAGGATTTCTACGGGCGATTCGAAGAGGTGAATGTAGATCTTGCGGATGTTCGGGTTGGGGTCCTCGTCACGCATGGCGTAGTTCTCGAGGGTGGTGCACACCATATCGGTTGCCTTGGCGGCGCGGCGGGCTTCCTCGGATGCTTCGTCGTAGTCGATGTCCTCGGGGTCGACGAGTACCTGGACGTTGGGAGAGTGGTCGAGTTCGCGCAGTTCAACCGGGGTGTACTTGGCCTGGGCGGGGCCGCGACGGCCGAAGACGTGGACTTCCTTCACCTTGGATGCTTTGAGACCCGCGTAGACGTTGTCGGGGATCTCGGTGACGAGGAGTTCTTCGGCGGTCTTGCCGAGGATGCGGGAGACGTCTAGGGAGACGTTGCCGACACCAACCACGGCGACCTTTTCGGCCTCGAGGGGCCACTCGCGGGGGAATTCCGGCTGACCGTCGTACCAGGCGACGAATTCGGCTGCCCCGAAGGAGCCGTCCAGGTCGATGCCGGGGATGTCGAGGGCGCGGTCTGCTTTGGCGCCGGTGGCGAAGATGACGCCGTCGTAGTACTGGAGCAGGTCGTCTAGGGTGGCGTCGGTGCCGAACTCTACGTTGCCGAAGAAGCGCACCTGAGGCTTGTTGAGGACCTGGTGCAGGGAGCTGACGATGCCCTTGATGCGCGGGTGGTCGGGGGCGACACCGTAGCGGATGAGTCCGAAGGGGGCGGGCATGCGTTCGAGGATGTCAATACTCACGCCGGGGTCCTGGGCGGCGGCGGACTTCATGAGGCAGTCCGAGGCGTAAATGCCGGCAGGGCCAGAACCAATGATGGCGACGCGAATAGGTCGGGTCATAGTCACTTCTTCTACATTCGAGGTCAGTTGTGGTTTCTATTCTACAGAAGAGGGCAAGAAAACTTTTTTCAAAAAGTTTAACAGAGGACTTGCGCTAGTAGGTTAGCCTACCCTAATATAAGTAGTGCGAGATGGAGTAAGGGCAGATACTCCTCCTCGTTCGTCACAAGATATCAGCGGCCCCCACACACGCGCTCCGGTGGGGGTCGCTGGTAATTTCCCCCCATTTTCGGGGTAAAATTGCAGCCAGCAGCGAACGGAACCCACGAATAGTCCGCTCCCACCTCTCTCACCAGTAAAGTAGGCATCGTGGATCATGATGGCGATGGAATGTGCATTGGCCCCCAAGACGAGCATCGCTGGGGGGTTTTCGGCGCAGCCGGACTTCTCCTCCGTGCCCCCGCTGAAGACGGCACCCCCCTCATTCTCATGCAGCACCGCGCACAATGGACCAACGCCGGCGGCACGTGGGGTCTCCCTGGCGGCGCCATCGACTCCCACGAAACTCCAGTAACCGGAGCCCTTCGGGAAGTCTACGAAGAAACCCACATTACCGTCGACCCTGCCCGCGCCCGCTGGTACGGACCCACCGCCGGCATGCACTACATCAAACGCCTCACCCGCGACTTCAACCCCCTCGGAGACCGCGTTGCCCGCAACGGTGACCGCTACTTCGAACGCGTCGACATGGAACGCGGCCTGTGGACCTACACCACCGTCGTCGCCGACCTCAACGCACCTGCCGACTACGAAGCAGACGAAGAATCCGAAGAACTCGCCTGGCTCTCCGAAGACGACGTCTCCCAACTCGAACTCATCCCCGGGTTCGCCCACGCCTGGACCGGGCTTCAGACCATCGAAGCGGACCTCATTGTGGACGGCGAATCCGTCTATGCCGGCCGCGACACCCACTGGTGGCAGAGCCGACGCAGCAAAGCCGACCATATGCTGGGGAAAATTGCGAAGAGTCGCCCCTGGGTGTGGCGTCGCCGCCACAACATGGACTTCATCGACGAAGACGGCTACGCCAACATCGTGGACGAACCCGGCTTCTACTGGACTGCCCACTGCACCGTCGTACTCGGTGGAAAAATTGTGGGTGCACAGGAAGACCACGCACTGCCCTACACCGCCCAAAGCTACTTCCACACCCTCGACGCAGAAAGCGACTCGGCGTCCCTCGTGCAGAAGATGGTATTGGAGAATGTGGCGAAGCGGCGGGACACCATCGTCGTCACCGACAATGAAGACCTCATCAACGAGCTTCCGCAGAACTTCACCCACATCTGGGACAACACCTGCCTCTTCCGCTAGCGAAGAGCCCAGATAAAGCACAGGCCTGCGCAGTAGTGCGCAGGCCCTCGCCGTCTCCGGGGTAGTGTTCCGCTAGTCCTTGACCAGGTCGGAATCCTCCACACTCAGCGGATCCTTCGTGTGGCCCACCAGTGCCCCAACCGAATCAATAATGCGGCTGGCACGGTAGGGCCAGCTGTTCGCTTCCTTCACATCCGAGATACCGGAGAGCACCAGGAACGTGTGCATGCCAGCTTCCAAGCCAGACTTCACATCTGTGTCCATCCGGTCGCCAATCATAATGGTCTCCTCGGAGTGTGCACCCATCGCGCGCAGCGCGGACCGCATCATCATCGGGTTCGGCTTGCCAATGTAGTAGGGCTCTTTGCCGGTGGACGCCATGATGAGAGATGCGACCGAACCGGTTGCCGGCAGTACACCCTCCGGGGCGGGACCCGTGTTATCAGGGTTGGTGCAGATGAACTTGGCACCTTTAATAATGAGGTTGATGGCCTTCGTAATGGCCTCGAAGCTGTACGTGCGGGTTTCGCCCAACACCACATAGTCGGGGTTGGTGTCGGTCAGAATGTAGCCAGCTTCGTGGATGGCGGTGGTGAGTCCGGTTTCGCCCACCACATAGGCAGTGCCATAAGGATTTTGCTCATCCAAGAAGGCGGCGGTGGCCAGCGCGGAGGTCCAGATGCGCTCCGCGGGAATGTCAATGCCGCTGAGGGCAAGCCGGGCGGACAGATCGCGCGGCGTAAAAATCGAGTTGTTCGTCAACACCATGTAGTTGGTGTCGTTGTCCTGCAACTCTTTAAGGAACTTTTCAGCGCCCTCAACGGGCTTGTTCTCTTTAATCAGAACGCCATCCATGTCAGTCAGGAAGTTCCACTTCACAGACGATGACGTGTCCTTTTTCTCCTCTTTTTTGTCCTGCTGCTTCTTCAATGCGGAGTCCTCCTCCATATTTTCGGCAGAACCTGCACTCACTCGTGCCGTCTTGTCTTTCGTTGTCATATCTCTATTGTCTCAGGTCGCAGCGAAAAAGCTAGCTTCTGGTAGAGATCACCAGAACAGTGTGTATTCGAATAGACCACGCCGCAACGAGCAGTTCCACACCGCGACAAACACACCCAACCGAGCAGACACACTGCAGGGCACAGAGTGCACGCCAAGAAAATTCGTCTGTAGCTAATCGTGCTCACTAGAATAAGCGCTAAGGGCGCAACCCGGGGATCCACAAGACACCCGAGCTATAGCTAATTTACGACAACGACAGTGTCGCCACGCGACAAATCCGCACAACTCTTGAAACGCAAGGAATCGGTGACTTCTATGGAGCGGAACCAAGCCCCCTTCTACGTCATGGCATCGGCAGCCAACGCCGGCACCTCCATCATTACCGCAGCTCTTATCTACGGCCTGAAGGACGCCGGATACACCGTCGGCATTTTCCGCCCGGTGAACCCCATCCTCCCCGCCAGCGTCATCCCCTCCGAACAAGGGGACCCCATGCTGCAGGCCCTCACCGAGATCAGCAACGCCGACCTCACCTACCAGGACTGCACCGGCGTCAACTACCTTGATCTGCTGGAAGACCGTAACACCGCGCTTTCCACCATCATCTCCCGCTTCGACGCCATCCAAGCCAAATGTGACATCGTCGTCGTCCTCGGCAGCGACTACTCCACCGGCATGGCCGACGAATTCGACCTCAACGGCCAAATCGCCATGAACCTGGGTGCCCGCCTCCTCCTCGTCGAAAGCCTCCGCGACCGCGACGTCACCACCCTCCGCTCCATCTGCTTCGCCGCCGTCCAACACCTCCGCAAGAACCACCAGAACCCGGCCGCCCTCATCGTCAACCGGATCCCCGCCGACGGCGACAACTACCAAGAGCTCGCACAGGAAATCCGGGACTCCTTCGGGGACGCCCTCAACCTCCCCGTCCTCACCACCCCCGAAATTCCGCTCCTGCACGCCCCCACCGTCTCCGAGCTCCAGCGTGCCGTCAACGCCACCCCCATCAACGACGTCGACCCCGAGCTGCTCAACAATGAAGCCCTCGCCGTCACCGTCGCAGGCGTCACCTCACAGCGCATCCTCGACCACATCTCCGAAGACTCCATCGTCGTCGTCCCCGCCGACCGCGAAAGCACCATCGCCACCCTGCTCGCCAACCAGGACGATCCAGAAACCGCCAATATCGTCGGCATCATCTGGACCGCCAGTGTCGAACCCACCCCCGAACAACTCGAGATGGCCAAGGCCAACACCCAGGTTCCCATCCTCAGCACCCAACTGGGCACCTACGCCACCGCCACCACCATCGACAACACCCGCGGTGTACTGCGCACCAGCGCTACCCACAAGTTGGCCAAAGCACAAGAATTCGCCACCGACTGGTTCGACGCCACCCCGCTGGACGACCTCCTCGCCACCCCCGCACCCACCTCCGTCACCCCCCAAATGTTCCAGTACCAGCTGCTCCAGCGGGCCAAAGCGGACAAGAAGCACATCGTGCTGCCGGAAGGTGACGACGACCGCATCCTCGAAGCCGCCGACATCATCCTCCACGAAGGCTTCGCCGACCTCACCATCCTGGGCGACCCAGACTCCATCCTCACCCGCGCCAAGCAGCTTGGACTCGACCTCTCCGCCGCCACACTGCTCGACCCCGCCCACTACGACGGTCTGGAAGAGTTCGCAGAAACCTACTTCCAGCTGCGCAAACACAAGGGCATCAGCATTGATGACGCGCGCGAAAAGATGAAGGACATCAGCTACTTCGCCACCATGATGGTCCACCTCGGCAAAGCCGACGGCATGGTCTCTGGCGCCGCCCACACCACCGCCCACACCATCCGTCCCAGCTTCGAAATCATCAAGACCAAGCCCGGCGTCGCCACCGTCTCCTCCATCTTCCTCATGTGCCTGGAGGACCACGTGCTGGCCTTCGGCGACTGCGCCGTCAACATCGACCCCACCCCCGCCCAGCTCGCTGACATCGCCATCTCCTCCGCCGAGACCGCCAGCCAGTTCGGCGTAGAACCCCGCGTCGCCCTCCTGTCCTACTCCACCGGCACCTCCGGCTCCGGCGCGGACGTCGACAAGGTGCGCGAAGCCGTCGCCATCGTCAAAGACAGCGATATGCCGTACCCGGTGGACGGTCCCATCCAGTTCGACGCGGCCGTGGACGCCACCGTCGGCGCTGCCAAGGCCCCCGACTCAGTTGTCGCCGGACGCGCCACCGTACTGGTCTTCCCCGACCTCAACACCGGCAACAACACCTATAAGGCAGTGCAGCGTACTGCCGGTGCTGTCGCCGTCGGACCCATCCTGCAGGGTCTCAAGAAACCCATCAATGACCTCTCCCGCGGCGCCCTCGTGGAGGACATCGTCAACACCGTCGCGGTCACTGCTACCCAAGCTCAGAGCATTTAGGAGCCCCACTTGAGCACTGTATTCGTCATTAACTCTGGTTCTTCCTCCATCAAGTACCAGCTCATCAACCCGGCTCTGGAAGGTGCAGATGCCGTCGTCGCGTCCGGCCTCGTCGACCAGATCGGCCTTGAGAAAGGCAAATACTCCATCAAGCACGACGGAGAAAAGATCGAACACACCGCCGCAATCCCCGACCACAGCATCGGTCTGCAGCTCGTTGTCGACCTCTTCGCGGAAGTCGGACTCAACCTTGATGAGCAAGATGTCGTAGCTGTTGGCCACCGCGTTGTGCAAGGTGGCAACCTTTTCCGCGAGCCGGTAGAAATTGACGACACGGTGATGGACCAGATTGAGAGTCTCTCCCCGCTGGCACCTCTCCACAATCCGGCCCACGTGCTGGGTATGAAAGTTGCCCGCAAGCTGCTCCCCAGTGTCCCCCACGTGGCCGTATTTGATACCGCGTTCTTTGCTGACCTCCCCGCAGCATCCGCCATCTTCCCCATTCCGCAGGATATTGCTGACACCTATGCGGTTCGCCGTTACGGAGCTCATGGCACGAGTCACCAATATGTCTCCCAGCAGGTTCCCAAACTCCTCGACCTCGATCCCAGTAATCTGCGGCAGATCATCATGCACCTGGGTAACGGGGCCTCTGTTTCCGCAGTGAAGAACGGCAAGCCGATTGACACCTCTATGGGGCTTACCCCGCTGGGCGGTCTGGTCATGGGTAGCCGCTGTGGCGATATCGACCCCTCCGTGGTGCTTCACCTCATGCGGCAGGGCGGCTACACCGTGGATGAGATGGACCATATGCTCAACCGTGAATCCGGTGTGAAAGCTCTCATCGGTACGTCTGATATGCGTACCCTGGACGACCTCATGGCTGTCCACGACCCTAAAGGTCAGCTCTGTTGGGATGTCTACGTCACCCGCCTCAAGCACTACTTGGGTGCCTACATGGCGGAGTTGGGTGGCGTGGACGTCATTGCTTTCACCGCTGGCATTGGTGAGAATTCCCCCGAAATGCGGGAATCTTGCCTGGAGGGGTTGGAAGAGCTGGGTATCCAGATTGACCCAGTGGTCAATAACCACAAGTTCAAGGAACCTTGTGTTATCTCTACCCCCGAGTCCAAGGTGACGGCTATCGTGGTTCCCACCAACGAAGAGCTTGCGATTTCCCGGATGGCTCTCGCGTTCGCGAAATAGCGCGCTCGGGTGGGGGCTGCCGGGAGCTCTTAGAAGAGCGTTACCGGCCGCACTGTATTTGCCATATCCACCAGGCGGTACCGGTGTACCCGGGTGGGGGCATTGCGAGCCATAATACGCAGGCTCCGCTCCAGCCCGCCACGCACTCCATTGCGGGAGAAGTGCAGGTTGAAGATGGTCTTGTGGTGTTCGGCGTGCCGCAGCTTGTTGTAGCGCAGCCACCGCAGGGCCGCCTCCAACACCACGATGCGTATTTGCCGAATACGGGGTTCGGTCTCCGGCAGCGTCAACAGCATGTCGGCTGCCTTCACCAGCGCGTCCTCCGTCAGCTCGGCGGGCGGGCGGCGCACCATCATGAGGACGGCTGTCAGCACGGCAGTTGGGTAGTGGCGGTTGTTGGAGAGCAGCTCAGACAGTGTAGCTACAGCTTGCTCCACCTCTCCCAGATGGTTGAGCTGGCGCGCCAGGCCGAAGCCAGCTGACACGGTGGTGTGGTCGCAACGCCAGCAGGTGCGGTAGTAGCTGCGGGCGATGGCCTGCCATTCTTCCTTTTCTGCCAGGGACATGTCTGGCTCATCTTGCACGATGAGTTCGGAGGTGGAGGCGAGGGCTAGCTTGGGGCCGGTTTCGCCGGGGAGGCTGTCGAGGACTCTGTCGAAGTGCCGGTAGGCGGACCGGTAGCGGTGTTTGAGCAGGCTGGTGATGCCCTGGTGCCACTCGTAGCGCCAGTCCAGGATGTGCGGATGCATCTGGGTGAGGATGTCTTTGGCCATGGTGGGGTCGCCCAGGTCAATGTAGGAGCGCACGATGGCAAGGGGTACTTCGGTGGAGTGGCGGGCGGGGGAGTTGGGGTTTTGCAGTGCGGACATCAGCTGGTCGATGCGTTCCTGCGGGGTGGAGTAGCTGGTGGCGGTAATGAGTTGTGCGCCGGGGTCGTCTGGGTCAGAGAGTGTGAGGGGGAGGGCTTCCGCCAGCGATTCGGGGTTGAGGAGGAAGTCGTGCATACGGCCGTCGCGGAGGAAGTCAGTACGGGCTACCTCTTTGGTGATGCCGAAGGTGTTGCGCTGGGGGGAGAACTGGGTGGACAGGAAGGGGTATTCGCGGCCTTCCCGCTCCGAGAGGATTTCCCGTAGCACACCCATGAGCTGCACGGACATGTCGGTGGCGGAGGTGAAGCGGTGCTTCGGGTTGGGGTCGGTGGCGCGGCGGAGGAGCCGGTAGAGGCTGTCATGTTTATGCATGAGCGGCTCGTCCGTGGGGGAGGGGATGCCCGGTTTGTAGACGCCGTCTTCGTGGGGGAGCCGCATAATGAGGGCGGCGAGGGTGCGGCCGACGGTGTAAATGTCGGAGGCGATGGAGGGGCCGCTGGTGGCGATTTCGGGGGCCTGGAAGCCGGGGGTGCCGTAGATGTAGCCGAATTTGCCGATGGGGGTGACGGCTCCCATGTCGATGAGCTTTACCTGGTCCTCGGTGAGCATAATGTTTTCGGGTTTGAGGTCGTTGTAGGCGAGCCCGAGGGAGTGGAGGTGGTCGAGGGCGGGGAGGACTTCTAGGATGTAGCCGATGGCGAGGGTGACGTCGAGGACGTGCCCAGGGTTGGAGTTGCGGACAGTGCGCAGTGAGGGGCCGCCGACGTATTCCATGACGATGTAGTCGGCGTCGCCGGGTTGGTTTGCGCTGTGGTGGGCGGGGTTGTGGTCGATGACGAAGTTGTAGATGTTGACGATGCCGGGGTGGGTGACCTGCGCGAGGAATTCTTTTTCGGCGCGTGCGACTTCGAGGGATTCTTCCCGGTTGGTGTCGAGGAGGCCTTTGAAGACGACCCAGCGTTCGGAGACGTTGTGGTCGCGGCCAATGTAGATCCATCCCATGCCGCCGTAGGCGATGACGCCTTGGATTTCGTATTGGTCGCCTACCCAGTCGCCGGGTTTGAGGCGGGGGAGGGGGACGCCTTTTTGTTCGGCGACTTTGGCGACTTTTTCCTTGCTGAGGAGGGCGTCGAGGGGGTCGTAGGGGGTGATGAAGGGGATGGTGACGAGTCCGTCGGCGACGCGGCGGCCGGGCCGTTGCTGGACTTCGAATTCGGTATCGAGGCGGTCGGCGGTGTCGGTGCGGTGGGGGTGTTCGCCGCCGTTGATGCCGGGGGAGACGGGGACTTTGACAACACCAACGGTGCTGACGACGTCATTGTCGGGTGCGGTGACGGCGGCAGTGGGGGTGCCGGTGGGGTCGTCGTGGGGGGAAGGCGTAGGCGTGGCGGTGGTGGCGGCACTGCTTTCTGCGTCGGCATTGTTTTTTTCATCGGCACTGCCCGTGGACGTGTTGGCGGGCCCCGTGGGCTCACCCATGGCGAGGAGCTCAGAGAGCGAGTACTCGTCTTCGTCATCGTCGTCGTCCGGGTTGAAGGGGACGGCGGCGGTCATGGCGGTCATGGCGGTGGCAGGTTCGCTGACGGGGCCGGTGGCTGGCCCAGTTGGTCCGGTCGGCCCAGTTGGTCCCGTTGCGCTGGTCGGCCCAGTAATGGGACCGGACGTACTGGTGGGGCCGGTCGGTTCAGTGGTGGGTTCAGTAGTGTCTTCGCTCATTACTCGTACTCCCGGTAGCGGGGGAGGAACCCGGCGACCACACACACGGACTCCAGCACCAGCAGGATGACGAGTCCCACGCCGGTGGCAAAGATGGTGCTGTGGGCTAGGTTGGCGCTATCGCGGACTTGGCCGCGGGCAGAACTGATGCAGCGTTGCAGCAGCGTGTCGACCTCGTTGAACTGTCCACCGCCGGCACTGCGGGACATACTGGTGGCAATGGCGGTGGCTTGCTTGCGGTTCCCGTCAGCCAACTGGTCCACCATCTCCTGGTGAGTGTTTCGCCAGGCGTCGAGAGCTGTCCGAGTCTGATCGGTGAGTTTTACGGATTCCGCGGAGCCGGAGCGCTCTGCGAAGGTATCGATGGCGCCCGTCACCTTATCCATGTTCTTGAGGAACGGGGCGGACTCGATGGTAGAACCGGCGTTCGCCTGGGAGAGCTCCACCATCTCATGAGAGCGCATCTGTTGGGCAGTGATGCGGGCGTCGGTGAGAATCTCCGTAATGGAGTGATTGTCAGGGGCGCTGCTGTCGGCGGTGGCCAAGGAGATTCCGGAGGAGACCAGCACCCACAGGAGGGAGACGATCGCCAGCACGGTGGCGGCCAGAAGCCCCAGGTTGAAGCGGCGGCGGGTGACGTGGGTGAGCCACAGTTGTGCGGCCACCAGTGTGGCGATAAGCAGTATCAGACAGAAACCAGCAGCGTAGAGGGGGCGTGCCCAGGCTTTCTGCGCCACGTTGATGGAGGCGTAGCGGTTTTTATAGAGCTGTTCGGCATCGGGGAGCAGATGTTCTTCCATAATGGAGCGGGCATCGGCCTGGTGCATGATGGTGAGCGGGTTGTTCATACTCTGTTCGGCGAGAGCCTGCCCAATGCGCGCCGTGTAGACGGGGATGTTGGCGTTAATCTTCACGAGCAACGTCCGGTTAGCCTTGTCAAAGGTGGAGGCGCCGGAGCGGGAACCGATCGCGCTGGTGGAGGCGTTAATGATGGCGCGTTCGTATTGACGCGTCACCTGGTCGCTCTCTTCTGTAATCATGAACTGCGTGGTGGCGGCAGTATCGGCGAGGGAGAGGGAACTGTAGAGCTGTTGGGAGGCGTGGGCGAGGGGCTCCGATTCGCGCAGCATGGTGTCGAGCTGTTGCTGTCGGTCGAAGGTGAGAGAGGCGGAGGCACCGCCCAGGACGATGCAGCACAACAGCAGCAGGGTGGTGACGATGGAGAATTTTCCGGGGGTAGTGGAGAGGAAGCCGCGGAGGAAGGAGAGCCGCTCCCGCACACTGAATTCGTGATTGTCGACGGGGTTATCGGAGGTTTCGTCGTAGTCAAAGCTAGCGTTGAGAGCTTTGTCGATGTTGCGGTTTTGGACGGCGTTACGGAGTTCCGTGAGGGGGCGTTCGGGGAGGAGGCGTTGACGCGGAGTGAGACGCATCGGTGAACAACCTCCTCAAGCGATTCCTCTGGCACAGCTCATCTATCTGGCATAGCTGGTGCGGCTCGTGCATCTGGTGCTGTCCGGAGAGCACCAGCGGGCAGCAGTTAGTCCTACTTATAGTGTCGATTCTGCCAGCTTTTGCGTTACTTGTCTGGTTGCTCGTGGGGCGGATCGTGTTCGTTTATTCGCCAGTGGCACAGGTGCGAAGCGTTCGGGCGGCGGCGACGGGATCGGGGGCGTCGGTGAGGGCGCGCACCACCACCAGCCGGTTCGCCCCAGCTGCCACCACGTCGGGGGCGTTGGTGGTGTTGACGCCACCGATAGCGAACCACGGTTTCACCATCGGTTGGCGGGCTTCGGCCTGTTGGCGGGCGGCATACTCCACCAACTCCAGGCCTACGCCAGGGCGCCCGGGTTTGGTGGGGGTGGCCCAGATGGGGCCAGTGCAGAAGTAGTCGATGTAGGGGTTGGCCATGGCGGCATCCACATCGGCGGGGGAGTGGCAACTAAGGCCCAAGACCACCTCGTCACCGAGAATCTGTCGGGCTACCTCGGTGGGAATGTCGTCTTGTCCGACGTGGGCAACATCGGCGCCGGCTGCCACTGCCAAATCCATGCGGTCGTTGACGGTCAGTAGTGCCCCGTGTGCGTGCACCACCTCTGCTAGCACCCGCAGCGCTTCCAGTTGTTCGATGATCGTCATCTTTCCCAGTTCGCGTTCCCCTACGGAGTTTTTGTCGCGCAGCTGGATGATGTCGCAGCCGCCTTCACATACCTGCTCGGCGAGTTCCCGCAAGGCGGTGAAGCGGGGGCGGTCTCCGTCCAGGTGGCGCCGGGCGTCGACGCACAGGTAGAGGTAGGCGTCCTGGAGTCGTTCGCGGGGGGTGACGGAGTTTTGGCTGCGGGCCGCGGTGGATCGGGAGGAGTGTTCTGACGGCATAAGTTTCACATCTCCTAGCGTGCCACATTTCAGCGAGTAGGGTAGATAGGTAGATAAAGAACAGATTTATTTCCCGGGAGCCTCCGGGTCTGTCCGGTCTGTGGCAGGCTGCCAACTACCGACGGATCCTCCGCTGGTGAGGTGTGATGTCGTCACCGAGTGGAGAGGCTGAGAGGGACTCGTGGAGTCCGACCGGTTGAACCTGCTCCGGATAATTCCGGCGAAGGGAGTGCGCTTTTTATGTTTGACCTCAGCTCACGTATTACTGCGACTGATTCCAATGGTAAGACGTTAGGGACAAACATCGCCGTTGTCGGCGGATCTGTTATCGGCCTCGCCACCGCCCTTAAAGCGGCGTCGGCGGGCTTCACCGTCACCGTCTATGACCCTTCCCTCTCCTGGGGGAACTCGGCTGGCTGGTGTGCTGGCGGCATGCTCGGCGGTATTACCGAGGCGTGGCCGGGGGAGGACGAACAGCTGCGCTTGGGGGCTGCCTCGCTGCGCCACTGGCCGGGTTTCGGCGGAAAACTGAACGCTAACCACCCCAACGTGTTCACCTCCACGGCCGGTACTCTCAATGTGGGTGTGGATGAGGGCGACGTGGAGGACCTGGAGAAGATCTATCAGTACGTCACCGAGCGGGAGGATCTGTGGGCCCGCGGCGGCACCATCGATGGGGTAGCGCCCTTCTTGGCCCCCGGTTCGGATAACCCGGTGGATGCGCGGATGCGTAAGATCACCCGTCGCGAGCTGCGTACGCTGGAGCCGTCGTTGAGCCGTGCCGCCCGAGCTGCCCTCCTCACTGAGGGGGAGCGTTCCGTCGATAACCGCGAATTGTTGGCGGCGCTGCGGGAGCAGTGTGAGGGAACCTATGGCGTCACCCTCTGCGAGCGTCAGATTGATGACTTGCACGATCTGGTGAACGGCAAAGTGGGCAACTACGACCAGGTGGTGCTGGCGGCAGGTAATGGTTCCCAAGCACTTGCTGCCACAGTCGGCCTCAACCTCCCTATTCGTCCCATTAAGGGGGAGGTGCTGCGTCTCCACTTCCGCCCTGGTGTGCCGGAGCCGCCCAAGCGTACTATCCGTGGCCGTGTGCATGGCCGCCCCATCTATCTGGTGCCGCGCCCGTGGGGTCTGCTCATCGGCGCCACTGAATATGAGCATGGGGAGGACCGTCAGGTGACGGTGGGTGGTGTGCTCCAGCTGCTGGAGGACACGGAGATTCTCTTCCCCGGCGTTTCCGACTACGAGCTTTACGAGTGTATCGCCGGCTTGCGCCCGGGCAGTATCGACAACCTGCCCTATCTTGGCCGGGTGGAGGAGGCCTTGGATGGTCGCCTGGTGGTGGCCACCGGGCATGGCCGTAATGGTATTCTCCACACGCCGCTCTCCGCTGTGGCAGCGGTGGCTGCCTTGGTGGGCCAGGAGTTGCCGGAGGCAAAGTCCTGCGACCCGCACCGTATCCCGAACTTTATTCTTTAACGAGTTTCGTTACCCCCGTCATCCCGCAGAGGGCCATTGCCCTTTCCGACTACAGGAGGACCCCATGACCATTACTGTGAATGGTGAAGCGATCACCATCGCCGATAACGCTACTGTCGCTGACCTTATGGCCGAGCGCCAGCTCACTAGTGCGGGCACCGCAGTTGCCGTTGATGCCGCCGTTGTTCCCGCATCCCAGTGGGCCACCACCACCCTCGCGGAGGGTGCTGAAGTGGACATTCTTACCGCTGTCCAGGGAGGCTAATTTATGCGCGACGAGAACCAGGCAGAGGAGCTCACCCAGCGCCTCGCCGCCGACGACCATGCCGATGCCGGTGAGGATCTGCTCACCATTGCGGGGCGTACCTTCCGCTCGCGTCTCATTATGGGTACCGGCGGCGCCGCTAACCAGCAGATACTGAAGGATGCTCTGGACGCCTCCGGCACCGAGTTGACCACCGTTTCTATCCGCCGGGTGGATGCTCGCTTGGGTCACGGGACAGGTGCCGCCAGCACCCTGGAGCTCTTGCAGGATCTCACTATTGATCCGCTTCCCAACACGGCGGGCTGCCGCACTGCCCGCGAGGCTGTGTTGACCGCCCAGTTGGCGCGGGAGGCACTGGGCACGAACTGGATCAAGCTGGAAGTGATTGCCGACGACCGCACCCTACTCCCCGATGTGGTTGCCTTGCTAGACGCAGCCGAGCAACTTATTGATGACGGTTTTAAGGTGCTGCCCTACACCACCGACGACCCGATTATTGCCCGCTACCTGGAGGAGGTGGGCTGTTCGGCAGTGATGCCGCTGGCTGCCCCCATTGGTACCGGTTTGGGTATCCGCAACCCGCACAACCTGGAGATGATTATTGCTCAGGCGAATGTTCCGGTGGTGTGCGATGCCGGTATTGGTACCGCCTCGGATGCTGCCCTTGCCATGGAGATGGGCTGCGATGCAGTATTGATGGCTTCTGCTATTACTCGGGCACAAGAGCCGGTAATGATGGCGCGGGCGATGCGTCACGCGGTAGCGGCCGGCCGTGCTGCCTACCGAGCTGGTCGTATGTCAAAGCGGTTCTGGGGTAAGGCGTCTTCTCCGGCCGGTCACTTCGATCTTTCCGACGAGGACGATTAGTCGCAAAGTTTTACCCACCCAGCAGTGTGTTCACAGGAAGACTCCAGGTTTCAGGTGAATGCTCGGTGTTATGATCACGATTTCTGGGCTCACTAAGCGGTTCGGCAAAAAGACCGCTGTAGACGACCTCACCTTTACAGTCGAACCGGGACATATCACCGGCTTCCTCGGCCCCAACGGCGCAGGGAAATCGACCACCATGCGCATGATCGTTGGCTTGGAAACTCCCGATGCCGGCACTGCACTCATTGACGGTGTGCCCTACCGTTCGCTCACCAACCCGCTCTGTACGGTCGGCGCACTGCTAGACACTCGCTGTATGCATCCGAAGCGCTCCGGGCGGAATCACCTGCGCTACATGGCCGCATCAAACGGTATCCCGATGGAACGTGTTGACGAGTGCCTCGACTTGGTGGGTTTGACGGAAGCCGCAAACAACCACACTCGTTCCTACTCCATGGGTATGCGCCAACGCCTCGGCATGGCAGAGGCTATGCTGGGCAACCCCAGCTGTCTCCTCTTCGACGAACCGATTAATGGTCTGGACCCCGAGGGTATTGCCTGGTTCCGTCACTTTGCCAAGAGTCTTGCCGCGGAGGGGCGCGCCATTCTCGTCTCCTCCCACCTGCTCTCGGAAATCTCCCTTACAGCAGACCGCCTGGTCGTCCTCGGCCAGGGCAAACTGCTTGCCGATACTACGGTGACGGAGTTCGCTAAGCAGGCTCCCACCCAGGTTCGGGCCCGCACGAAGTTCGCTCCGCAGCTGGTGCAGGTACTCACCGGGGCCGGCCTCTCTGCCGTCATCGACCCCACCGATCTCAGCATCGACCCGTCGTTGGGCGCAGCCGTGCTGGTGGATGTGGAAAGTACCTCCGCCGTCGCGGACCTCGCAGCTGAGAACAACATTCCCCTCTACGAGCTGGTGACGGTGGGTGCCACCGTCGAAGACGTCTACCTGCAGATGACGCAGGAGTGGGAACAATATCGCAGCGGTAGCGTGGCTGGCACTGCCCCGGTTGTCCCAGCTTCTACCGGAAAGGAGGCAAAGTAGCATGAAGAGCTTCTATAACGCTATGCGCGCTGAGTGGATCAAGATGTGGTCCATCCGGTCCGCCCTCGTCTCCACCATCATCATTGGCGTTTTTGGTGTCGCTAGCTCCGCGTTTGTCGCTTGGCTGTACCGCTCACTGCTGCACGGACGGAATGTTGGTGGTGCTTTCGCGTATCCTCCGGAGGAACTCCTCATGGGCGTGACGGGTATTGGTTTTCTTGTCGTGCTCATCTTCTCCGTCACCCTGGTGACCACCGAGTACAGTACCCTCACTATTGAGTCGACATTCCGCGGTACCCCGCGCCGCCCCGTTGTTTTCCTTGCGAAGCTAGTGGTGGGCGGTCTCTATATGGCGTTGGTGGGTCTCGTCACCACCTTCCTTGCCGGCCTGGCCGCGAAACTTGTCACCATCAATGTCGGTAACGTCGAGATTTTCTCCTCTAACTGGGCCAATTACTACTGGCGTATCCCGGTCGCCTTCTTCCTGCTGGCACTGTTGTCGATGGGAATCGGCATGATTATCCGCAATACTGCTGGTGCGATTGCGCTGCTGGTGGTGTGGATGACGGCTATTGAAACCATCCTTCTGGTCTTCTCCGCCAAAGTGAACTTTGGTCCTTTCCTGCCCTTCCAGAACCTTTACTACTTCATTAATGGCTCGACGACCACGACAGTGTTTACCTTTAAATGGAACGAGTTTGGAGCCGGTGCTTACTTCTTCGGCATTGCGGCGCTGCTCTTCATCATTGGCCTCTTTGTCTCTGATCCGGCACTGCGAAAGTTCAAGAGTGGCCCGAAATCGGTGGCGGTTAAAGCGACCGCAGATGCTCCGGTTCTGAATTCCGCACTGCCTTCCGCCCCGACGGTCCCTGCGACCGATGTTGCCACCGCCGCCCCTACGGCGCCGCAATCCCGGCTGCAGCAGGTTCCTTGGACTAACCGGGGCGGCACTGGCTTCCCTGTACCTCCCCAAACGAGTGGCGCAGAGCCGCCGGTACAGTCGCGGTCCCCTCGGCCCGCTCAACCCAGTGCGCCTGTGCCGCCCAGTGACGCTGCGGAACGCCGTGACCCCAATAAGGGCGCCCACGAGCTTTAACTCGCCCCCGCAGTGGCGTAAAACTACAGAACGAAGCCGGAACAGTCTCGCACTGTCCCGGCTTCGTTATCTCCAATTAGCGTCGCGGAGACCTACCCTCTTTGAACACCCATTTTATGAGGGCGTGTTTTAGAGGGTGGTGGTCGCCTGCAGCTCCTCGACAGGCACGTAGACTTCGCCGCCTACAGCCTCAAATTGGGCAGCTTTCTCTGCCATCCCGGCCGCAATAGCTTCCTCGCTATCCAGTCCGTGCTCGCGGGCGTAGTCCTGCACATCCTTCGAAATGCGCATTGAGCAGAACTTCGGGCCACACATGGAGCAGAAGTGGGCGTGCTTGGCGGGCTCGGCAGGCAGCGTCTCATCGTGGTAGTCCTGTGCGGTATCCGGGTCCAGCGCCAGCGCGAACTGGTCGCGCCAACGGAACTCAAAGCGAGCCTTGGACATCGCATCGTCGCGGGCCTGCGCATTCGGCAGCCCCTTCGCCAGGTCGGCGGCGTGGGCAGCAATCTTGTAGGTCACGCACCCCACCTTGACGTCGTCCCGGTTGGGCAGGCCCAGGTGTTCCTTGGGAGTGACGTAGCAGAGCATGGCAGTGCCGGCCTGGGCAATAATCGCCGCTCCGATAGCGGAGGTGATGTGGTCGTAGGCGGGGGCAATGTCGGTGGCGAGCGGGCCCAGTGTGTAGAAGGGGGCCTCGTGGCACCAGTCCTCTTCCAGCGTCACGTTTTCCACGATCTTGTGCATCGGCACGTGCCCGGGGCCTTCGATCATCACCTGGGCACCGTGCGCCCAGGCAATCTTGGTCAGTTCGCCCAGGGTGTGTAGTTCGGCTAGCTGTGCCTTGTCGTTGGCGTCCGCGATGGAGCCGGGGCGCAGACCGTCACCCAGCGAGAATGTCACATCGTAGCTGGCCAGGATGTCGCACAGTTCGGCGAAGTTCTCGTAGAGGAAGGACTGCTTGTGGTAGGCCAGGCACCAGGCGGCCATGATGGAGCCACCGCGGGACACAATGCCGGTGACGCGGTTGGCGGTAAGTGGCACATATTGCAGCAGTACGCCCGCATGGATGGTCATGTAGTCCACGCCCTGCTCGCATTGTTCAATGACGGTGTCCTTGTAAATCTCCCAGGTGAGCTTGGTGGGGTCGCCCTTCACCTTCTCCAGTGCCTGGTACATGGGGACGGTACCCAGCGGGGTGGGGCAGTTGCGGAGGATCCATTCGCGGGTTTCGTGGATGTCCTTGCCGGTGGACAGGTCCATGATGGTATCGGCTCCCCAGCGGGTGGCCCACACCATCTTCTCTACTTCTTCCGCAATGGAGGAGGTGACGGCGCTATTGCCGATATTGGCGTTGATCTTGGTGGCGAAGCGTTTGCCGATGATGCACGGCTCCGCCTCTGGGTGGTTGTGGTTGCAGCAGATGACGGCGCGTCCGGCGGCGACTTCTTCCCGCACTAGTTCGGCAGGCATGTTTTCGCGGGCGGCGATGAAGGCCATTTGCGGGGTGATGATGCCATTGCGTGCCCACGCTAGTTGGGTGCGCACCAGTTTCTGCCCTTCGGGGGTGTTGCTGGTGGGGTCGGCGGGGACGGCGGCGAACTGGGGCCAGCTTTCGTGGAGGCGCTCAAGCCCGGCTTCGAGGTCCGGCTGGGTGGGGTAGCTGCCATCTTCTGTGGGGGCGTACTGGGTTTCCGTGTAGATACCGGAGGTGTCGTAGACGTCGCAGTGTTCACCGTTGGTGAGGTTGATGCGGCGGACGGGTACGCGGAGAGTACAGGTGGTGGGTGAGCCCGCAAGGAGGGCTGCCCCGGGGGCGGATTCCGCTGCGTCGTAAGGCACGTCGAGGTAGTGCTTCTCGCTGTGGTAGATGGGTCCCGTGGTGATCGTCGAAATGGAGCTACGGGCAGAATCGTTCATTATGACTCCCTCTTCGGCATTATCCGATCAGGTCATGGCGGTCATGCAAGCGCCTTTGCATTCTCAGCCCCAGGTTCGGTGGAGCACCCGCAATTGTGTTGTTGCATTTTCGAGCGTAGCGGATAGAGATTTTTTTGCACCTCATTGGCAAGCGTTTCTGCGTTTTCGCTGGTGGTGAGGAGAGTTGGTCGTGTGCCTTGTTTCCACTAGTTTCCACTTTGGTGTTAAGTGTAAAACTATTTTCCTATGCTGAAGGAAACGCGGAACACACACAGTCCCGCCTCCCATTTCTTAAGGAACACCACCATGTACCGCTGCCCACGTACCATGCTGTCCGCAGCATCCGCAGTACTTGTCTCCGCTGCCCTCCTCCCCGCTGGAGTGGGTGTCGCTCAAGCTGCCCCCGATACCCCCCAGCCGCAGATTGACCGCACCTCCGCCCCCGCCGAGTGCGTTCCCTTCGTAGGTGACCCAGTCAAGGGGTACGGCCAATACCCGCTGGGCCTGCGCGCCCCGGACTACGGCACAGATGGTTACGACAAACTTCCCCTCGCCCGGGAAAAGAACCTCCCCACCCGTGTGGACCTGCGGGATAGCACCCAAGGTTTCAACCAGCGCATTGAGGTCGCCCTGCGTGACGGCAATATCTTCGTCCGCTTTCGCGGCGGCAATCAGCCCTGGCGGGAAATGCCCACCCCCAGCTGCCTGCGCGGCAAGATCGTTGGCATCTCCATTAACGAAGGCGCCATGGTAGCCCTCGATCGCGGTGGTTGGATCTACACCATGAGCCAGCTGCTGTCCTCCCCCTCCAAGTGGGGTTGGATCCGCGCCTGGGGCGGCCCGGTGTGGTTCGGTAAGGGTGAGCAATCCCCCAACACCGAAAACGGCAAGTGGTCCTTCAGCCTCATCGGCAACCGTACCGATAAGACCTACCAGGACCCCTCCGGCAAGCAACAGCCCGTTTCTCTGGCCAAGTGCACCCAGGTGATCGCCCTCTCCAAGGACGGTAGCCACATCTACTCGATGGACCCGTGGCTGGCCAGCGACTACTCCTACGAGGTGGGCACCCCACTGAACTCGCGTTTCCTCGTCCACACCATGTCCGCCTCCGGCTCCGTCGTCTTCATCACTAACAAGTATGGCGATATGTATGTCCGCCAGTCGGACTTCGATATCAACGGCTCTGACCCGGCCCAGTTCCGCTACACCTGGCATGAGGACAACCGGCCAGCCGCCAAGGATGCGCTGCAGCATCGCCTCGACCCCCGCACTGCTGCCATTAAGCTGCCCCCGAAGGACTGGCAGCACCAGCCGAAGATCCCCGGCACCATCACCGACCGCATTTCCATCCACTCCACCGCACCCGGCTCCCAGCACCGTGAACTGCGTGTGGAGGGTGTCAAAGGTGGCGTGACCGGCTTCTGGCACAAGATGGTGGACGCCCAGCAGTGGGTCTTTACCCCCACCGGGCAGCCTCTCAAAGGCAAGGTGCTGCAGAACCCGGCGCAGGACCGTTCCCGCGACACTCTGCGCGCCCCATCCCCCTACAACTTCCGTGGCACCCTGGTGCCGGGTGTGCAGCTGGATGTCCACGAGTTCGCCTACGCCTCAGTGACTCGCCCGGTTAGGCTCACCATTAAGGGCAAGACCTACAAGGTGCTGTTCCACAGCGTGGATGGCCGCCTGGGTACCCCGCTGACCATGCGTATGCAGCCGTTCGAGGGTGAGTTCGGCCCCCGTCCGGCAGGATTGGTCTCCACAGTGAAGCGCAACTACGTGGCTGCCTTCGAGATTCCGCAGAAACTGTGGGCCACGGCTAAGAGTGACCCGGAACTGGCTGCCTTCATCAAGATCTACATGGCAGGTGAGCGTGTCCACGAGATCTACCTGCGCGTGACCAGCAACCAGATGGAGGTCATTAACTCCCCAGTGGACGGCCTGGCAATGCCGCTGGTGAGTACCGTCTCCACCTTGCGCAGCTACTAGAAGTGGAGTGACATCCAGTTTCCACACGCCGTCAGCCCGGTAGTTCTCCAGTGCAGGAGGCTACCGGGCTGACGGCTAGGTTAGTGTCGGGTAGGGGAGCGGAGGCTATCGGGCTCACTCCAGGTGGGCGAGCTTTTGGGCTTTCTTGCCGTACTGGTTCTCCGGCAGAGTGTCCTTCCCGCGCTGCACCACTTTGGAATCGGGGTTGAACACCACCTGGGTGTCCTTGTCCTCATAGTCGAACTTGTTGAGGAAGTAGCGCAGTGCGTTGATGCGGGCGCGTTTCTTGTCGTTGGATTTGATGACGGTCCAGGGGGCCCAGTCGCTGTCGGTACGGCGGAACATCTCTTCTTTGGCGTCCGTGTACTTTTCCCACTTGTCCAGGGACTCTAGGTCCATGGGGGAGAGTTTCCAGCGGCGCACCGGGTCCAATTGGCGGATAGCGAAGCGGGTGCGTTGCTCCTGCTGGCTTACCGAGAACCAGAACTTGGTAAGGGAGATGCCGTCTTCGATGAGCATCTTCTCGAATTTGGGAGCCTGGTGCATGAAGAGTTCGTACTCGTCTTGCGTGCAGAAACCCATCACTCGTTCGACGTTGGCGCGGTTGTACCAGGAGCGGTCGAACATGACGATCTCACCGGCAGAGGGCAAATGTTCGATGTAGCGCTGGAAGTACCACTGGTTCTTTTCTCGCTCGGTGGGCTTGGAGAGCGCGACCACGCGGGCGTGCCGGACGTTGATGTATTCGTTGAAGCGCTTGATAGTGCCGCCTTTACCGGCGGCATCGCGGCCCTCGAAGATAATGAGGTGGCGTCGTTTATTGTCCACCGACCAGTTCTGGAATTTCAGTAGCTCAATCTGCAGCAGGTACTTCTCCACCTCGTAGCTGTTGCGGTGCATACGGTGGTGGTAGGGATAGTTTTCCCGCCAGGTATCGACGGCCTTGCCGTTGATGTCGATGAGGTCGGGGTCTTCACCGTGGTCGTCACGGACGGTGTATCCCTCGTCACGGAGGCGGTCGATGTAGTCTCGAAGTTCGCGGTTTTCCATTCCTAACCTTTTTGTCCGGTTAAAAACCAAGTCTAGTGGGGAGATGCTAGAGAATCCTGACAAGCGGTCAAAAGTTCCCTGGGGATTCCCACATTCGTTGTGGCAGTACCACAACGAATCAACACGATGGATGTTATTTGGCGTTTGGGCCGGTAAAGAGGGGAGGAAGCGGTTCCGTACCAGCGGGGCAGCTCACCGAGGCCAGTACATTCTCCTGCGATGGCGGAATGGTGACTTTACGGCTGAGGAACTTCACACGCTCCGGATCGTCCAGGCTGGCACATTGCACCACAAGCTTGCCGGTGAAGGCCTTATCTGTGGGGTTGGTGCACGTCACACCAGCCTCCTGGCCGGTGGTGTACGTATTGCAGTGCGGGTGCTCTGCCGCATGAGCGATAACAGGCACTACGGCAACCGGGGTGAAGAGAGCAGTGGTCAACGCGAGCGATAGTGCAGTGAGGCGTATCATACCTCCATGGTAGGTTGCTACGAGAGAAATTTAAAGGTGTAAACCCCACTTAGCGAAAAGTTCATCTTCGCAGCTAGGCAGCAATTTTGGAGCAAATTTATGGAAGCCTGGAGACTAGCTGGGAACGGGGGCGGCAGACGCTAATCCGCCACCTCAAGAAGCACCGGGACATGGTCACTGGCCCCCTGGCCCTTCCGCTCCTCGCGGTCAATGGACACCCCCGTCACTCGATCCGCCAAGACCGGACTCAGATACGCAAAGTCGATCCGCATCCCATAGTCCTTAGGGAAGCTCAACCGGGTGTAATCCCAATACGTGTAGGTGTGAGGTTCGGGAAGGAACTCCCGGGTGATTTCCCGGAAACCCGCCTCACCTAGCGCTGCAAACGCCTCTCGCTCCGGTGGCGACAGGTGCGTCTTGCCGACAAAAAACTCAGGATCCCACACATCCGTATCCAGTGGGGCCACATTCCAGTCGCCTGCCAGCATCATCTGCGCGTCTGGGTCCCCCGCTAGCCAGCTGGTTGCCGCGTCCCGCAGCTTGTGCAGCCATTCCAGCTTGTAGGTGTAGTGGCGGTCGGTGAGTTCACGCCCATTGGGAACATAAAGACTCCATAGGGTGAGGGGTCCGCTGGGCTCCAGTGCGCCAACTACGGCAGACAGCGCCCGCGCTTCCACCACTTGCTCCGCCTCTGGGTCTTTGGCGAAACCAGGTTGGCCGGGGAAATGCTCTTCGACATCCTCGATCCCGATCCGGGACACAATGGCGACGCCGTTCCACTGGTTATAGCCCACATGGGCCACCTCGTAGCCAATCTCCTCGAAACGCTCGAAGGGGAACTGTGCGTCCTTACACTTGGTCTCCTGAATGCAAAGGGCATCAACGTCATTGGCCAGGAGCCAGTCGGTCACACGGTCGACGCGTGCGCGGATAGAGTTCACATTCCAGGTAGCCAAACGCATGGTTGCAGTTTACCTCCATGGTCCCAGCGGGAAGACGGTACCCGCTAGGCGAAGGGGTCCGGGTCCACCCCCGGCATCCACGACTGCCCTGGCTGATTCCACTTCCGGTTCCTAAACAGGCGCTTCACCTTCGGGCGGGCAAACACTGGCACAAACTCTGTATACAGATGCCCATCCAAGTGCCCCACCTCGTGTTGAAGGCACTTCGCAAAGAAACCATAGCCCTCCAACGTGATGGGTTGCCTCTTCGCATCAGTACCCGTCACCTGCGCCCAGTCGTAGCGGTCCAACGCAAATTGGGCACCGGGAACAGACAAGCACCCTTCCCCCTCCCGCATCATTACCGGCTCCCCATTAGGCGGATTGCCCACCGTGAGAACAGGATTAATGACGCAGGCAATCCGGTTCATGCCGTTCTTGCTCCAGCCTGGTCTGCCCGCCCGCTCCCTAATCATGTCGGGCGTCATCTCCCTCCCCAACGGGAGATCTGTATCCGGGCAGTCAATCACAAAAATCCGTTTACCCACCCCAATCTGGTTGGCAGACAATCCCACTCCACCACTCGCGGCAAGCGTGTCATACATGTCTTTAATGAGCCTGTGCAGCTCTTTCGTCACCCCACCACTGAGGTCAACCATCTCGGTGGGATGGTGCAGGACGGGGTCACCAGCAATGACAATAGGGCGTACGGTCATGCCCCCAGCTTACCCGCTGCTGAGGGGACCCTCCGTGCTCTCAACCTGCTGTTCGTGACCTGCACAAAGCTCAGTTAGAATAGACACGTGCGCTATCTATCTACTCGCGACCAAGAACAGACCACCACCAGCTTCTGCGACATCCTGCTGGAAGGCCTCGCCCCCGACGGTGGCCTCTACCTGCCGGAGCAGTACCCCACCATCGGTACTGCTGACCTCGACCGTTGGCGGGACCTCCTCAACGAGCACGGCTACGCAGCCCTCGCCGCCGACGTCCTCACCCTCTTCATTGACGACATTCCCGCCGACGACCTCAAAGACATTTGCGCCCGCGCCTACTGCACCCCCAGGTTTTCCGAAGACGACATCGTCACCGTTAAACATCTGGAAGACGATATCTACATTGGCGGCCTCTCCTACGGCCCCACTGCCGCCTTCAAAGACATGGCCATGCAGCTGCTTGGTGAACTTTTCGAGTATGAACTGAAGCGTCGCAACCAGGTCCTCAACATCCTCGGCGCCACCTCGGGTGACACCGGCTCCTCCGCCGAATACGCCATGCGCGGACGCGACGGCATCAGCGTCTTCATGCTCACCCCGCGGGGCCGCATGACCGCCTTCCAGCAAGCCCAGATGTTCTCCATCGACGACCCCAACGTCGTCAATATGGCAGTAGACGGCGTCTTCGACGACTGCCAAGACATCGTTAAAGACGTCAGCCGCGACCTCAAGTTCAAGCGCACCTGGAGCATTGGCGCCGTCAACTCCATCAACTGGGCGCGGCTCATGGCACAGATCGTCTACTACATCTGCTGCTGGATCCGCCTCACCGAACAGGTCGACCCCGCCCAACGAAACACCACCGCAGTCAGCTTCGCCGTGCCCACCGGCAACTTCGGCGACGTCTGCGCTGGGCACGTCGCCCGCGCCATGGGCGTGCCCATCGACCGCCTCATCGTCGTCACCAACGAAAACGACGTACTCAACGAGTTCTTCACCACCGGTGTCTACCGGGTACGCTCCGCCGAGCAGACGCTGGCCACCTCCAGCCCCTCCATGGACATCTCGAAGGCCTCCAACTTTGAGCGCTTCATCGCTGACCTGCTCGGCCGTGACGCCGCCCGCATCGACGACCTCTTCGGCAACCAGCTGACGGTGGAAGGCTACTTCGATCTCTCCGCCGACCCCGCCTTCGCCACCGTCGAAAGCGAGTATGGATTCCTTTCCGGCCGGTCCACCCACCAGGACCGCCTCGAGACCATCCGCACGTCCTGGGAAAACAGCGGCATCATGGTCGACCCGCACACCGCAGATGGTGTCAAGGTCGCCCGCGAGCTCACCGCCGACGGTACCGTCACCACCCCCATCATCTGCCTGGAAACCGCCCTGCCGGTGAAATTCGCCGACACCATCCAGGAAGCCACCGGCCGTCTCCCCGACACCCCGGAACGCTTCCAGGGCATCGAAGACCTCCCACGACATGTGGTGGACGTCCCCAACGACACCCAGGCGGTGAAGGACATCATCGTCAACACTCTTACCCCGCAGGAGTAGATCCGGGTGTTGACGGACGACGAGTGTGCGCTGCTGGCCTTCGAGCGTCAATGGTGGCGCTACGCAGCCAGCAAGGAAGACGCTATCCGGGTGCAGTTCAATATGAACGCCACCCGCTACTACCAAAAGCTCAACGCCCTACTCGACAACCCCGACGCGATGGCGGAGGATCCGGCTTTGGTCCGACGTCTCCAACGAGTGGCAGACTCCCGCTCACGGGCCCGTCACCAGCGTGGAAAAAGGGCCTAACTGCCGCTATCCGCACTAATTTTGAGATCGAAACGCGCCGTCAGCGTACGGCCTCCCCTAATAACCGCTAAACTAGCAGCGTGGCTGATATGAACAAGAGCACCCAAGACAATATTGAGCGCGACTCCGCCGGCTTCCCGTACCGGGCACTCGCCATGGTACTGATCGCCGCAGCACTGGTGTGCGCCATCGTTGGTATCTTCATGCTGGTCGACAATGGTCGCCACCAGGTGCATGTCCGCACCAACCCCACCACCAGCTCCTCCGTCTCCCAGAACGAAGCTGCCCCCAAGGAACAGCAGAAGAAGGATGAGCCGGTGAAGGTCGACAAGGCTGCCGTGCGCGTCATCGTCCTCAACAACACCACCCGCGAAGGTTACGCTGGCCGCACCAGCAATGAACTCCGCGACGCCGGCTGGGCCAACCAGACCGCCGCCGCCAACTGCCCGCAAGGCGCCTGCGGATCCCTCAGCGCCTCCACCGTCTTTTACAAAGACAACCCGCAGTCGAAGGCCGCCGCGGAAAGTATCGCCAAACAGCTTAAGTTCACCACTGCCGTCCGTCCCGAGTGGCTCAACAAGCACTCCGAAGACGTCGTTGTGGTTCTTGCGAACGGCTAACATGTAGCGGCCGCCCCAACTCCCTCCCACCCTCCGCCGAATCCGCCCGCGTACAGCAGATCATCGACGACAACACCACCGCCACCGACGCCCCCCTCCTCGCCATCGTCACCCGCAGTGACCACCGCGCCCTCACCCACACCGACATGGCAGGAGTACTCCACACACGCGGTGCCATGCTCAAGGTGGACCGACACGTCGACAGCACCCCCAGCATTGCCCCGCCGTTCATCCCCTCCAAAGACGGCAAAGTCGCCATGGTGATGATCCCCATCACCACCCAAGCCTCCGGCACCCAGCTAGGGGACATCGTCACCAACGTCCGTAACGCCGGAAAAGACGCCCTCCCCGCAGAGCTCCAACTCCACACCACCGTCGGCCCCGCCTTCGGAGCCGACCCCGGAAACGCCTTCCAAGGCGCCGACTTCCGCCTCCTCGCCATCACTGCAGCCGTCGTCGCCGTCCTTCTCCTCCTCACCTACCGTTCACCCATCCTCTGGCTCTTCCCCCTCATCGTCGTCGGCATAGCCGACTGTGTCGCCGCCCTCATCGCCGAAACCATCCTCCTCGCCACCGGATTCTCCTACGACGGATCCACCGGCGGCATCATCTCCGTCCTCGTCTTCGGTGCCGGAGCCAACTACGCACTCCTCTTCACCTCCCGCTACCGCGACGAACTCCAGCAACGCGAGAACAAACTCGACGCCCTCACCGCCGCCTGGAAAGGTTCATTCCCCGCCATCCTCGCCTCCAACCTCACGGTGGTCGGCGCCCTCCTCATGCTGCTCTTCGTCGACAGCCCCGCCATCCGCAACCTCGGCGCCAGCGGCCCCATCGGCCTCCTCGTCGCCCTCCCCGCCGTCAACGCCATCGTGCCCCGCTGGATCTTCTGGCCCTTCATCCCCAAACCCACCGACGCAGACAACACCCCCACCCAACAAGGGGCCGACGACGTCACTCCCGACAACCGCTGGTACCACATCGCCCAAAAAGTCCAGAAACGCCCCGTCACCACCCTCCTCGCCGGCGGTGTCATCCTCATCGTCCTCGCCTGCGGCATGATCGGCACCACTTTTGGCCTTAGCCAAACCGAACAATTCACCACCCAAACCGAATCCGTCGACGGCCTCCACGTCCTCGAAAAGCACTACTCCGCCGGAATGGCCTCACCCATCACCATCGTCGCCGAGAAACAGAACGCCCCCGAAGTCCACCGCATCCTCGACGCCAGCAACGACGTCGCCAGCGTCCGCCCCGACCCCCTCGACATCGGAAACTGGATGCGCTGGACCGTCATTGGAAAAAACGAACCCTCCACTCCCGGCGCCCTTGACACCATCACCAACCTCCGAACCCAACTCGGCAACAAAGCCCTCGTCGGCGGCGCAGACGCACAATCCTACGACCAAGCCAACACCACCCGACACGACCTCAAAGTTGCCATCCCCCTCATCCTCCTCATCGTCTTCCTCATGCTGGTCATCGTGCTACGCGCCCTCGTCGCACCCATCCTCATGATCCTCGCTACCACCATCTCCGCCGTGGCAGTCTTCGGACTCGGAGCCTTCGTCTCCCAACACATCTTCAACTTCCCCGCCCTCGACTACACACCCCCATCTACAGCTTCCTCTTCCTCGTCGCCCTCGGCGTCGACTACTCCATCTTCCTCGTCGTCCGCGCCAAACAACTCACCCCCGCCCACGGCACCAAAGAAGCCATGGCCCGCGCCGTCGCCTACACCGGCGGCATCATCACCTCCGCCGGCATCGTACTCGCCGCAGTGTTCGTCGTCCTCGGCGTCCTCCCGCTCATCGCCATGGCACAATGCGGCATCCTCGTCGCCCTCGGCGTCCTCCTCGGCACCTTCCTCGTCCCCGCCATCTTCACCACTGTCAGCAACCCCATTTGGTGGCCCAACAAACTCGCCCGTGGCAGTGTACGCACCCCAGAACCCACCAAGCTCCAAAGCTAGCCAACCCACACAACCATCACCACACATCACACCAACAGGGAAGGCCCTCAGCCGTCCTCATAAGGGACGCGCTGCGGGCCTTCCCCGCACAGTGCCAATCGGTTTTTAGCGAAAGTTCGCTAAGCAGTGTTTATGGGTTCTTAACGAAAATTCGCTAAGAACAGTGCCTCAGCAGTGGCGATAGCGGTGATTTCGGTCGGGTCGACGGACTCATTGGGGCCGTGGATGCCACAGATAGGTTCCTCCACGCCGAACAGCACCAGCTGCGTGGTGGGGTGAGCGGCCTTCAGCGCGGCACACAGTGGGATAGACCCGCCATCCGCGCTCAACGCCACCTCATCTGCCTGGACGCCATAGGCTGCCGCCAACGCCTGCTGCATTTTCACATGGGCGCTACCGGAGGTATCCGCCATGTACGGCTCACCCGTTCCCAGCGGTTCACACTCCACCTGGGCATTCCACGGGCGATGGTTCTGCAGATGGGCGATGAGCTTCTCCTCCGCCTCCCGCGTATCCATCGTCGGGGGCACGCGCAGATTCAGCATCGCCGCTGCCTCCGCCGGCACCGCATTAATAGCGTGAGCAGTGCTCGCTGCATCAATACCCGTCACGGTCAGCGTCGGGCGGGCCCACGCCAACTCGGAAGGCGTGCCGGCCGTGGACAAGTGCACTCCCTCCAGCACACCCGCATCCGCTGCAAACTCGGCAGGCGAATACTGCACGCCCTTCCACCATTGGTTGGCGTCCAGCCCATCAATGGTGAGCCCACCCTCCGTGTTCCGCAGGCTCGCCAATATGTGAATCAGGGCATAGAGGGCATCAGGGGCGGGGCCACCATACTGGCCAGAGTGAATAGGGGAGCGCAGCGTCTTCACCATTACCTTCAGCGTGACCACGCCACGCAGCGAAATATTGATGGTGGGAACACCAACAGCCACATTGCCGGTGTCCGCAATAAGAATCGCATCCGCCGCGAACAGCTCGGGCCGCTCCGCAACCAGCGTCTCCAAACCTTCGCCGCCGGCTTCCTCGGAGCCCTCCACAACCAGCCGGATGCCGATGCCGCCAAAGGGGTGTGCGGGGTGGTCGGACTGGGGAGCCCAGTCCCGCAACGCTCGTAGGGCAGCTAAGTGCGCCACCATATTTCCCTTGTCGTCGGCGGCACCTCGCCCATACCAGCGGCCGTCCTTCTCTGTGAGCTCCCAGGGGTTGGAGTTCCAGCCAGGTTGGTCGTCAGCCGGCTGCACATCGTGGTGGCAGTACAGCAGCACTGTGGGGCAGCCGTCTGCGGGGGGAGTGAAGCCGAAGAGCGGGATGGACCCGTCAACAGTCTCTACCGAGTGGACGTCAGCAACGCCAACTTCTGTGAATACCTGCTGGACCCAGGCGGCGCTTGCCGCGCAGGAGTCATTGTTAGTGCCGAAGACAGAATCGAAGCTCACAGCTGTGGTGAGGTCGGCTTTGATCTGGTCGCCTTGGCCGGCGATGTGGGCGCGGAGCTGGTCTGTTCCAGTCAGGGGGGAGGACTCGGTCATGGATGGTGGACTCCTCTAGTGGGTGGGTAGCTGGTTCCCAGCCTACCCTTCCCACTGTGGAGCTTGCGCCTGGGGCCACAGGCTAGGCTGCTCGGCGTTGCTTGGTTTCGTCCAGGCTGCCCGTGTAGGTGATGCCGGTGGTGGTGCCGTGGCGGCGGGCAGTCTGGTACTGGCGGTACTGGTTGGCGGCTGCGATGAGGGCGGAGAGGCTGGCTTCTTCGCTGGTGGTGCCGTAGCCGATGGCCCAGTGGGTGAAGTAGCGGTTCTTAATCTCCAGGAAGGTGGCGTACTGGTAGTGGGGGTTGTCTGGAGTCTCGCGCTGGCGGAACGTTTTAATGTCCAGGCGGATGTCGAAGCTGTCCAGCATGTAGCAGAGGGCTTGGATGGGGCCGGCGGCTTCGGCGGCGGTGCAGCACACGGTGCCGTCGATGGTGAGGGTGGTGATGTAGAGTGACCTGCCGCAGGTGGTGGGTTGGCTACCGAAGGCTCCCAGCATGATGCTGCCGGGGGTGCGGAAGGTGCGGTCGAATTCGTCCTCGGACATGCCAGCGGCGAAGGGGCACAGTTCGATGGGGAGGGGGTGATGAGTCCGCGCGGTGAAGGGGTTGTGATCCCGCAGATTGGGGGTGGTTGCCGGCGCCATGGGGGCGTTTGGATGAGAGGCGGTTGTGGTGATGCGGGAGGGGGCGGAAGTGGAGGAGGGGAAGCGGTGAGTAGACATTGGAGAAGAGCTTTCTATGCGGGGCGGTCCGTGAGTGTGTGGGCCAGCGCTTCTCTCCACCGCAGCAGGGGGCTAGTCCGTAGTGACGACCCTACTGCGGCTGCGAGCTACTACTAGGTGCTTCGTGTTCATATTTAAGAGGATAGGGGAGTGACCCCTATCTGTCAACAAAAATGGAAAAAAATTTTCGCACAATGAAAAAATAAAAAAATGAGGAGGACTAGCTGGTGTAGGGCAGTGTCATCGCCTGCTCCTCCACCTTGGCTAGAGTTTCCTGCATACCCGCAGCCATTTCCTGCGTAAAAGCCTCGTCCCCACCCAGGAAGAACTTCACAAATACAGAACTAATAAGGCTGGGGCGGGCATCTGCGAGGAGGCGCTCCAAAGTGACAGTGGTGCCGCCATTCTCCGCTGGTTCTAGCCGGTAAGTCCACAGGTAGTGGTTGGCAGGAATAAGAAAGGATAGCTCCTTCTTAGGCTCCACTGTGAGGAAACGAGCGGTAGTGATCCAGAAGGTGTACTTGCCGCGGCGGTTGATATTAATGGTGATGCCATCGGGGTGAACCGGGTCGGAGCTAGGAGGGAATCCGATCATCTTTTTGCATTGGGGACTGCGTGAGCCCATGCTGCTGATATCGCTGACGACCTGCCAGACAGCGGAGGGAGAAGCGGGAATGGTGCGGGAAACGCTAATCAGTTTGGAATCCATATGTTCATCATAAGCTGCTGGAATCGTTCTTGCACTCGACTAGTTCGAGTGCTAGAAAAGACTTAGCACTCAATCATTGGGAGTGCCAAAGCTGGCGAGTAAGACCGGGTACCATCCCGTACAAGACACACCGGTCGTCCGTCGCGGGAACTGTGCCAGCTTGGCAGTGTCGGCCACCAGTCACCCCCATCAACAGAGGAAGACATAAACAACACATGTCCAAGATGATTGCATTTGACGAAGAGGCCCGCCGTGGCCTGGAGCGGGGCCTCGATATCCTCGCTGATACCGTCAAGGTGACGCTCGGCCCCAAGGGCCGCAACGTCGTCCTAGAAAAGAAGTGGGGCGCCCCCACCATCACCAACGATGGTGTCTCCATCGCTAAGGAAATTGAACTCGAAGAGCCCTACGAGAAGATCGGCGCTGAGCTGGTCAAGGAAGTCGCCAAGAAGACGGATGACGTCGCCGGCGACGGCACCACCACCGCCACCGTGCTCGCCCAGGCTCTCGTCCATGAAGGTCTCCGCAACGTTGCTGCCGGCTCCAACCCCATGGGTCTGCGCCGCGGCATCGAAAAGTCCGTGGATGTCGTCACCAAGGCTCTCCTTACCTCCGCCAAGGAAGTTGAAACCAAGGACGAAATTGCCGCCACCGCCGGTATCTCCGCTGGCGATCCCGAGATCGGTAACCTCATTGCCGAGGCTATGGATAAGGTCGGCAAGGAAGGCGTTATCACTGTGGAAGAGGCCAACACTTTCGGCCTCGACCTGGAACTGACCGAAGGCATGCGCTTCGATAAAGGTTTCATCTCCGGTTACTTCGCCACCGACCTGGAACGCCAGGAAGCCGTCCTCGAGGATCCCTACATCCTCATCAACCAGGGCAAGATCTCCAGTATTAAGGACCTGCTGCCGCTGCTCGAAAAGGTAATGCAGTCCGGCAAGCCCCTCCTCATCATTGCCGAAGACGTTGAAGGCGAAGCCCTCTCCACCCTGGTGGTCAACAAGATCCGTGGCACCTTCAAGTCTGTTGCCGTCAAGGCGCCGGGCTTTGGCGATCGCCGCAAGGCCATGATGCAGGATATGGCCATTCTCACCGGTGGCCAGGTTATCTCCGAAGAGGTTGGTCTTTCCCTCGAGACCGCCGACATCACCATGCTGGGCCGTGCCCGCAAGGTTGTCGTCACCAAGGAAGAGACCACCATTGTTGACGGTGCCGGCTCCACCGAGACCATCGAAGGCCGCGTTAACCAGATCAAGGCGGAGATCGCTTCCACTGACTCTGACTACGACCGTGAGAAGCTGCAGGAGCGCCTCGCTAAGCTGGCCGGTGGCGTTGCCGTCATCAAGGCCGGTGCCGCTACTGAGGTCGAGCTGAAGGAACGCAAGCACCGCATTGAGGACGCTGTCCGCAACGCTAAGGCTGCCGTTGAAGAAGGCATCGTTGCTGGTGGTGGTGTCGCACTCGTGCAGTGCGAGTCCGCCATCGAGGATCTTGATCTGGAAGACGACGAGCTGACCGGTGCCAAGATCGTCCAGTCTGCCCTCTCCGCCCCGCTGAAGCAGATTGCGTTCAACGCGGGCTTGGAGCCTGGCGTCGTGGCCGAGAAGGTCCGCAGCCTCCCCAGTGGCAACGGCCTCAACGCTGCCACCGGTGTCTACGAGGACCTGCTCGAAGCCGGCATCAATGACCCGGTGAAGGTTACCCGCTCTGCCTTGCAGAACGCCGCCTCCATCGCCGCACTGTTCCTCACCACCGAAGCTGTGGTTGCCGACAAGCCGGAACCCCCGGCTCCGGCTGCCCCCGCCGGTGACGACATGGGTGGCATGTACTAAACCACCGCCACGTATGTCCGCATTCGCGTGCTGACATAGGTCAACGCGGGGAAGACGGTGGTGTTGCTGCGGTGTGGTAGGTTGCAATCCTGCAACGCTCATCACGTTGTGAAACATCGCTAGTGCGGCAGAATAACCCCATAATTGACAGTCAGCCCTGTGCAGAAATATGCACAGGGCTGCTGTTTATGTGGACGCGTGAACACAGTGTCGATAATGTGTCCGCGTCTGTGGAGTACTCGCGGGTAGTACTTTATCCAACCGTTACTTTTCGCTCGTGGTGAAAATACCCTGGTCAAGGCCGTCCTAATATGCGTAACGTAAGCTACGTCACATCGACCAAGGAGTCATCATGAAAAACGTTCTGAAGCCTCTTGCAGTCGCAGTATCCGCGGCTGTCACTATCGCAACGGTACCCGCCATCGCGTCAGCTGCCCCCGCCGAGGCCGCTCCCGCGCCCGTGTCCCACGCTCAAATTCAGCAGATGGGACAACAGTTCCGTTTTGGTAGCCTCTCCCAGGACGCCAATACTCTCTCCGTCGAAAAGGGCACAGTCCGCCTGGCGGATAACAACCGTGGCCTGGAGCTCGTCGGCTACAATGGCAGCGTCCTCATGACTCTTCCACTGCTTGGCTTCGATGCATCCAAGCAAGCCATCTACACCCTCAACGCGCACGTGGCGAAGGACGGCAAGTCCGTCACCTTCCAGCGTCCGGCAGACGCTACGTACCGTCCGCTGAGTGCAGTCGAAAAGGCGCGCCAGGCTAAGCTTGCCGCCGCTTACAGGTCCGAGATTGGCAAGACTGGCGACGGTGCCGTCGTCGATTACATCAACCTCGCCAAGGTCTCCACCAACAAGGATCCGTTGTACTTTTACCTGGGTGGTGTCCTAGGCTGCGGTGCTGGTATAGCTCTCTCCTTCGTTGCGGCGGCAGTCCTGAATGCGGGCGGCTGGCTGACCTACCTCATTGGCTACTTCATCTTGTGGCCGGTGTGGTTCCTCAGCGCCATCCTCTATGTCGCAGCCGGCATTGCCGTCCTTTCGGTACCTATCACCTGTGCTGCCGGCTGGTTCATTGGCTCTGCTGCACTTCCCGTCGCCTCCGACAATCCCGAGGTTAAAGGAACTGCTAAGCGATTCTGGGACAACCTCTTCCACTTCAACTGGTTCTAATCTCTATATCCACGTGTGACAGAATGATCCCCAGCTCCTGCGAGCTGGGGATCATTCTGTCACTATAGGGAAGTCTGCTAAGTCGTGTCTCGCTCAGCGTGGCGCTGAGTCGACGTAGCGGAGGTGTAGTGCTACTTAGCGGACGCGGCTGACATCGCCACCGGTGAAGTATGCCTTGGTGCCGCGAAGGAGACGATCAGCCTTCTTCTTGGCGACCGGATCCTTGGCCAGCTTGGAGGACAACACGGCGGGCATGTTGAGTGTGGAGATGATGCCAACAGTGGTGCCGACGCCCATGTAGGTGAACACCAGCAGGTAATTGATGGGAATACCAATGATAGTGAGTCCGAGGATGCTACGCAGCGGGTAGGTGCCGAGATCGAGGGCGAGGTAGGTGATGAAGCCGCCGACAATGCCGGTGATGACGCCTAGAGCGGTGCCGCCCACGAAGTTGAGGGTGTCGTGCTGGAGAGCGTAATCAGCGTAGTCGCGGTAAAGCTTGAACCATGCCTTGGTGTTGCTCGTGAAGCGGTTCTTCTTGGCGAGCTGAACCTTGGTGGCCTTTGCCTCAAACTGTCCCTTGGTGAGAGTTACGGTCTTGGCGTTGCTGCTGAGGGAAGCGCGGAGGGTGTAGATGGAGTCTCCGAAGATACCCTTCAGCGGGACGGAGATGACAGACTTGCCTTGGCCGTCAACGATCTCGAGATTGTCGCCCTCTTTGGTGACCTTGAAGGTCCCGTTCTTGAGGGTGATGCCGTCGCCGTCCTCGTTGGTGGTCACACCTTCCAAGGTGTGGACAGCGTGCTCAAGCTGCTCCTGGGCAGCCTGCTTCGTGATGGGAGCAGTGTCGGGGGTATCTGTAGGGGCTGCGTTGGCGATAGCGGGAGCACCGGTGAGAGTGATTGCGGATACCACTGCAAGCGCAGTGGAACGAAGCCAGGATTTCATAAGAGCATCCTTATGCTGTGGTGGTTGGAAAACCGAAGAAGAGAAGGTCTTTATCCAACCGTGATTGTTGTTACGCCATAACTGTAGAACGGTAAGGCGCAATTGCAAAGAGGGAAGAGGTAGTCAGTAGTGGAACGTGACAGCTGCCCCACGATAATAAAGCCCTCAACTGGTCTTTTCTTCCCACTTAGAGCAAAAAATCGCTCTGGGAAAAATTTCGTGAGCCGTTCGACGCATACGTTTTCGCTCATGGTCATATGACCAATACGCCTTCTAAAAATAGCAATAGTGCTATGTTTTTTACAGATAGGGAAAAAGTGCTCAACGGCGGGGTGTCCGGTACTTTGCCGGTAATGCGTCCCTCTCTGCTACGGCAGCCACAGGGCGATAACGACCAGCGCAGTAAAGACTATCTCGGTAATACCGATCGTTTTAGCGCTCCACTTTTTACCCTGGTAGCGCATCGTCAAGGGGAAATAAGCCGAGCGGGCCAGTAGCGCCACAAACACTGCGAAGAGCGCCCAGCCGGTCCATCCCAGCAGCGCACTCACCAGTGCAAACGCTGCGGCCAAAGCATGGAAGACAATAGAGAACACCAGGTGAGGAGTGCTGCGGCGTTCCCGGATAACGGTTTTCACCACGGGGACAGTCCCGAAGAAGTACAGCAGGAGGACGAGGCAGACTAGCCACATCCACTTCCAGCCAGTCACCGAACTCGACCAGTTGTGTCCGCTGAGGGCTGCCATGTGTGTATCGACGGGGACGGGGAGGAGCGAGAAACTCGACCGCTGAAAGCCAGTGCCCAGGTCGTAGGTCACTGCGCCAACCAAAACGCCCGCGGTGACAGTGATGCCGCGCGCTGCCATAGTGCGTTCTTTGCGTTCTCTAATAAGGATGACGGTGGTGATGATGAGAATGGCAAACCAGGGCGCCCACAGGAGTAGCTTGGGGGCGCTCCAGAGGGTGAGGATGCCGAGCACAGCACAGGCGCACACGTACGCTTTGACGGGGGTGGCGTAGAGAGGCTTGCGGCGCGCCACGAACCACTTCGTGAGGGCGAAGAAACAGAAGTAGCCCACCCCCCACAGCAGGTAGAAGGGGATGTGGGCGGGGACAAAGCCACCAATGATGATGCCTAAGGTGATGGGAACAAACACCATTGCCCAGGCGCCGTGATAATCAGGGACCCAACCGCGTGCCGACAGCGAGCGTTTCTTGCCAGGTTTCCCGGTGTCCTTTGCTGGTGTCTGTGGGGCGGCCATGCGGACGTCCTTTCGCGGTGCAGAGGCGGGGACCGGATAAGGGGTTCCGGTCTACCCCGAGGGCCGTCTTGTAGTGTAGTCTGCCCTAACTTTAGTGACTACTTTTAGCTGCTTTTGGCGACTTCGTTCCACTTATCTTTGGCCATCTTGCAGGAGTCAAGCCCCTTGTCTTCGGCCACCCATACGGTGAGGCCAAAAGCAGGATGGGCTTGCGGCGAACCGGTGGCGATGCACCCCTTGGTCTGCCCATTGCGGCGCTTTTCGATGCGCGGTTTACCAACAGTATCTCGGTCAGCCTCGCCAATGAGGACAGAGAACTTGCGCCCTTTTTCACTGGTAAACTTGCAGCCCCAGCCGTAGCGGCCCCAGGTAGTTTGGGCGGCTTCACGCTGCCCGTACTTTTCTGAGCACGGGTTGACCAGGGGCAGCATGGCAGCCAGTGAGGAGGACACGGAGGAGGAGGACGAGCTGACCGAATTGAGTTTCTGTAGAGCGTCGTCGGCACTCCGTGCGACGGTGTTGGAACCTTCGGAGTAGCCACGCTGGTAGCCTTCCGCGTGGCCAGCACGGTTCCCCAAGACGTAACTCCCGAAGCCAACGATGATGAGCACGAGAATCGTCACCAACGTGACGCCGATGACGCCAGCTGCGCCAAGCTTACGGGAGGATCGCTTCTTCTTTTTGCTCTTGTCGTCGTCAACCCCATAGGTGGGGTCTGGAACGGGGGCGGCGTTATAGTCGCGGGCTTCAAAACTGCTCGCGGCTGACGGGCTGTTGTCTGCCGGACGGTTTGCCCAGGCTTCGGAAGGGCTGTACACCTGCTGGTTGGCAGCAGCATTCTGGCTGGCGGCCGGCTGCCCGGTCCGCACGCGCTGTGCGCTGGCGGTATTGGCAGGTCCGACAGCACCGGCGGTCCCTGCTGCACCATTTCTTCGCTCACCGTTACCGGGGCCCGTGGGGGAGAAGGTGGGCTGGCTGAAAGCGGCGGTGGTGGCGGTGCTGCTGGCTCGCTGGGATTGGTCTCGGCGGGACTGGTCCCCCTGCACACTACGGGGGACCAGTCCCGCAGGTTGAGAGGTTGATTGTGCGGAGGTGATGATACGGGTGTTGTCCCCGGAACCGGAGGCACCTAGCTGTGTGGTGCGCGGCTGGGCGGGGCGGCCAGAAGAGGGAGTGACCTGAGAGTGGGGTTGTCCCGACTGGGAGGGAATGCGCTTGGCTGCTGCACGACCGGGAACCTGGTAGCCCTGGGCGGGGCGCATCTGCGGGTAGCCGGTTCGCTGCGGTTTAGGAGTGCCTTCGGGGCGGCGCGGAGTGGACGGATCTTCGGTCATTCTCCCCATTCCTCTGGTCAGGTGATAGTGAACCCGGCTTGGGAAACTCTATCGTCAGTGTCCCTTACAGAGTAGCGATTTTTGCCTGCTTCTGTGTGCTATAGCCGCCGCTCATTGCACTAATTGCAATGAGTACGTTCACACTTCAGCACAATACCGCACTGCTCTCCCATCCCTGTGATCGAAAGGCCCCAACGTGCGCAGAGCAGTGCCGCTGAACGCTCGCATAGCGGTGCCTACCCCACTAGTATCAGAACCATGACTGAGCCCACGGATACTTCCCGCATGCCCGCTTCCTCCGCGTCGGCTTCCGCTGCTGACCGCCACACCGAACTGCTCGTACTGGGCGCCGGACCGGGCGGCTATGTGGCTGCCATTCGGGCTGCCCAACTGGGGCTCCAGGTCACCATCGTGGAGGAGAAATACTGGGGTGGGGTGTGCCTCAACGTGGGGTGTATCCCTTCAAAGTCTCTGCTGAAAAATGCCGAAGTAGCCAATATCATGCTGCACCATGCGGCAGAATTCGGTGTGCTGGCAGACAATATCAGCATGGATTTCGGGGTGGCGCATGCGCGTAGCCGGAAAGTATCCGCCAGTATCGTGAAGGGCGTCCACTACCTCATGCGGAAGAATAAGATTACGGAGGTAAACGGCCGCGGTACCTTCCGCGACGCCCATACCATCGAGGTCGCAACCGCCGAGGGACCCGTCACCATCAGCTTCGACAAGTGCATTATCGCCACTGGCTCACATGTGGCGCAGCTGCCCGGTGTGGAGATGGGTGGCCCCGTCGTCTCCTTTGAGGAGCAGATTCTCGACCCGGCTCTGCCGCACAGCATCGTGATTGTGGGTGCGGGTGCTATCGGTATGGAGTTCGCCTATGTGTTGGCGAACTATGGGGTGCAAGTGACCATTGTGGAATACCTGGACCGGGTGCTTCCCAACGAGGACAAAGACGTCTCCAAGGAGATCGCCAAGCAGTACCAAAAGTTGGGCATTACGCTCCGCGCCGGGCACAAAACCACCTCCGTCGAGCGGACGGGTGACGGCGTGGCAGTCGCTATTGAACCCGTCGTGTTGCCCGATGGAAGTCTCCCGGCAAACGGTCATGTGGAGACCATCTATGCGGAACGCTGCCTTATCTCTACCGGGTTCCGCCCCAACGTGGAGGGCTATGGTCTGGAGAACACGGGGGTGGAGTTGACGGAGCGTGGTGCTATCGCCGTCGACGACTCCATGCAGACCTCGGTGCCTCACATTTTCGCCATTGGTGACGTGACGGCAAAGCTGCAGCTGGCCCATGTAGCGGAAGCCCAGGGTGTGGTGGCTGCAGAGACAATCGCGGGGGAGGAGACGGTTCCGCTGGGCGACTATCGGATGATGCCGCGTGCGACCTTCTGTAACCCGCAGGTGGCCAGCTTTGGCCTCACCGAGGAGCAGGCGCGTGCCGCAGCGGCGAACGACCCGGAGATGGATGTTCGCGTCTCCACCTTCCCCTTCAGCGCGAACGGTAAAGCACAGGGCCTGGCGGAGGCGCAGGGCTTTGTGAAGATTGTTGCTGACGGCCGCTACGGGGAGCTGCTGGGTGCCCACATGGTGGGGCCGCAGGTGTCCGAGCTACTGCCAGAGTTGGTGCTGGCACAGAAGTGGGAGCTCACCACGGAGGAGATTGCCCGGACTGTGCACGTGCACCCCACGTTGGCGGAGGCCTTGAAGGAGTCTGTTGAGGGTGTGTTGGGGGAAATGATTAACCTCTAACAGCGCTCAGCAGCGCTGGTTACCTGGTGGCGCCGCCAGCTTCTCAGTGGCGCCACCAGCTACATTTCCGTGTAACTGAGGCGCGCCAACACTGCGCGATGGTCCGTTCCATCCACCTCTGCCACTGTGGAGCCGGCAGTATGCCAACTGGATTTCGACACGAAAATGTGGTCAATCGGCACACCCAGTGGCTTCGGAAGGTAGGTGGGCCAGGTGCCCACGGAACCACTCTTCTCTTCCGCCAGGGCATCGACGCAGGCGCCCATATCAGTGAGGCCCCCGTGCCAGGGAGTGGCGTTGAAATCTCCACCCATAATGAGGTTGCCGGCCTGCGGGCTGTGGCACATGTCGACCATCTGCTTCACCTCGTGGCGCCAGCGGCCAGTGTGTAGCAGGTTCGGTGGGTAGACGTGCCCCGCTACCAGCGTGGGCAGGTAGCGGAAGTTGGCGTCGCGGGTTTGTGGGGTGACGGCGACCGCCCCCAGCGAGGTCTGGGGGGTGATCTTCTCGTCCACCTGGTAGGTGCCGAAGTAGACGGACACCAACAGCACCGTCTGATTGAGCTTGTCCCCACCGCGCCGCGTGCTGGGCGCAGATTGGAACATCTGCATGGGGCTGCCGGCTTCTTCCATTAGCTGGGCAACTAGTTTGGCGGTGCCCTCCGTGGTTTCGTTGAGCATCACAATGTCCGCGCCTACGGCATTGGCGAGTTTTGCGATGGTGACAGGTCGGGCGCCATTGTTGTAGCTGTTGAGGGACATCACCGTGATGTCGGTGCCAAAGTAGCCCTTGTTGGGGGTCGCCACCGTGTGCAGGGGGTCGGCGCGCAAACCATTGCCCCAGCCGACGCTCACATGGGCGAAGGTCGCCACAAGCGTAATCGCCATGAAGAGGGCGGAGACGCGGCGCGGCAGGTCGTGATGCCAGCGGACCCCGAAGACCACCACACTGGCCAGCAGGGTGAGGAGGGAGATGAGAATCCAAAATCCGCGGGGCGCGAAGATCTGGGCGAAAACGGGCTGCATACTCAGCCATTTTCCGGGGTAGACAGAGAGCCCAAGCACCACTGCAGTGATGATGAGGGCGGCCAACCAGCGGCGGGGGATGGCCCGCTGCATGTCCTTTTGGACGAATGGAGGCGTCGGGTTCTGCTCGGTCTCCGTCATATCTTCTAACCTACCGTGTAGTGCCCCAAAAGGTAGATAACCGGCAAAGGGGATGTTTCCCTCAGTATGCTAGAGGCATGACGTGGAATCTCGATAATCAAGCCCACATGCCCTCTTCTGACAACTCCGTTTCCTCTCCCGAAGCAGCAGCAGGCGGCCAGAAAGATCCACGCGAAACGCTCCGCTGGCAGGACTGCCGGGGGTTACTCCTGGATCTGGACGGCGTCATCACCCCCACGCTAGATATCCACAAACGGGCGTGGTTTAACCTCTTCGCGCCCTACATTGAGCAGCGGGCCGCAGAGCTTGGAGAAGAGCTCGCCCCCTACACAATGGAGGACTACTACACCTACGTGGACGGGCGTCACCGCCTAGACGGTGTGCGTGACGTACTCCGCTCCCGCCACCTCCCCGAAGCCGAGGACCTGGAGACAGTCGAACGGCTGGGGCTGCAGAAGAACAACGAGTTCATGGAGACACTGCAGCGGGACGGTATCCGTGCCTACCCTGGCACTATCGCCCTCATTGAGGTAGCTCGTCTCCTGGGCATCCCCTACGCAGTGGTGTCTTCCTCCCGCAACACCCGTCCGGTGCTGCAGGCGGCGAACCTCCTCGACCGTTTTGAGGTGATCGTGGACGGTAACACCGCCGACGAGAAACACCTCACCGGCAAACCCGCCCCCGACACCTACCTGTATGCGGCCGAACTGTTGGGCTTGCCCGCCCGCCAGTGTGCGGTCTTCGAGGACGCCACCGCGGGTGTGGCCGCCGGCCGGGCCGGCGACTTTGGCCTGGTGGTCGGTGTCAACCGTGGCAGTGGCGCAGCGGATCTGCAGGCCGCTGGTGCACACCTTGTTGTCGATGATTTAGGAGAGACCCTGGCATGACCGAGAAGAACTCCATCACAGACACCACCTCAGATGCCACTGCGGTGGCAGAAGGGCATGAACTCTACGACGAGCAGGTGACGGCCAGCGGCCCCCACCGCGACCGCTTCAACCTGCGCAGCTACTTTGCAGAACCGGCAATTGATCGAGCCATTCACCCCGTCGACCCCTGGAGGTGGGTAGAGACAGCGCCCCCCACATCGGATCTGGGTGTGGCAGAGTCGCTCTTTACTGTGGGTAACGGCTACCTGGGCGTGCGCGGTAACCCGGAGGAAGGCCGCGATTCGGCCCTCAACGGCACCTATGTGAACGGACTCCACGAAACCTGGGATATTCAGCACGCTGAGGACGCCTATGGCCTGGCGCGGGTGGGACAATCCATCATCAACGCGCCGGATGCTAAGACCATCCGTATTTATGTGGATGACGAACCGCTGCGCGTGTCTGTGGCGGACCTCTTCTACTATGAGCGTTCGCTCGACTTCCGCGACGGCCTGCTGCGTCGCTCTCTGGAGTGGCGGACCCCGGCAGGCAAACGCGTCCTCATCGATTTCACCCGCATGGTCTCCCTCACCGACCGTCACCTGGGTATTGAAGAGGTACGTATTGTGCTGCCGGAGGATTCCGCCCCGGTGGTGCTCTCCTCGCAGATCCTTAACCGCCAGGATGGACAGGATGAGTTCGGTTCGGCCTCCGACCCGGATCGTTTTGTGGCGACGGAAGGCGCCCCCCAAGGGTCGGTGAACAGGGGGTCCGACCCGCGCCGGGCGGATCATTTCCAGTCCCGTGTACTGGTGCCGCTGCTGCAGGTGGATGAGGGGGAGAGGATCAAGCTGGGGTACCGGGTGGCGAACTCGGGGATGACCTTGGCGGTGGGCGCGGACCACGATTTTTCCACCGCCAACGATTTCTATATCTCCTCGGTGGCACATTCGGATATGGCGAAGGTGCAGTATCACGTGGATGCCCGCCCCGGGCAGGAGATCGTCCTCATTAAGTACTTCTCCTACCATGACTCTCGCCGGGCCTCCGTCAATGAACTGATGGATAGGGTGGATCGGACGTTGCGCCGGGCACGCAAGCATGGGGCTGTGCACTATCTAGAGGCGCAGCAGACGTGGCTGGCGGATTTTTGGGAGCGGGCCGATGTGGAGATTCCGGACCAGCCGGAGTTGCAGCAGGCGGTGCGCTGGAATATGTTCCAGCTCATTCAGTCGTCGGCGCGGGCGGAGGACTTGGGTATCTCTGCGAAGGGTGTGACGGGTTCCGGTTATTCGGGGCATTACTTCTGGGACACCGAAATCTATGTGATGCCCTTCCTTACCTACACGATGCCGCAAGTGGCGCGGAATGCGTTGCGCTTCCGCTATCAGATGCTGCCGAAGGCGCGAGACCGGGCATCCGAGCTGGATCAGCGTGGTGTCTTGTACCCGTGGCGCACGATCAATGGGGAAGAGGCCAGTGCCTACTATGCGGCGGGTACGGCCCAGTACCACATTGATGCTGATATCACGTATGCCACAGTGCAGTACGCGCGTGCCAGTGGAGATGCGGACTTCCTGTTCCGGGAGGCTATCGACATTCTGGTCGAGACTGCGCGCCTGTGGGAGGACTTGGGCTTTTTTGGGGCGGACGGTCAGTTCCATATTCATGGGGTGACGGGTCCCGATGAGTACACCACGGTGGTAAATGACAATCTCTTCACGAATGTGATGGCCCGCTACAACATGCGGGTGGCCGCCGAGTGGGTGGAGCGCCTGCAGGATGTGGAGGAGAGCTATTTCGAGGAGATGGTGCATCGCCTGAATCTGCGGCCGGAGGAACCGGCTGAGTGGCGCAAGGCTGCCGACGCGATGTGTATCCCCTTCGATGAGGAGCGTGGCATTCATCCGCAGGATGCGCACTTCTTGGAGCGGGAGATTTGGAATAAGGATTGGGGGCAGCCGAAACGGCCGCTTCTGCTGCACTATCATCCTCTGACGATTTACCGTTATCAGGTTATTAAGCAGGCAGATGTGGTGTTGGCGCTCTTCCTGCGTGGGTCTGAGTTCAGTGAGAAGCTGAAGCGGGCGGATTTTGACTATTACGATCCGTTGACAACGGGTGACTCGTCGTTGTCGGCGGTGGTGCAGTGCATTTTGGCTGCCGAGTTAGGTTATGACTCGCATGCTCAGGCGTTGTTCCGCCATGCCGTTTATGTGGATCTGTGTAATCTGCACGGTAATTCGTCGGATGGTCTCCACATTGCCTCGTGTGGTGGTGTGTGGTCGGCCTTGGTCTTTGGCTTTGGTGGTCTGCGTGACTATGACGGCCGGTGGACGATCAATCCGGTGTTGCCGGAGGGGTGGGGAAGTATGCGGTATCGCGTGCAGCTGTGGGGATTTCGTCTGCAGGTGGAGGTACGTGCGGATGAGGTGGAGCTAGAGTGTGATTCGCCGGTGGCTCTGGGCTTCGAAGTGTGGGGTCAGCCGGTGACGGTCCAGGCGGGTGAGAAGCTGGTGGTGAAACGGCCGCAGTAGCCATACCGCAGGTGATATTTCACCCACTTGGAAAATTGAGAGTGATTTTCGCCATAATTTCAAAAGAACTCGGCAGTAGCTTTGATGTGAGCTGGCTTACCTCGGAATTTAGTGAGATTGGTGCAGCCTCGGCGTGTTAAAAGCTAGTGCCGAGTTGCCATTTTAGGTCCGGTATACGGCGGAAAAGTGTCGTTATTTCACAAACAAACAGGTCGTAGGGCTTTTGATGTGACGTGTGTGTTCTCAGTAATCGCCCACAATATTTTAGGAAAGAAAACTGCGATTTAAATGAGGCCGTAAGAGGGTTGGAAAAAGGGTGTGAGATGGGTCTCTCGAAACACAAATAAGGGTGCCCTAACCTGCTAAAAGGTCGAAAATGACAAGTCCAAGAAGCACTCCGAAAGACGATAGAGTGAAGTCAGGTAAACCCGAACAATAGGGAGGTTCCATGGCCGGAAATAGTACCGCCGTCGCAGAGCGCACCACGGCGAAGACCGGCACTACCAATCGCGCTCACCTCCGCAAGAAGCCCTTCTACCCCAGCTGGGTTGCGAAGTTCATCATGGCCATCACGGGCTGGATCTTCTCACTCTTCTTGCTTGTCCACATGATCGGCAACCTGAAGATGTTCAGGGGCACGTACACGATCACACAGCATGACCTTGCCAAAGGCTACTCGCCGGACCAGATCGGTCAGCAGGCCCAGGCAATGAACGACTACGCACACTGGCTGCGGACCCTGCTCGCCGGCCTCTTCGGCTACGAAGGCGTGCTGTGGGTCTTCCGTATCGTGCTGCTCGTCTGCATCATCCTGCACTTCGCCTCCGGCATTCTGCTAGCCGTCCGCGGCAAGCAAGCCCACGGCAACAGTGCACGCAAGGTCAGCACCTTCCGTGGTGTCTCCGCCAAGTTCATGATCATCTCCGGTCTGATCCTGGCATGCTTCATTGTCTTCCACATCCTCGACCTCACTACTGGTGACACCGGAGCCAAGTTCCAGCATGGCGACGCGTATAACAACATGATCGCCTCGTTCGACCGTCCCGCCGTCGCTGCGTTCTACGCCATCACCATGCTGCTGCTGCTCTTCCACATTGAGCACGGCATTGCCACCACCGCCAATGACTTTGGCGCCACCGGCAAGCGCCTGCGCGCTGCCATGGCTGCCATCGGTGGCATCCTCTCTGGCGTTATCGTCCTCGGCAACCTCGCCATCGTGATTTGCGTCGCCACCGGCGTCATCCCGCCCGTCGATCTCGCCGTCCCCAACCAGGCGTACGACGGAACTGCACACGCCGCCATGGCCGCACTGAGCATCATCGGCTAGTACACCCATAAGTTTCCGGTACCGCCCCGTGCGGATCCCCGAAGCTTTCCAAGCTAAAGAAGATAAGGAGACGCAGGCAGTGACTACTACCGATTCTGCCTCGGCTGCACAGGACTTTGTGGCACCCGCCTCCATCGTCCCTGGCGTCACCATTGGTGATGTGCTTGACGGCCATGTGCCGGCAGGCCCCACCCCGGTGGCCTGGGATGAAGCGATGGCACACTTCAACCTCGTCAGCCCCCTCAACCGTCGCAAGTTCACCATCATCGTTGTGGGTACCGGTCTGGCCGGCTCCGGTGCTGCCGCCGCCCTCGGCGAACTCGGCTACGACGTACAAGCCTTCACCTACCACGACGCCCCCCGTCGTGCCCACTCCATCGCTGCCCAGGGCGGCGTCAATTCCCCCCGCGGCCGCAAGGTCGACAATGACTCCCTCTACCGCTTCGTCAAGGACACGGTGAAGGGCGGCGACTACCGCTGCCGCGAAGCCGACGCCTACCGCCTTGGCCAAGAAGGTGTCCGCGTCATTGACCATATGGATGCCATCGGCGCCCCCTTCGCCCGCGAATACGGCGGTACCCTCGCCACCCGATCCTTCGGCGGCGTGCAGGTATCCCGCACCTACTACACCCGTGGTCAAACAGGACAGCAGCTCCAGCTGGCCGGTGCCCAGGCACTGCAGCGTCAGATCAACCGTGGCACCGTTAAGCTGCACACCCGCTCCGAGGTCCTCGACTTCATCGTCAAGGATGACCGCTGTCAGGGTGTAGTCGTCCGCAACCTGGTGACCGGTGAGATCACCGCCCACACCGCCCACGCAGTCATCCTTGCCACCGGCGGCTACGGCAACGTCTACTTCGACTCCACGCTGGCCAAGAACTCCAACGCTTCTGCGTCCTGGCGTGCCCACCAGCGCGGCGCCTACTTCGCCTCCCCGTCCTTCGTACAGTTCCACCCAACAGGCCTGCCGAAGAACTCCTACTGGCAGTCCAAGACCATCCTCATGTCGGAGTCCCTCCGCAATGACGGCCGCATCTGGGTGCCCATGAAGGAAGGCGACGACCGCCCCGCCAACGAGATCCCCGAGAACGAGCGCGACTACTTCCTGGAGCGCAAGTACCCCGCCTTCGGCAACCTGGTACCCCGCGACGTGGCCTCCCGCGCCCTGTCCCGGGAAATCAACGCCGGCCGCGGTGTCGGTCCGCTTCACAACGCCGTGTATCTGGACTTCCGCGACGCCATCCAGCGCCTCGGCAAGGACACCATCGCCGAGCGTTACGGCAACCTCTTCCACATGTACACCGATGCGACCAACGAGGACCCCTACGAGGTTCCCATGCGTATCGCCCCCACCGTCCACTTCACCATGGGTGGCCTGTGGAGCGACTACAACATGATGACCTCCATTCCGGGTCTCTTCGTCGGTGGCGAATGTGGTTGGGGCTACCACGGCGCCAACCGCCTGGGTGCTAACTCCCTGCTGTCCGCCTGCGTGGACGGTTGGTTCACCCTCCCCTACACCGTGCCGAACTACCTGGCGAAGCTGCTCAACACTCCCACCCTGGAGCAAAGCGACCCGGCCGTGCAGGAGGCCCTCACCCGGACCCAGGCCCGTATCGACGCCCTCATGTCGATCAACGGCAACCACGGTCCCGAGTACTTCCACCGCAAGCTTGCCAAAATCATGTACAAGGGCGTCGGTGTGTTCCGCACCGTGCCCGACCTCATGCAGGCCATCGAGGAAATCCGTGCCCTCCGCGCGGAATTCTGGTCCGACCTCAACATCACCGGTCAGGAAGGCGACCTTAACCAGGTGCTGGAGCGTGCTGGGCGCGTTGCCGACTACCTGGAGCTCGCCGAGCTGATGGCTGTGGATGCCGCAGACCGTGACGAGTCCTGCGGTGCCCACGTCCGCGATGACCACCAGACCGAAGAAGGCGAAGCTGAGCGTGACGACTCTGCCTGGTGCTTCGTTTCCGCTTGGGAGTCCGCCGGTAGTGAGAAGGGCGGCGCACGCTCCTTCATCCGCCACGCCGAACCCCTGACCTTCGACAAGGTCCCGCTGATGACAAGGAACTACAAAGAATGAAGTTGCATCTGAAGGTATGGCGTCAGGCTGGCCCCGACGCCCCGGGCGCGTTCAGTGAATACGACGTTGACGACGCCTACGAGGCAATGACTCTCCTCGAGCTGCTCGACCGCCTCAACGATCGCCTTATCGAAGCCGGCGAAGAGCCCATCGCTTTCGAGTCCGACTGCCGTGAGGGCATCTGCGGTTGCTGTGGCATGAACGTCAACGGCCGTCCGCACGGCCCGAAGAAGAACACCCCGTCCTGCCACCAGCACCTGTCCTCCTTCAAGGACGGCGACACCATCACCCTGGAGCCCATGCGCTCCGCGGTGTACCCGGTGGTCAAGGACCTCATCATTGACCGTGGCAAGCTCGACCGTGTGCTCGAAGCGGGCGGCTGGGTCTCCATAGATGCCGGTACGGCTCCCGATGCTGACTCCGTCAACAGCACTCACGAGCAGGCCGAGCGTTCCCTCGACTACGCAGCCTGCATCGGCTGTGGTGCCTGCGTCGCGGCCTGCCCCAACGGTGCTGCCCACCTGTTCACCGGCGCCAAGCTCATGCACCTGGGACTCCAGCCCTTAGCTGCCATGGAGCGCGGCCGCCGCGCCAAGAACATGGTGGACGTCCTCGAACAGGACTTCGGTTCCTGTTCCTACTACGGCGAATGCGCTGAGGTGTGCCCGGCTAACATCCCGATCACCGCGGTAGCCGCCGTCAATAAGGAGCGTCTGCGTCGCATGTTCCGTGGCAAGGACGACTAAAGAATAAAACCACCTCCCTATAACTGTGGCGGCCGGCCCCGCGACAGTTCGGTGGCTGGGGCGTACCCTCCGGGGTGCGCCCCAGTTTTCTTTATCCTCAACCGCTATTTGTCGTAGGTTTCCCAGACAGCCGGCCACCGTCCTGCAAGATCGGTAGGCTGGAGAAGTACTACCGCCTCATTAAAGAAGGTTTTCATGACCAACCCCACCGATATCCCCACCAACTGGCAGGGCGGCGCCGAAGGCATGTCAGAAGCTCAGGAACAAGACGAGATCAAGAATGCACTGGCCGTCCTCGAACAAAACTACGCCGAGATCCAGGCTGCCTTCGAGAGTGGAGAAATCGACCAGGAAACCTACGACCAACTCTCCCAGGCCGTAACCACAATGCGGGAACAGATGGAGCGCGGCGAAATGCCGGAACTCCCCTTTGACCCCAATGAGCCCGTCCCCGCCATCCTCGGCATGGTAGCCGCCCACATGGTGAGCGTCTACACCCCCATGGGTGCTAGCTTGTGGACCGTCGACGAGCCGGAACGCCTCATCGATATCATGGGTCGCAACGCCATCCCCCGTACCATCACCCCCACCTCTGGCATGCGGGAAGTTGCCCTCCTCACCCTTGGTGACGGCACCCTCCTGGTGGCGGAGCGGGTCTCCCAGGAGATCGTTGACGATCCCAGCAAGGCCCCCTGGGCAGACAACCCCAACGTCACCGAACCCATGCAGGGCGACAAGGGCCCCGACGGCGAAGACATCTACGTCCGCACCCACACCTTCCACCTGTCTGAGCCGGCCGAAACGGACACCAACCCCTGGCTGGAGGTCGAAGCCTTCCTCCGCCGCATCGCCACCGACAACCCGGAGCGCGGCGAATACGCCATTGTGGAAAAGGCCAGCGACCTCGATCAGCTACCGGAAGGCCAGGAACACCCCAACCACTACGCACTGTTCGGTGTGTTCCCCGCTCCGGAAGGTGAGGACGACCAGGCCATTATCGAAACCTTCCCGCATCCGGAAGGAGCCCAGTTCTGGGATAAGGTCGACAAGCCCGCCGCCGGCCCCACTATTGTGGCCGCCGCCGCTAACACTGAACTGGCCGACCAAGGCTCTATCGCCACCGTGGCAGCCGCCTCCTGGGATATCAACCCCTGGGACCTGGTGGTGTCCTACGCTCCGGTACCGCCCCGCCCGGGTACTCCGGAAGCGGAACAGTGGGAGCAGGCGATGAAGGCTGCGGAAGCCGCCCGCCAGGCCGCCGAGCAGGGTGAGCAGCCGGAGCAGCAGGCTTAACAGCAGCAACTCCACTCCCATGCGGTCTTTGTACGCGCAACGCCCCGGTGGATGTCGCTGGACATCTGCCGGGGCACTGCTGCTCTCGCTCCTCCTTTCGGGTTCCCTCCTCACCGCCTGCGGCGGGGCGGAGTCGCGCTTTCAGTCTATTTCCGTCAAAGACTTTCTGGTGACGGAAAAGGAACTACCGCAAGGTTTCTCCGCCTCGCCCATAGTGGGAGAGGAACTCGCCCGGGCCACTGAAGGCACTCAGCAGCCATCACTCACCGAGTGTCTGGAACCCTCGAAAGCCTGGGTGGCTGACGTTCCCGCAGAAAGCCGCGCTGGCGAATACCTGGAGTATCCGGCCAGCAATGTCGTCATCGCCCTCATGGTGGTGCGCCCCGCTGGCTCCCTCCCACGCATTGACGGGTACCTAAAAGACTGTCAGCGTTTCACCCGCAAAGGCAGTGGCGTCACGCTGCGCGTCACCGTCACCCCCTATGAAGTATCAGACCGCGCTGTCACCGCTGTTGCAGGCACCGATGATGCCAACCATCACACGCCGGTGACAGGAAAGGCGCTGGGGGTGCGTGGCTACCAAGAACGCCTGGCGATGCAGCAGGGTGCTCCAGTGTCTTCCACCTACTTGTACGCGGATGTGCGAGGAGTAGGGGTGATTGCCATCCTGCGGTCCCGTAACGCCACCCCCACCCGCCAACAGACAGCCAGCCTGAACGCCATTTTTACGGGTCAAGTAGAGAAGATCGCCCGTTCCCACAGTTAACACTGGTTCCGCTGGAGCAACATATGAGGTGCGCTAGAGGTGCGTTACCTCTCAGCGAGCTGCCACAACCTGTTAGCAAGCTGCCAAAATACGGTTTTTGGGGCAGAATCGAAGAGTGACTGCTCCAGCGAATACCAGCCCCGTAAAGAAAGCGCCCCTCCCGCTCCCCGATATTGAGCCCGAACAGGCGCGCATTAAGCGTGCCGAACTGCGGAAGATGCGCATCATCGCCACCTCTATGCTGATCGTGGCGGCCATTATCTTCATCATCTGTCACATTCTGCAGCGCTATTACGACTGGGTGTGGTTGGGCTTCTTACGGGCAGCCGCCGAAGCCGGCATGGTCGGCGGCCTGGCCGACTGGTTCGCGGTGACCGCCCTCTTCCGTCACCCGCTGAAACTCCCCATCCCCCACACCGCCATCATCCGTGAGCAGAAGGACAAGCTGGGGACCAGCATGGCCACCTTCGTGGCGGACAACTTCCTCAACCCCGAGTTGGTGGGAGAGAAGATTGAATCCGCCCAGCTACCGAAACGCCTGGGACAGTGGCTGCAGGAGCCGGAGAATGCGGCCAAGGTCTCTGGTGAACTCGGCACCGCCGTCAAAGGCATTATGGATGTTGTTGACGACAAGGAAGTGCTGGAGCTCATTGACCGCACCATCGACCACCAGATTGGTGACCGGGTGCTGGCGCCAGAACTGGGCGAGTACTTGCAGAAGCTGCTGGATTCCGAGAAGGAAGAGCCAGCTATTCAGTTCCTCTCCGAGAAGGCTTTCCAGTGGGCGGTGAAGGCAGGGCCGACAGTGGACCGCATTGTCAACAGCGATAGCCCCGCCTGGGCGCCGCAGATCCTGCAGGATCTGGTGGGTGCTCGTATTCACCGCGAACTGGTGGATTGGACGTCCAAGGTCTCGCGGCAGCCGAACCATGAGGCGCGTCTCGCCGCGAAGCGGTGGCTGCACGAGATGGCGAACGATCTGCAGAATGATCCCAAGACCATTGAGAAGGTGGAGGAGATCAAGCAGAACATTCTGGCCAAGGAAGCTACCTCGTCGATGACGGAGAAGACGTGGGAGAACGCCAAGGAGTTTCTGCTCCACACTAGTGCTGACCCCAATAGTCTGTTGCGTCGCAAGGCCCACCAGGCGGTTATGGCGATGGGCCATTCCATGGCGACCAGTGAGAAGGTACAGGAGGTCATTTCTGAGCGTGTGGTGGCGGCCGCAAAGCATCTGGCGTCGAACTACGCTCCGGAGATCACCGGCATTATTTCTGACACGGTGGAGCGCTGGGATGCGGCCGAGGCCTCCGATAAAATCGAGGTGCTGGTTGGTAAAGACCTCCAGTTCATCCGTATGAACGGTACGGTTGTGGGTTCTTTGGCCGGCCTGCTCATTTACACCATCGCCTTCTTCGTTTTGGGAGTGTAAGCCATGCCGATGTTTGCCCACTACATCTTGTCTGTGCCCGTGGAGATGTTGGCGGTGGCGGTGTTTGCGCTCATTGGAGGCATTTACGCTATTCGCTCGGTGGTGCATGCGGCCCGCATGCGGTCAGATGCGTTCGAGTTGACGGGCCGGGTGTCCAAGACCGGGTGGGTGGCCATGCTGGTGGTGTCCGCGGTGGCGATGTTCTGGAACGTCTTTTCGTTGGGCTCCAGCATGGTGTCGCTGGTGATTATCGGCTGGGTGATCGTTGGCGTGTACTGGGGGTCGAAGCGTACCGAGATGGATGATTTGTTGGGCTTTTCCCAGGACGGCTACGGCGGGAACTGGGCCCGCTAGGACTCGAAGATAACGGTGCGGTGGTTGTGGACCTGTACCCGGTCTTCCAGGAACCAGCGCAGGCCACGGGCAAGCACGAGCTGCTCAATATCGCGGCCTTTCCGTACCATGTCCTTTTCTGTGTCGGCGTGGCTGACACGCTGCACATCCTGCTCGATGATGGGTCCATTGTCGAGGTCGCTCGTGACGAAGTGACAGGTGGCACCCACGAGTTTCACACCACGTTTGTAGGCCTGGGCGTATGGCCGGGCGCCCATGAAGGACGGCAGGAAGCTGTGGTGGATGTTGATGCAGCGGCCCTCCCATCGCTCGCACAGGTCGGGGGGAAGAATCTGCATGAAGCGGGCGAGCACAATAACGTCCGGTTCTTCTGCGTCGACGATCTCTGCGATCGTGTCGAAGGCTTCTCGCTTGCCTTGTTCACCGGGGCCGAAGGGAACGTAGTGGTAGGGGATGCCGTAGTAGTCGGCAACGGGCTGCATGTCGGGATGGTTGGAGACGATGCAGGCGACATCCATGGGGTAGTCGCCGTGGTGAATGCGGCCCATCAGGTCGTGCAGACAGTGGCCTTGCTTGGAGACGAGGATGACACCGCGCTTCAGGCGAGCGGTGTCGGTGACCTGTGCGTGGGCGTCGGGGCCCAGGTGGGTGGCCATGTTGTTCCAGCGTTCTTGGAGTTCCTCGAAGCTCATGTCGACGGAGCTGGCGAGGACGGCTTGGCGGGTGTGGAACCAGCTGGAGATGGGGTCGGCGTAGTAGGCGGCTTCCAGAATCCATCCACCCATATCTGCCAGGAATTGGGAGATTTCGGCGACAATGCCGACGCGGTCGGGGCAGTCCAGGGTGAGAACGTAGCGGTGTTCGTTGCCGGAGACGGCAGGCTTCTGGTCGTTCACAATCATGTGCCACATTTTAGCGGGTAGCCTGGGTCTATGACATTTGCCAATGCCAACGCGGACCTGCCTGCCAATCGCCACGAGCTGGCGGCGTTTATTGATCTGATGGTGACGGCTCCGGAGCTGACGTCCGCACAGGTGACGGAGCTGGTGGAGCAGGCGGGAGAGTGGGGATTCAATGCCTGCTATGTGCCGTCGGGGAGATTGCCGCAGCCGCAGGCGCAGCTGCCGGTGGGTACCCTGGTGAGCTACCCGCTGGGGGCGGACTACAGCCTATCGAAGGCTTTTTCGGCACGTTTGGCGGTAGACCAGGGGGCTACTGAAGTGTGCGTGATGGCAGATTTGGGGGCCATTGTGGCGGGGGAATGGAATGCGCTGATGGCGGACTTGGTGACGGTGCGGGAGGCGGCGCCGGCCCCCGTCATCCTGCAAATTGTGGTGGAGACTGCCTATCTGTTGACGTTGTCGGACGGGCTGGACAGGATTTCCCGCTGCTGCCAGATTGCGCTGGCAGTGGGTGCGGATATGGTGGTGACGGGTACTGGCCTGCACCCGGCGGGGGATGGTGCTTCCGTGGAGGCGGTGCGTGCGATGGCGGAGAGTGTGGGAGGCCAGTTGGGAATTAAGGCGATGGGCGGGGTGTCGACGGCGGCGCAGGCGTTGGAGCTGATGGCGGCGGGGGCGACCCAGTTGGGGTGTTCCCCGGAGGAGGCTGCGGCGCTGCTCGCTGGTATGCCCGACTAGCGGCTGCAAACTCCCTTGTTGCGTTAGCGACGGGAACGCTGGGTTTGGCCTGCCTGCGCTAGATCCTGGGACGTGAAGTTGGTGCCGTTCAGTTCCACGTCAATGGACTTCTCGTGCACCGTCACCGATTCTGCCGTGAATCCGGGAGGAAGCAGGTCAAGGTATTTGCCGGAGAGTTCCAGGATGATACTGCGCAGGCCTTGGACCAGTGCCTGGTGGCGGAAGCCGACCACGGAGGCGTCTGTCAGCTCGAACACGAATTGGCCGTCGCGTACCTTGGGGGCGATGGTGAGGTCCGCCAGGCCGTTGTTAAGTTGGAGACCGATGGTGCTGGAGTCGGGGTGGTAGGTGACGTTGGTGACTGTGAGTGCCCCGGCGAGTGCCCCTCCCTGACGTTTCATCTCGTCATTGATGATGTTGTGGAGTGCCTGTGGGGGGATGGCGAGGGTGGCATGGGCGCTGCCGAAATGCAGGTTGGTGGAGTCGGAGTAGTCAATATCCTTGGCGTCGAATTGTACTACGGTGCCTACGCGCAGGTCGGCGGGGGGCAGGGGTCCTATGCGCACGTTGATCTGTGGGAGGGTCTTGGAGGAGAGTCCGAAGAGGATGGGGGTGGAGCCGAAGGAGGTGCGGACGGGGACGCCTACGGTGGCGCAGCTTTGTTCGTCGCGGGGGTTGTCCGTGCAGTTTTTGTTGACTTCGGCGGAGATAGAGTCCGCAACCTGGTTGCCGATGCTGTGGCGTGTGTAGAGTTCGATGCCCAGGCAGATCAGCAGGATGGTGAAGAGGAAAATGATGATGAGGGGGATGGCGGCCCGTCGGCGGCTGGGTAGCTGTCCTTGGGGGGTTCCAGGTGCGGTCATGCGTTCATTGTTCCAGGTGCACAGGCATCTGCGCCACTACGCGGATGGGACAGCTTTGTGGGGTTGGCGGCTTGGTGCGGTCGGCAGCTAGGCGGGGGAAACTGCTTCCCAGGGGACGGTGAGGAGGCAATCTTGGAGTTTGCGGCGTTGGCGGTCGACGGGCCAGCCTTCTGTGCGGAGCATTTCCTTGGCGCGGCGCCAGCGGTCGAGGGGGCCGAAGGTAGCGTAGCCGGCGGTGGCTGCCCAGGCGTTGTCGGCAGCGTGGAGGAGGTCGTAGATTTTCTCGCCGGGTACGTTGCGGTGAATGAGGGCTTTGGGGAGCCGTTCGGCCACATCTGAGGGGGTGGTGACGGCGTGGGGGGACCAGGCGAGGGTGAGGCTGAGGGGGCGCGCCTGGTCGAGGAGTACCCAGGCGGCGCGTTGCCCCACTTCATTGCACGTGCCTTCGACAATGACGCCGCCGGGGGCGAGGCGGGATTGCATGATGCGCCAGGCGTTTCCTACTTCTTCTTCGGTGTATTGGCGGAGCACATTGAAGGCGCGGACGAGTTGTGGGCGGTAGTGGGAGAGTTCGAAGCCGCCTTCTTCGAAGCGGACTCCGTGTTGGGCAGGGAAGATGCGGGCGGGGTCTATTTCGAGGCCAACGACCTCTAACTGGGGGGCGACGTGGGCGCGAAGGCGGGTGGCCATTTCTACGGTAGTCCAGGGGGCGGCACCGTAGCCGAGGTCGATGGCGAGTGGTTGGGGGGCGCTGTGAAGAGCGGCGCGAATGGCGGGGTGGTGGCTCATCCAGCGGTCGCATTTGCGGAGCCGGTTGACGCCGGTAGTGCCTCGGGTGATGGTGCCCAAGGCGTGGCGGGGTGGGGTGCGGGGAATTGAGGTGGGAATTCCGGCAACCCGCGCGTCGGCTGCTCGCATACTAGAGAGCCTACCGGGATTCGCCTTGTGAGCGGGTATCCTGGGGGCATGAACAGCGATCACACCACGTTGTCGGGTCACGCCAGCGAGTTGGCGTCTTGTGGGGCTGCTGCCTCTGCTTCTGCTGGTTCTTCTGCTTCCTCTACGTCTACTGCTGTTTCTGCCGCCGCACTCGCTGGGCTGTGGGAGGCGGCACGGGTGGCGGGGGCGGAGGTGTCGCCGCAGGCCCGGTTTGCGGACTACACCACGTCTCAGTTGGGTGCGCCGGCGCGGGGGATGGTGACGTGCTCTAATGCCGCACAGGTGAGTGCGGTGGTGCGTGCTGCGCTGCGTTGGGATGTGCCATTATTTGTGGTGGGCGGGGGATCGAATCTTGTGGTGGGTGACGAGTCCACCGGGGTGCAGTGCCATGAGTTGGTGATGCTACGTCAAACAGCGGGGGAGGGGGACCATCTGCGGGTGGTGCGCGAGTCGGAGAGCTCGGTGACGGTGCAGGTGCCGGCGGGGCTCAACTGGGATGAGTGTGTGGCCGAGACGGTGGCCCGGGGGTGGGGTGGAGTGGAGTGCCTGTCGGGTATTCCGGGCCAGGTGGGGGCGACGCCGGTGCAGAATGTGGGGGCCTATGGGGTGGAGATGGAGTCGGTGCTGCAGCGAGTAGAGCTGGTGGATCGGGTGACGGGGGAGATTACCTGGGAGACGGCGGACCAGCTGGGGTTGGCGTACCGGTATTCGAATTTGAAGTTCACGCATCGTGCGGTGGTGACGGCGGTGGAGTTGCGGCTGCGGCGAGATGGACTGTCGGCGCCGATTCGCTACCGGGAGTTGGTGCGCCAGTTGGGCTGTCAGACGTTGGATCGTGTGCCGGTGGAACAGGCGCGAGAGACGGTGCTGGAGCTGCGGCGAGGGAAGGGCATGGTCGTGTGCGGCTCTGGGGTGCGGGCGACCGGTTTTGGGGAGCCGTCCGCATCTGGGGTGTGGGTGGAGTCGCCTGCTGGGCAGCTTGTGCCCGATCCGGACACGTTCTCCACAGGCTCGTTTTTCACCAACCCTGTCATTTGCGAGAGCATGTTTACCGATGTGCTGGAACAGATTTCGGCTGCTGGTATTGATACTGATGTGATGCCGAAGTTCCCCGGGCAGGGTGGCGTGAAGCTGTCCGCTGCCTGGCTCATCGACCAGGCAGGGTTCTCGAAGGGGTTCCCCGGTGGAGAGTATCCCGCGTCCTTGAGTACCCGTCACACCCTGGCTTTAACCAACCGTGGTTCGGCGACGACGGCGGAACTACTTGAGGTGGCGCGAAGGGTTCGCGATGGGGTGTGGGAGCGCTTTGGGGTGGAGTTGGTGCCGGAGCCTATTTTGGTGGGCTGCAGCATTCCACCCCTCGATTAGCGACGCAGCACGTGGTCGTTGTCGTATTGGTCTCGCGCGCGGATGAGGATGGTGTCTAGGTTAACGTGAGCGGGCTGCGCCGCCACGAAGGAAATGGTGCGGGCAATGTCGTCTGCTTGCAGCGGCGTCATCCCCTGGTAGACAGCATCAGCGGCCGCTTTATCGCCGCCGAAACGCACCAGCGAGAACTCGGTTTCCACCAGGCCAGGCTGAATTTCTGTGAGCCGCACCGGCTCACCTAGCAGTTCCTTGCGGAGCGTCATCGCCAGAGCGGACTCGGCATGTTTGGCGGAGGTGTAGCCGGAGCCACCTTCGTAGGTTTCAAAGGCGGCCACCGAGGTGATGGTGACGATGAGACCGTCACCGGAGGCGATGAGGGCCGGTACCAGTGCCCGGCATACTCGCATGGTGCCCAGCACGTTGGTTTCCCACATGGTGCGCCATTGGCCTTCATCGGACTCCATCACAGTGGTTTTGCCGTGGGCGCCACCCGCATTGTTCACCAGCATGTGGATGGTGGGGAATTGGGCAGCCAGGGCGTCGACGTCAGCCTGGTCGGTGATGTCGCACTGTACGGCCACTCCGTCAATCTCTGCGGCAAGGTCCTGGAGGCGGTCGAGGCGGCGGGCCGCTAGTACTACCTGGTAGCCATCAGCGGCGAGACGACGCGCAGTGGCGGCACCGATGCCGGAGGAAGCACCAGTGACCACCGCGATCTTGCGGGGAGCGTCAGACATTGTCCTACTGTGTCCTACTTTAGATTTTCCGTTTCGTGGAGTTCCTTAGTCGGAACGATGGGGATGGGGTGTTCATCAATGAAGGCCTGTACCAGCTTGGAAGCTTCCTTCCGGAGCACCTTGCCCATGACGTTCTTCGGGATTTCTTCTATCGCGACGATGCGTTTCGGCACTTTGTAGCGGGTGAGGGAGTCGCGGCAATGGTCGCGCAGTGCCTCTTCGTTGAGGCGGGCACCATGTTCCAGCACCACTGCGGCGGCCACCATCTCGCCACCGCGTCGATTGCGCACGCCCACTACGGCACACTCCGCTATGGAGGGGTGCTCTGCGAGGGTTTCTTCCACCTCGGTGGGGTAGACGTTGAAGCCGCCAGTGATGATCATTTCCTTGAGGCGATCGACGATGGTGATGTAGCCGTTCTCATTCATGACGGCAACGTCGCCAGTGTGGAACCAGCCTCCGCGCATTGCTTCGGCGGTGGCTTCGGGCATGTTGTAGTAGCCGGAGAACACCTGCGGTCCCCGCACCACCAGCTCGCCGGGTTTGTTGAAGCCAAGCTCGGTTACCCCGTCCTCGATGCTGACAATGCGGATCTCGGTTTCGGGGAAAGGAACGCCGACGGAGCCGGGTTGGCGGAGCGTGCGGCTCATCGGGTTACCGGCAATGACCGGGGAGGTCTCCGTGAGGCCATAGCCTTCGGAGATGACGCCTCCGGTGGCGGCTTCCCACTCTTCCACCAGTTCGGCGGGGAGTGTCATGGCGCCGGAGAAGGCTAAGCGGACACCGTGGATAGAGATGCCGCGCTTCTTTGACTCGTCCAGAATGCGTTGGTAAAGCGGTGGGACGGCGGGAATGAAGGTGGGGACCTCTTTCTTGAATTTCTTCATGATGAGGTTGATGTCTGGCTTAGGGAGAAGCACGAGCTTTGCGCCGATGCCCACCCCCAAGATGTTGCTGGCCAGCATGCCGTAGGCGTGGAAGAGTGGCAGCGAGACCAGCACGATTTCTTTGCCAGGGACGGCGTTTTTGATCCAGGCGTGAGCCATTTCGAATTCGGAGGAGAGGTTGAAATGGGTTAGTACGGCCCCCTTCGGGGCACCGGTGGTGCCGGAGGTGTAGAGCATGAGCGCCGGATCGTGCATGCTGGGGCGCGGGTGTTCGACGGCGATACGCGGATGGTCCAGCAGGCGCTCCCACGGGAAGGTGTGACGGGCGGGGGTGGACAGGGATTCCCGCAGTTCGCGAGTCTTCTTCAGAGGGAGACGGAGAGCAAACTGGAGTTTCTTGGGAAGGGATTTGGTGATGTCGACGGAGACGACATTTTCTAGATCACTGGTACGACGCAGTTTCACAATCTTCGGGGCGATCTTGTCCCAGCAGATGGCGACGCGCGCTCCGTGGTCGTAGAACGGCTGCGCTAGTTCGTGTTCGGTATACAGGGGGTTGTGCTCGACGACGACGGCGCCAAGACGCAGGATGCTATAGAAAGCAATGATGGCTTGCGGACAGTTCGGGAGCAAAACAGCGACGCGGTCACCTTTGCTGACACCCATACGGCGAAGGCCCTCGGCGCACCGTTCAACGTATTCTGCCAATTCTGCGTACGTGATCTTTTCGCCGAAGAATTCCAGAGCATCGTTTGCAGCCCAGTGCGACACGCTGGATTCGAACATGTCGACTATGGTGCGGGTGGCTACCTCTAGGCGTGCAGGAACGCCGTCTTCGTAGTTACCGCACCAGACCTTTTGACGATCGGTGGGTTCCCCGTTAGGCGGTAGTGGTGAACTCATGGTTAATAGGGTAATCCACCTCGATTCAAATAGCCCAAGTGTTATCACCTGCGAAAACGAGTTACTTCGTAGTAAACGCGCGTGGCCCCTGGTTACGGCATTTTTTCATTGTTGCCGTTATTTTTCGCTGGGAATCATCCCGGGAGCGTCACGAGAGCATGGACGGCTTCTCCCATCAGGTGTTGAATAAAAGTATGTCCCCTGCCCCCTCCAGCGTTCGCAGTCCCCTGCTACGCCGTGTGGCGCTTCTCTCCATGCACACCTCTCCCCTCGCGCAGCCGGGGACCGGTGACGCCGGAGGCATGAACGTTTTCGTCCTGCAGACAGCCCGTCAGCTCGCCCGCCGCGGTATTGAGGTGGAGATTTTCACCCGTGCCACCGAATCCTCCCGCGACCCTATGGAGGAGGAAGAGCCGGGCGTCCGTGTACGCCATGTCTTAGCCGGGCCGCTGGAAGGCCTTGACAAATACGATCTTCCCCGCGAGTTGTGTTCCTTCGCCCATGGGGTGATGCAGGTGGAAGCCCGCCACGAGCGCGGCTACTTTGACCTCATCCATTCGCACTACTGGCTGTCTGGCCAGGTCGGCATGATGGCCTCCCGTCGCTGGCAGGTACCACTAGTCCACACCTTCCACACGGTGGCGGCGGTCAAGAATGCCAGTTTGGCGGAGGGGGATACCCCGGAGCCACAGAACCGATTAGATGCCGAGCATGCTATCACCGCGAACGCCACCCGCCTTACCGCTAACACTCCGGCGGAAAAGGCGGAGCTGGTGCGGCTATTGGGGGCACGAGCCCAGCGTATTGACGTTATTCCGCCAGGGGCGGACCTCAGTTTGTTTTCGCCAGGCGGCCCAGGGGCGACGGAGGCGGCGCGTCGCCAGTTGGGGTTGCCGCAGGAGGACCAGATTATTGCCTTCGTGGGGCGTATTCAAAAGTTGAAAGCCCCCGATGTTCTCATTGATGCCGCAGCCGAGCTGTTGCGGCGCCGGCCTGACCGTCACCTCACCATTGTTATTGTTGGCGGCCCCTCTGGTTCTGGGCTGGATGCTCCTACGGTGCTGCAAGGCCAGGTGGCACGGTTGGGTATTGCCGCCCATGTGAAGTTCTTCCGACCGATGCCCCCAGAGAAGCTCGTGCAGGTGTTTCGGGCGGCAGATGTGGTGGCGGTCCCCAGCCATAACGAGTCCTTTGGGCTGGTGGCGTTGGAGGCGCAGGCCTGCGGTACGGCGGTGGTAGCCACCAATGTGGGCGGTTTGCCGCTGGCGGTTGATGACGGCGTGAGTGGCCTGCTGGTGGACGGGCATGATCCACTGCGGTGGGCTGATGTGTTGGGGAAGGTGTTGGATGACGATGCCCTACGCATTGGTTTGGCTATTTCTGCACCCCGTCATGCCGCCAACTTCTCCTGGTCGCGAACGGTCTCAAAGCTGGTCGACTGTTACCGACGGGCGCGCGACAACTACTACTCGCCCTCCTAGCGGGGATGTGGTGGGGAAGTGCGAGTGGTGTGACAAGGCGCCGGGATGGCTGATGGGCTACTTGCCCTTTTCGGGCGTGCCTTGCCCCCTGAAGCAGCCAGCTCCGCCTTTTACAATATGGCGTTCACAAGGCACAATAGGGGCATGGCTGAAAATACACCTGGAACCCTGATCCTGCTTCGTCACGGCCAGTCCGAGTGGAATGCCTCCAACCAGTTCACTGGTTGGGTGGATGTTCGTCTCACTGAAAAGGGCGAAGCTGAAGCAAAGCGCGGCGGCGAGCTTCTCGTTGAGAAGAACGTGCTGCCGGATGTCCTCTACACTTCCCTCCTGCGTCGTGCCATCCAGACCGCCCAGATTGCGCTGGATGCTGCTGACCGCCATTGGATTCCCGTCGTGCGCGACTGGCGTCTGAACGAGCGTCACTACGGCAAGCTGCAGGGCCTCAACAAGGCAGAGATCAAGAAGGAATTCGGCGACGAGCAGTTCATGCTGTGGCGTCGTTCCTACAACACTCCGCCGCCGGCTATTGACCCCGAGAACGAGTACTCGCAGACCCATGATCCTCGCTACGCCGATCTAGACGAGGTTCCCCTCACCGAATGCCTGCTGGACGTCGTCAATCGCCTGGTTCCCTACTACCACGAGAGCATCGAGCAGGACCTCAAGGCCGGCAAGAACGTCCTGGTTGCCGCCCACGGTAATTCCCTGCGCGCCATGGTGAAGTACCTCGACAACATCTCTGACGAGGACATCGCCGAGCTCAACATCCCCACCGGTATTCCGCTGGTGTACAACTTCGAGCTGGTTGACGGTGAACTGAAGGTCACCAACCCCGGCGGTGATTACCTCGATCCCGAGGCAGCCGCTGCTGGTGCTGCCGCAGTGGCCGCCCAGGGCAACAAGTAAGAGCTTTTCAGCACTTCTCGGAAACGGGAGACGCTCACCTTTCGGTGAGGTGTCTCCCGTTTTCGTTATCTCCGAACCGTTGCCTCCCCGTCCGAAAATGTTTACAAAAATGTGAATTATTAGCGACGGCATGCTGAAATACCTCGAGAAACGTGGCTTTTGGGCGAAATCCGCGAGTGACTGGTTCGGCCAGAGCCTCTGCCATTCCGTACCATAGGAAGGGTGAAGGCCGAGTATCTTCCTTTAGTCGCCCTGCTGATATTCATCCTGGGCGTTCTTCTTGGCGTCTTCTGCTACCGACTTGGTACCCATCTTCTCGAGCGCTCTGCCCCAGCTGATCATCATGATGACACTGGCATTAGCGAGCTCGAAGCACTCCGCCGTATCTCCGCCTCCGCGCCTTTCGGTGTGGCCCTTGTGGATCGTATGCAAGACGTCGTTCTCATGAACGAGCAGGCCCACTTGCTGGGCATCGTGGCAGACCGGCATATTCACCAGAAACTCTGGTCTACGGTGGAGCAGGTGTTCTCGAGTCGGGAACCCGTTACCTTCCACCTGCGGCCAAAGACCTCCTACCGCATTGCCAAACCCGTTGAGTCGCTTCTCATTATTATGAAGCCGCTGGTGGAGGAGGACTCCCAATTTGTGGTGATCTACTGCATTGACGCCACTGAGGAAGCCCGCCTGGAGAAGACCCGTCGGGATTTCGTCGCCAACGTCTCCCATGAACTGAAGACTCCGGTGGGGGCAATTGCTCTCCTCGCCGAGGCGCTCCTCACCGATGTGTCTGATCCTGCCCAGGTGGACTATTTCGCTAACAAACTGCACACCGAGTCGATGCGCTTGTCCCAGCTCATCTCGGAGCTCATGGAGCTCTCCCGCCTCCAGGGCGCGGAGAAGCTTCCCGATCCGGAAGTTATTGAGCTAGATACGGTTGTGGCGGAGGCACTTTCCCGCTCCCGCCATTCGCAGGAAAAGTATGATGTGACTGTGCGTCTGGACACGCATGAAGGCTTACTGGTGTGGGGGGACCGCACTCTGCTGGTGATGGCGCTGCACAACCTTATTGAGAATGCCATCCGTTACTCCGATGGGGGCAAACAAGTGGTGGTTTCCCGGGAGCGCATGTTGGTGGGGACGTTGCGGGAACGTATGTCCAGCCCGAACACCAATATGGCCCTCAACCATGCCCTGCGGGACGAGCAGGAACTCTATGTGGTGCAGGTGACGGATAAGGGTGTGGGTATTGCCCCCAAGCACATTAATCGCATTTTTGAACGTTTCTACCGTGTCGACAAGGCCCGTTCTCGCGGGCGTGGTGGCACCGGGTTGGGTCTTGCCATCGTTAAGCAGATTGCCCTCAATATGGGCGGTGTAGTTGCGGTGTGGTCCAAACCGGGTGTCGGGTCGACGTTTACGTTGGGGTTCCTGCCTGCAGAGACCCATGAGCTGTCCGCCGTTAATTCAACAGAGGAGAACAAATAAATGAGCCGCATCATGATCGTGGAAGATGAGATGTCGTTGGCTGAGCCGCTGGGTTTCTTGCTGCAGCGGGAGGGTTTCGATGTCGACATCGTGGGCGATGGTGTGACTGCCCTCAATAAGTTTGCGCGGGTCCAGCCGGATCTTGTGCTACTCGACCTCATGCTGCCCGGTAAGTCGGGTACGGATGTCTGCAAGGAACTGCGGGCTATCTCGGATGTTCCCATCATTATGGTGACGGCGCGCGACGCCGAAATCGACAAGGTGGTGGGCTTGGAGATTGGTGCCGACGATTACGTCACCAAGCCGTACTCGTCCCGTGAGCTGATCGCACGCATCAATGCGGTATTGCGCCGCCAGCGTTCTGCTGATGCTCCGGTGCCGGAGGAAACGACCATTAGCGCCGGCCCCGTGGTGATGGAAGTAGATGCCCACCGTGTTCTGGTGCGTGGGGAGGAAGTACAGTTGCCGCTGAAGGAATTTCACTTGCTGGAGTACCTTATGCGGAATGCGGGTCGAGTGTTGGCGCGTGGGCAGCTCATTGACCGGGTGTGGGGCTCCGACTATGTGGGCGACACTAAGACGCTTGACGTTCATATCAAGCGTTTGCGTTCCAAGGTAGAAGAGGATCCGTCCTCCCCTGTGCATCTAGTGACTGTACGTGGCCTTGGCTATAAATTCGAGAATTAGCCTTTGGCTGTACCCCTTGAATAGGTAGGCTGTTAGATAGTCGACCAGTTCTGAAGAGGGGATTATGGCGCAACCGTTTGACGACCAGTCTCCCCCCGTCTCCGGGGGACACGATGATGGTTCTGTGACGGTTGCACAATTGCTGGCCCGGATGTCCGGTCAAACTCCAGAAAATACTGGTTATAGTGGGGAAACTCGGTCTGCCCGGCGGGCGCGCCAGGCTGTCTACGAGGAGTCGGCGGGCTCCGCTGCAGCGGGGGATAACGGGGCTGTTATGCCGCCACGGCGTGCGCAGCCGCAACGATTTGATCACTCTACAGCTCGTCCCAGTATGTCCACTGGATCGTCTCGTCAGACGGCGGGGCGTAGCTCTGGCGGCAACACTTCTTCCCGCCATAGCTCGTCGGACTACGGGGTGACGGATTATAGGCAGTCTGCTGACTATCGCTCGCGGGCGGGAGCGTACTCACAGCCACTCGATACGGTGAGTGCCGTCGATCTAGCTGCTGCAGATGAGCTGATGTCGTGGCCGGATGTTTCCAATATGTCTAGTGGCACACGAGGAGACGGAACGGGGCGCGAGACGTTGGGATCACCCGGGGCGTGGGCACGCGACTCGATTGACGAGGCTGCCGATGCTGCATCGCAGGTCACGTCGTCCCGTCCTCGGCGCAGCTGGATTCTCAATGATGACGATACTCAGGGGTTCGATCGCCCCATGCACGAGGATCCACCGGCCAGCAACGTGGATCAGCAGTACTTCATTACGGCAGGGATGGACTCGCTAGGGCCGGTAGCTGCCGAAGAACTTGAGCGAGAGATTGAAGAAAGCCGCCGACGCTATTCCCGTGCGGCTTCTGAGCACGTTCCGTCGGAACGCTCCACCGAGTGCGATTTTGATGACGAGTGGGAGGCGCGGATGAGCGCTTCTCGTCGTAGCGCCGAGCAGTCTGAGCCAACTGCAGAACAGCAGTCCCATGGCACAGTCGATCATGCCAGTCATTCTGGCCGTGCTGAACGGGTGAGCCATGCCGGCCACGCTAGCCATGCGGATGGACGACGTGCCTCCCGTGTTGACCGGTCTGGGACGACAGCCACTCAGCCGGCCGCTGCATCCGCGCAGGGCACGGTGCGGCAGCAGGGGGCGAAGAATCGTCTGCGTGCAGTCTTCCACAATCTGACCAAGCGGGATGTCGACAAGGAACAGATCACCCCGGCGGATCGAATTCTGCAGATCGGGCAGGTCGTTATTACGGCGGTGGCGGGTGGTTTCCTGTTCTGGCTTTTCGGCATTTTGTGGGGTCGTCCCTCCCTTCACATTCTCACCTTCGGTCTGGCCTTGGCAGTACAGGTGGTGATGGTGGTCGCGGCGCGTCTGCTGCGTCGGCGGGAGGAATTCTGGGTGCTCATATTTACCTGGGCGGTGGCATTCTTCGTCACTATTGGCCCCATTGCGTTGGTGCCCCGCTAATCGTCTGCGGCGTCGGGTGAGTCATTGTTCCTGGCCACGGACTCGTGGCATTAGGGCTCGTGTTATGGCACTGTTAGAGGTATGACTCGGATTGCTGTAATTGGCGGCGGCCAGATGGGTGAAGCCCTCGTCGCTGGAATGATCAACGGTGGTTTGCCGGCCCGCAACATTATCGTGTGCGAAAACAATGCGGAACGTGCCGCCGAACTCAGCGAGCGCTACGACATTCTCACAACGGATATTGAGGATGCGGTGGAGAGCTCGGACTACGTCTTTGTGGCGGTAAAGCCGAAGGATGTGAAGACGGTATTGGCGGTGCTGGCAGATGCTACTGGCGCCCTGGAAAACGAGGTTGTCGTGGTGTCTATCGCCGCCGGCATTCCTACGGTGTATTACGAGAATCAGCTCTCTGCGGGCTCGCCGGTTATTCGTGTGATGCCGAATACCCCGATGTTGGTAGGGGAGGGTGTGTGCGCGGTGTCTGCTGGCCGCTATGCCCGTCCTGAGCATGTGGAGCAGGTGCGCGGACTACTTGGTTCGGTGGGAACCGTCTTGGAAGTGCCCGAGACCGATATGGATATAGTGACGGCAATTTCTGGCTCTGGTCCGGCGTACTTCTTCCTTATGGTGGAGGCAATGATTGATGCTGGTGTGGCCATGGGGTTGACACGCCCGGTGGCTGCTGAACTCGCCATTGGCACTATTGCTGGTTCTGCAAAGATGTTGCAGGAGAGCGGGAAGACCCCCGCGCAGTTGCGTGAGGCGGTGACTTCTCCGGGTGGTACGACAGCGGCGGGTCTGCGTGCTTTTGAGGACGGTGGCTTCCGGTCCACGATTTATGAGGTGCTGGATGCTGTTGCCGAGAAGTCGAAAGAGATGCACCCGAAGATGTAGTGCGCGGCAATAAAAAAGCGGTCTACCCCCAATTGGGGGTAGACCTTTCTTGTTCTAGGTCGGGTTTTCAGGACCTTTGCAGCCTATTTTGAGAACTACACGAGTGGACTTTTATCGAATTGGCCACTCGTGTCGCATTTTTCACACAAGACACGTTAGGCTACTTACAGCACGTGTGTGACTAGTTCACGAGTGGGGAAGCTCGTGGCACAGCTCGTGCTGGAGGTGTATGCAATGGCATCGAAAGGTGCTAATGAAGCGCTCACCGCACAAGGCGGAGAAGCTCCCAAGTTTCTCACCGTCGCCGAAGTTGCGGAAATTATGCGCGTGTCCAAAATGACCGTCTACCGTATGGTCCACAGCGGAGAACTGCCGGCAGCTCGCTTCGGTCGTTCCTTCCGAGTCGATTCTCAGGTTGTTGAAGACTACCTGAAGTCTTCATTCTACGAGGTCGGCTAACAACGAAAATTTCGCATGACGTGCTGGTAGGGGTAAGCTTTACTAGTCCACGGGAGTATGAACTCCTCGAAAACTACGGTTTTCAGGTGAACGTCGCGAGGATTCTCACCGCGCCCCGTACGCCATAAGCACAAAGACCATACAGAACAGTGAGGGATCTCCATGGGATCAGTGATTAAGAAGCGCCGCAAGCGCATGTCGAAGAAGAAGCACCGTAAGCTGCTTCGTCGTACGCGCGTTCAGCGTCGTAAGCTCGGCAAGTAATCACGCCTCGACTAATTTGCGAAAATCAGCCACCTCACCATGCGAGAGGTGGCTGTATTTTCGTTACCCAGAATTCTCTCCTACCCGTAACAAAAACAACTGCAGCGCCATAAATAAGTAGACCAATATCGCCTAGAAAAGAGGAGGCCCAATGCGCACCGCTAAGGCCATGTCTGCTGCCGCCCTCGCCCTCACGATTATCGCCGCACCCGTTACTGCCCACGCCGCCTCCGCACCCGTCACCATCATGCCCGGGGACACCATCAACACAAACTATGTCGTCGCTACCGGGACGTGCACTGCAGCTGCTCCCGCCCGCGACGCCAACGGTAACCGGTACCTCCTCACTGCCGGCCACTGCGTCAATGGCAAACTGGGTGAGCTCGTCGGCCAGCCCATCTATTTCAAAAGGACGCTCATTGGCCACGTAGCAAGAGCTCAGTTTCAGATAGTTGACTACGCCGTCATCAAACTCCTGCCGAATGTCATTATTGGGCAGAATGACGTCCCCCACGTTGCCTATCTCGGACAGCTCAACCCCGGCTCGAAGGTATGCTTCCACGGCACCAAATCTGGCGTGCGCTGCGGTAAGATCTCCCAGCTCAACGAGCTGGCTTTCATGCGCGGCGCCATCGTCCCCGGTTTCGTCCGAGGCAGCTCCGCAACTGTGCGCTCCATCCCCGGAGACTCCGGTTCTGCCGTCTACAACACCGAGGGCGTTATTGGCATCCTTTCGGGCGGTGCAGACGGAGTCAGCATGTACGTCCCCATCAAATCCGTCTACGACCGGGCAGGGGCGGCCATCCCCGGATTCCACCTCGGAAACTAGGCCGTACCCTCGCCACCTCACTCCAGTTCAACCCCTTGGCTCCTCGAACACGCCGCGGGGCTGAGCCCATTTTCTCCACCTCCAGTGGCGGAAACCACCTGTGGTGAGCACAGCTGGCTACTTCCCACCTGCCAACCTAGAGGGGAGATAAATAGCCCTGAGAGTCTCCATAATTTTTGGCAACTGCGCAGCGTATCGCCCGCAATTCAAGGAAATGCCGTTGACAGTTTGGCCATAACAAGCGACTCTAAAAGTATGGAAACGCAACAGCTTGCAGAGCTCCGCCAGGAGATAGTGGACATTGCCCACCAACTTGCCGAACGAGGCCTCGTGGAAGGCTCCGCCGGCAATATTTCATGCCGCTACGGGGATAATTTCCTCGTCACCGCCACCGGTGCCCGCTTCTACAACATCACCGTCGACCAGGTGCCTCTCGTTGACGCCAATGGAGTAGTGCTCGACGGTAATGTGAAGCCCACGTCGGAGATGCAGATGCACCTAGGCGTCTACGAGTCAGACCCCAAGGCACAAGCCGTTGTCCACACCCACTCTCCTTACGCGACTGCGCTCAGTCTTGTGCTCGATGAGGTTCCCCTCATCCACTACACGCAGCTCACGCTGGGTGGCTCCATTAAAGTCGCTCCTTACGCCACCTTTGGAACCAAGAAACTTGCCGATATCGTCAAGAAGAAGATTCTGGGGCAGAAGGGCATCATTCTCAAAGCACACGGCACTATCTGCTCCGGCAAGACACTCGAGTCGGCCGCCGAAAATGCCGAACTTCTCGAATGGGTATGCAAGGTTTATCACATTGCATCTGCCCACGGAGAGCCGCGAGAAATGAAACCATGCGAAGTGGTGGGTGTCGCCGCGGCAGCAAAACTTAAGAGTTACGGCACCGTCCAAAAAACCAAGTAAAAGGAGTTCCCCCATGGCTATGAAGGCCCTCGCAATTGGTACCAGTGTTCTGGACATCCTCGTACAGCCGGTGGAGAGCATTCCGCCGGGACAGGGCGCCGCGCTCGTGGATAACATCCACATCACCCCGGCTGGTACCGCCGGCGGCACTGCCCTTACCCTTAAGAAACTGGGCTTCGACACCTACGTCTCCTCCGCCTGCGGTGACGACGTACGCGGCCGCATCCTGCGCCAACTCATGAACGAACGCGGCATCAACACCGATCACTTCCAAATCGTCGAGGGCACCCCCACCACCGGCTCCGTCATCCCGATCCGCAAGGATGGCTCCCGCCCCGCCCTCCACCTGGTCGGTACCGAAATTCTTTATGACGTCGAGAAAGCCCCATGGGACCTCATTGCCCAGGCTGACGTCGTCCATTATGGTGCCCCCGAATTCCAGGGCGGCAAGGCTGTCGCCAAGGTACTGCGTGCCGCTAAAGACGGTGGAGCCATTACCTCCGCAGACCTCCTGGCGGGTGGTTCTAAGGCTGTCGTCACCTGGATTCAAGACGCCCTGCCGTACATTGACTTCCTGCTCCCCAACGATGAGCAGATCATGGGCTACACTGGCGAAACCGACCTGGTGGCCGCCTGCCGCAAGATGATCGACTACGGCGTTGGTTGCGTCGCCGCCACCGCCGGTAAAGACGGCGCCGTCGTCGTTACCCGCGATACCGTCACCGAGGTCCCTGCCATGAAGGCAAAGGTCATCGCCACCGATGGTGCTGGAGATTCCTTCTCCGCCGGCTTCCTCAAAGGCATCGCCGAAGGCTACAGTCCTGCTGAGGCCGGTGTGTGGGGCGTCGCTACCGCCTCCTTCACTGTGGTGGGCGTCGGCTCCGACGCCGGCGAGTTCACCGACGAGGATGTGCGCAAGAAGGTCGAAAAGTACCTCGCCAAAGTCAACAAGTAAGAGACGCCGCAGCCTGTACCTCCGCAGGAGGTACGGCAGTAAACCCTCACAAACACAGGATGAGGCGGCGCAGTGTTCCTGACCGGGCAACATTCCCCTCATTCCGATAGTCTTAAGCTATGGAAAAACTGCGCCGCCCGTACTGTGTCGACACTGCTCTCATCCTCTGGATCGGAGTGCTGGCACTCTCCGCGCTGCAAATTCTTTCCGAGATCGTGGTGAGTATCCGCTACTCACAGCCCCTCAGCGCCGCCATCACTGAGGACCTCTCAACCCGCCTCAGCGCACTGCAGGAACAAGGCTCCACCCTGGGCATGCAGTATAGCGCTGACGAACTACACCTCATGGCGGCCGCCGTTCCCTTCACTGGGATCTTCATGGAGTTTCTCCTGGCGCTACTGCTAGCACTCGTCATCTGGCGGATGAGCATGGGACGCAAATGGGCCCGCTTGGCCCTCATCCTCTTCGCCTGCTACCTGGGCTTCCAGACACTCTCCGGTGTCATTATGTCCGCCCAAGGACTCTCCGGGAGTTTCAGCCCCATCGCCTACTACCTCTCCCAAGCAGAAGGGGTGGCGGGCTCCCGCGCCTTCTCCTTCTTTGTCCTCTGCGTGGTCATCCTGCAGGGAATCGTGGCCATGGCTGCCCTCTTCCAAATGCGCAAATTGGAAGCAGACCAATGGTTCAACGATATGACAGCACAGCGTCGCCCGCCGATGCCACCCATGCCGCCGCTGCCTCCCGTTCCCCCGAACGGCCCACAGCGCCCCCGTTAAATCGTCTCCGGTTCTCAGTGCAGCCAGTGGCCGATCTCAGGTGCCCAGTACGTGAGGACAATATCCGCGCCGGCACGCACAATCCCCGTCACCGATTCCAGTACCACTCGCTGGCGATCCAACCACCCCTGCTGGGCAGCGGCCTCCACCATCGCATAGTCGCCGGAGACCTGGTAGGCTGCCACCGGCACAGGCACCGTCTCCGCTACAGCCTGCACCACATCAAGGTAGCTACCAGCAGGCTTTACCATGACGATGTCGGCGCCTTCCTCCACATCCAGTAGCGCCTCCCGCACGCCCTCCCGGGCATTGGCGGGATCCTGCTGGTAGGTTTTGCGATCACCATGCAGACTGCAGGCGACCGCCTCCCGGAAGGGTCCAAAGAAAGCCGACGCATACTTCGCGGAATAGGCCATGATGGCAGTATTCTTCATCCCCGCCTCATCTAGACCATTCCGAATCGCAGCCACCTGGCCGTCCATCATCCCGGAGGGGGACACCATGTGAGCCCCCGCCTGTGCTTGGGCAAGAGCTTCCCGCACATAGCAGGGGAGGGTGGCGTCATTGTCGACGGTCCCGTCCGGTCGTACCAGCCCGCAGTGCCCATGCGAGGTGAACTCGTCAAGGCAAGTATCGGCGCAGATAACAAGATCGTCCCCCAGCTCCTCGTGGAGCACCCGCAGCCCCCGGTTGAGGATGCCATCCTCTGCCCAGGCCTGCGATCCGCACTCGTCTTTATCCTCCTCGCGGGGCACACCGAACAGGTCGATGCCGCCGATCCCCGCTTCGGCACACTCCACCGCCAGCCGACGCAGCGAGTCCAGCGTGTGCTGATATTGGCCGGGGAGAGAGGAGATGGCGGCGGGTTCACTGATCCCGTCACGCACAAAAGCGGGGTAGATGAGCTGCTTGGGGAAGATGCGGGTCTCTTGGACGAGATCGCGCAGAGCTGCAGTGGAGCGCAGGCGGCGCGGGCGTTGCACAGGATACACAGTCGGAGCCTTTAAGAGGACTGGGCGGGGGAGGCAGAGACAGCATCCTCCTTCAGCGGGAACGCCTGTTCAACCGCCTCGAGGACACCGGTTGGGTCGGCGGTCTTAGCTACCCGACTGACCTTCAGGCCCACCTTCTTGGCGGTGGCGGCGGTTGTGTCGCCAATACATACCACGGTGCCTTTGCCACACACGTCGGAGAGGACGCGGGCGGCGGACGGGGCAGTCACTACCGCGCAGGAAAACTCGCCGTGGCGCCAGCCGTCAATGGTGCCGGCGGGTAGTTCATCCGCCTCCACCGGCAGCATGGTATATACGGGCAGGCAAGTAACGTCCCAGCCGGCCTCGTGCAGCATCACGGCGGAATCCCAGCGGGAGAGCGCCGAGCCAATGCACAGCAGAGTGGGGACGGGTGGCATCTTCTTGGTGGGCTTCGACGGTGGGTAGTCAACTTTTTCACGAAGCGCTTTGCCCAGCTGTTGGCCGGCAGCGGCAGAGGCGGGCATCTCCAGGTCGGGCTCGAGGCCAAGGCGGCGCAGGGCTGCACCGGTGGCGGGGCCGACGACGGCGAACTTGGTGCCAGCTTTGGCGGCGTCGGCGAGGGCATCGGGGAGGAGTTTGTTGAGGACTTCAACTCCGCGGCGGGAGGCAAAGACTACCCACATAACGTGGCCAGTGCGAAGGGGCTCTTCCCAAGCGCTGACGACAGAAAGGCCGGGACCGTGGGGGTCACCAGCGGTGCAGCAATGGTTGAAGGGGGTGGAGACCACTTCGTATCCGGCCTGTTCGAGGGCCTTACTGAAGGGGTCACCGGCGGGGCGGCTCACCAGCAGACGCGGCGTTTGGGCAGCGTCGTCCGTCTGGGGCTGATGAGAGTCGACCATGGTCATCTCCTGGTGCGTGCTAAGAAAGGCGAGACGAGGGGCTTTTCCGTTAAGGTAGCTAGTGTGAAGACAACCCGTCCGGCGAGTGTGTCCTTCGCCTATTATCTATCTCTCGTTGCCACCTTACTAGGAGTTGCTGGTGGCTTCATCATGCTGCGCTCTATCAGCAGGTATGCAGAGTCGGATTTCCAGGTGACGGAAGCCCGTACTGCTGCCATTATCTGTATCGTCACCGGATTAGCGGTGGGGGCGCTGGCGAGTGCGACACATCAGAAGTCTACGCTGGGCTGGAAGATCCAGGTCGGGGTCACGGCAGTGTCTGTGATTGCGCTGGCGATCGTCGCGATTGTGGGGCGGGGTGGGATGCCTTTGCTGCATCTCTTCGTCGTGCTGGCGGTGTTGGTGCTGTTGGTGTGGCCCACTACGGTTCGCTGGTTCTACCCCGATGTGACGTTTCTCACTCCTGGCCGTCGGCCGAAGCCGGAATAGTCACCTCAGTTCCCACGTTGTGCCGACTAGGAGCCGCTATACCCGGATAGTCGGGTGGCTGCCTGCATATCCACGTTGACCTTTTGACCTGTAAGGAGTTTCCTCATGGCTAGCACCACCGTAAAAGTTGACGGCATGACCTGCGGACACTGCGTCCAGCGCGTCACCGATGAAGTCTCCAAGGTCCCCGGTGTCTCCAACGTCGTTGTCGATCTCGCCTCCGGCAACGTGACCTTTGATGCGGAAGGTGACGTGCCCCGTGACGCCCTCGCCGCAGCCGTCGAAGAGGCTGGTTTCACCCTCGTCTAACGCTCGCCTTCTCGGTCGTGCGGCATGTACCGCCGCAGCGATCGAGACCAGAAGTTTCCCCGCCTGTCTGGCGCCACCCATCGGTATCAGACAGGTCCTCTCTATCTCACAAGGAGCCGCCCATGCCTTCCTCTACACCTCGCTCATCGTCGGCTGAAGACAGTTGCCCGGCGCCTGCCGCCTCCGCGGTGCAGACTGCGCCGGCGTCCACCGCACATGTGCCGGCGTCCACCGCGGACTATCGCCATGTTGAACTCGCACTGCTGGGCTTGTCCTGTGCTAATTGTGCCAACCATGTGCAGCGCACCCTCAACAAACTTGAGGGGGTGGAGTGCATGGTCAACTTCGCCACCGAAAGCGCCTCCCTGGAAGCAGCCGACAGCTACAGTGCCCAGGATCTCATCGAGGCGGTGAAGGGGGCCGGCTACGACGCCCGGCTTCTCTCTGACGGCAATAGCATCTCCGCCGTCGATGCGGACCAGCAGATCGTAGAGGCGGAGGAGAAAGCTAGCCGCGATCTCGTCACCCGCCTCATCGTCGCAGCGGTTCTCACCCTGCCCGTCATGGTTATCTCGATGGTGCCGTCCGCTCAGTTCCCGGGCTGGCAGTGGCTGTGTCTGGTTCTCACCACCATTGTGGTGTTCTACCCTGGCTGGGTATTCCACCGCGCCACCATCGCTAATGCCAAACACCACACCGTCAGCATGGACACCCTGCTGAGCCTCGGCACGCTATCCGCCTACTTCTGGAGCCTGGGAGCCATGCTGTTTGGAACGGCGGGCCACATCGGAATGCACCACAGTATGCAGCTGTGGAACCCGAATGTGGACCCCAGTGGGCAGGTTTATTTTGAGTCCGCTGCCGGCGTCATCGTCTTTCTCCTGCTGGGTCGCTATCTGGAGCACCGTGCGAAGCGCTCGGCCCGCGCCGGGCTTACCGCACTCATGGATGTGGGGGCGAAGGATGCTCTCTTCGTCGATGCTCAGGGGGTAGAACACCGTATCCCAGTGAGTTCGTTGTCGAAGGATGATCTCTTCCGCGTGCTGCCGGGCGACAAGATCGCTACTGATGGTGTGGTTGTCGAAGGTGTGAGCTCTGTTAACGCCTCTGCCATGACAGGAGAGTCTATGCCGCAGCCCGTCGCGCCGGGCGATGAGGTTATTGGCGGATGCGTGAATACCACCGGCACTCTGCTGGTGCGCGCAACAGCCGTGGGGGCGGACACGCAGCTGGCTGCTATTACGGAGGCGGTGAAGCGAGCGCAGGAGAGCAAATCGAATGCGCAGCGCCTGGCCGACCGTATTTCCAGTGTCTTTGTTCCCATTGTGATTCTGCTGGCGTTCGTTGCTCTGGGTGGTCATTTGGTGGCGGGCGAGTCGGTGGCAGCGGCCTTTACCGCCGGCGTGGCAGTTCTCATCATCGCCTGTCCTTGTGCGCTTGGGTTGGCGACACCGCTGGCGTTCATGGTGGGTACTGGCCGGGCCGCCCAACGCGGCATTATTGTGCGCTCCCAGGAAACCCTGGAGAAGGTGCGGGATATCGACACTGTCGTCTTCGACAAGACGGGCACCATCACTACCGGCGAAATGTCGGTGGTGGACGTGGTACCGGTGAGTGGCTTCTCCTCCGCCCAGGTTGTGCAGTGGGCGGCGGCTGTGGAGCGGGGCTCTGAGCACCCCCTTGGCGCGGCCATTGTGCGGTCAGCTGGTAGCGACACTGTGGTGACGGCAGAGGGTATTACTGCCGTGCCGGGGGAAGGTGTGGTTGGTGACGTGTCCGGCGCCCGGGTGTTTGTGGGCAAGCCGCGGGATAAGGTGGGTGCTGAGGCACTGCGCCTATCTACTGCTGAGCTCAGCCTGGCTGCCACACAGGTGGCGGTCTACCGGGATGATGAGTTCATCGGCAAGATTGTCATTGCCGACACTGTGAAATCCACCTCCGCCGCAGCCATTGCCGCCTTGCATGAGCAGGGCTGCCAGACTGTCCTGGTGACGGGCGACAATGCACAAGCTGCCCAGCATATTGCGGACGAAGTGGGTATCCCAGCGGAGGACGTTATTTCCGGCGTGCTGCCCACCCAGAAGGCCGACAAGATTGCGGAACTGCAGCAGCAGGGCAAGATGGTGGCGATGGTGGGTGACGGCATTAACGATGCCGCCGCGCTGGCGCTGTCCCACCTGGGTATTGCCATGGGGACGGGTACCGATGCGGCAATGCAGGCCGCCGATCTCACCTTGGTACGTGGCGACTTGGAGGCTGTCCCCGAGGCACTGCATTTGGCGCGTCGTATGAACCGTATCGTGCGGGGCAATCTGTTCTGGGCATTCATTTATAACGTCGCCATGATTCCGTTGGCCATGTTTGGCTACCTCAACCCGATGATGGCGGGGTTTGCGATGGTGTGTTCCGATCTCTTCGTGGTAGGCAACTCCTTGCGACTGCGCCGGGGCTAGCGCCTCTCCCTCGCCGCTGATTCGATAGACTGCGAAGAGTATCAACATGCCGTGTGCAGCTTGCTGCACTGCTGCTGCCTGGCTGGTGGCGGCTCTGGGGCAACACGTTAAGGAGCGTCTTTGATGACTGAGTCCACGTACCCGTCACCTTTGCCTGGAGAAGACCAGGATTGGCAGTATCCGCCGGGGGCATCGGGGACCATTACCAAGGTGCACTTTGTGCGTCACGGCGAGGTCGATAACCCCTCTGGCCGTCTTTATGGCCGTCAACGTGGATTTAAGCTCACGGAGCGTGGCGAGCAGCATGCCATTAATGCAGCAAATGCGTTGCGCGGTCACGATATTACGGCTGTTTATGCGTCGCCGTTGAAGCGTGCCCAGCAGACTGCCTACCCATTTGCCCATGATTTCGGCCTGGATATCGTCACCAGTCCGCTGCTCATTGAGGCAGGTTCGAATCTGGAGAATGAACTCCTCACCCCGAAGTCGATTCTTACTACTCCCCGTATCTGGAAACACCTAGGGAACGTGCGAACTCCCTCCTGGGGCGAGCACTACGCCAAGATGGTGGAGCGGATGCTAGCAATGGCGCACCAAGCCGTTAGGGAGAACCGTGGCCATGAGGCCGTGTGCGTCTGCCACCAATGCGTCATTTGGGTACTGCGGCTTTTCGCTGAAGAGAAGAGCCTGGGGCACCATCCTGGCAAGCGCATGTGCTCCCTTGGCTCCATCACCACCCTGGTGTTTGATGGCGACATCATTACCGATATTGAGTACCAGGAACCGTCTGGTACGTCGGACCCTGCCAGCGTAAAGTCCGACTTCACGCAAGGTTTACAGGCTTAAAACCGCACGTCGAGTTGGCCTCGAGGAAGTCATACTGGGCAAAGCTACACTGCGTATAACAGAAGGGGAGCATCCGGTGAGATGCTCCCCTTCTGGTGTTATCAGTAACTGAGGGTTAGCTCTGTTTGACGGTGGCCATCCGAATCTGCGGATAGGCAGGCATCAGGTTGTGCTTCAGCTGCTGGTAGCCGGGGGCCTTGTTCTCCATCCACGGGACGGAGCCCAGCCAGTTGTCGATAACAGCCAGCTGGATTGTTTCCGGCCCGTAGCCGGCATCCTCTGCTGTTACTGCAATAGCAATTTCGTTCTTGCCGTTGCGGTTAAGGAAACCAGCAGGGATGGTGAAGGACTTTTGCGGGCCCACATTTCCCACCCAGGTTCCCACGTTCCAGCCGTTGATGAACATGACGGTGTGTGCCTTGTCCTTGCGGTTCGGCTCGAAGCGCTTGGACTTGACGTTCAGCCGCAGCATGACGTCCTGGTTGGCGGGGGCATTAAGGGTGAAGTCGGAGCGGTACCAGGTGACGCCCGGCTTAGTGGCATGCATGGTGGCTGCCGGCTTCCAGGTGTTGTCGGGGAAGCCGGGCAGATACCAGCCGGCACGCTCGCCGTAGAGACCACCGTTGTTGTAGATTCCGCGAACCTTATCTACTGGGTGGATGCCGCCGCGGGCGCCCTGGATCTTCCAGGTCACCTTGCCCTTGTTACCTACGCGGGCATCTAGCACACCCATTGCGTGCAGGTTGTTGCCGATGCCTTCCCAGTCCACGCGCTGGCCGTTGTTGCGCAGCAGGATGGAGAGGACGACCTTCTGCCCCTTCTTCACGGTGCCGCGCGGCACTTTAAAGCTGATGGACTTGGGGCTTTCCGTTAGGTTGGCGGTCGGGTCCTTGGAGGACTCGTTGTCCAGGCCGGTGTCTGCTACGCTACCCTTCACGGCAGCGGAGGCACCCACATACTTGCCATTCATCCACACCAGGAAGTTGGAGCCCGGGGCGCCGAAGGCCTTCACCCAGATAGCGGGGTCGTCAGTGGCGGCGGTGTAGTGGGCGCGGTACCAGACGTCACCTTCATGGAAGTCGTAGGCGTTCGCATCCAGGACGACATCCTGGAAGAAGCCCGGGCCCTGCCGGAAGTTCTTCGGATGTTTGATGTTGGCGACGCGCCACCGGGAATCGTCGAAGTTCGGGTTGGCTTCGTAGCCTTCCTCGTGCTTCACCCACTTCAGCCTCGGAACGGAGACAGCGGCGGGTCCGGGGAGGGCAGCGCGGTAGTGGGTTCCAGCCTTTTCCAACGGCAGGGCCTGGCCATTCCAGGTGGCGTTGGTGATGCCCTGGGGAAGCCAGATTTTAACGTTCTGCGGCTTGGTGGTGGAGCCCACCAGGTGTGCAGTGTTGCCCTCGTAGCGGACGGAGCGAACGAGGTCCGCGTTCTCCACGAGGATGCCCTGCATCCTGCCGTTCAACCAGTTCTGCGGGGACCAGGAGCGGATGAGGCTGTGACGGTCCGCGATGCGGAGGGTCAGAGGAGCCTTACCTTTCATGGACACTTTGATGTCGTAGGGGAAGCCCCAGTCGTAGTTGATCCGCAGTTGTTTTTTGGCCTTGTCCCAGGTGTAGGTGACCGACTTGTTGCCGCTCTTCACCACTGGCTTGGTGGGGGCGTGCAGCACAATTTCGCCTCGGTCTCCGGCGGTGCCGGTCAGTACGGCCAGCGGGCGGCCCTTCATGGGGGAATTGAAGAACAGCAGTCCGGTGGAGTAGTAGGCTCCCCAGTCACCGATCTTGAAGTCCACCGGTATCTGTAAGGCGTCGCGACCGTGCAGAATGAGCTGGCCTTCCTGCGGTACCCGGTTGAAGGTGACCTTCTGGCCGTTCGGGGCGTAGGTGGTCAGACTGGTGGTGAACTTGGTGAGGGTGGTGTCGTTGGAGTTGGCTAGGCGGAACGCCATGTACTGCGAGCCCTTGCTGGACATGGATAGGTTGCGCATGCCAGCGGAGGTACGCAGGTAGCTCCTCACCTTGGAGCCGTGCACATTGTTGACGGCCGGGTTGGAGGCTGCATCCATGACCACCAGCTGCGGGAAGGCGCGGTGGAAGTAGCCGTTTTCCTTCTGCACGGACAGTTTGTCGCGCAGGTTGCGGTCCTCGGTAATGGAGGCGCCGTAGTCGTAGGAGGTGAAGCCGGAGTGGGCGGAGCCGGTCCAGCCCCAGTTCGTGCCGCCGAAGATCATGTAGTAGTTGAAGGCGGTAACACCGGCGCCGTTGTTCAGAGCCGCCCACTGGCGGTAGAAGTTGGCGTCGACAAAGCGTTCACAGGCAGAGGCGTTGAAGGACGCGCCCCACGGGGTAAAGGCGCCACCTTGTGCTTCCGCAATGAAGTGGGGTGAGTTGTTGGCGGCTTTAAATGCGGGGTCGATGTGCCAGTTGTGGTCGCTGAGCTTTTGGCGTTCGGCGGAGCAGTCGAAGCGGATGGGGTAGTCGTCGTAGGAGTAGACGTCCAGCCCGGTGTCCTTGGTGGTAAAGGCCCAGTTGCTCATGGGGGCGTAGTCGTTGTGGAAGATAGGCACGGTGATGCCATCGTCCTTAGCGGCCTTGACGATTTTCTTCACGTAATCGGCGTAGGGGCCCACCGAGAGTAGCTCTTCATTCTCTGCTTGATAGAGAAGAACTGAGCCACCCCCATTGGTGACCTGGTGGCGCGCCAGGATGCGGTTAATGGCCCGTAGCCAGGCTCGCTGTTCTTTCCAGTTGGTGCTGTCCCAAGCGGTACGTAGTGGCAGTGAACTGTTCGTCTGCCAGGCGGGCATACCACCCATGGAGATTTCAGCGTTGATGTATGGGCCGGGGCGGGCGATAACGTAGAGACCTTCTTCTGCAGCCATGCGGAGCAGCAGATCCATATCGCGGATGCCGGAGAAGTCGAAGGGGGTGTCAGGGGCGCTCTGGTGGAAGCCCCAGAAGAAGTAGAAGGAGACGGCGTTGAAGCCGGCGGCCTTCATCTTCTGTAGGACGTCGCGCCATTGGTTGGGGGAGGGAAGTCGCCAGTAATGTACTTCGCCAGACCAGATGTTGAGGCGCTGCCCATCGACTTTGTAGGAGTACTTATCCCAAGTAACTTTATGGCGTTTGCCATCGTTTCCTGGGTACTTATAGTTGGTTGACTTGATCCATTGGGAAGACGGCGCAGCTTGAGGTGCGGCGGAGGCTGGTGCCATGGAAGACATGGGAACCAGGGTGGCCAAACTCAGAGCTACAGCGCTTGTCAAGGAAACCACCCGAGACATCGGGTGCTTGGTGGCAAATGCCATGTCTTGCTCCTCACGCAGAGTTGTGGTGCCGTGGCGAGAACACGGCGTCACCCCCACTTTATCCAAAAGTAGAACTCTGCTTTTCGTGCTCTGACGTGCACAGATGGCAAGTATGCAACGTACCTCAAAAAGGGCGTGTCACAGTTTCTTAATCGATCATTGCCGTGACCTGCTGAGTTGCGGAAAAGCGGTGAAATACTCGCGAATGGGCGGCGAGATTTTCGCCACGTCGCAGCGACGGCAACCATTGCCGTAACCCTGCAGAAAGGTGGTAGGCCTATGTGTGTCAGAGAGCAATCGCTCCTGCTGGAGGCTGTTTAGTGGGCACTTCTTAGTGGGCGCTGCTCACTTGGAACTGCTTTCTGAGCACTACCGGCACTTCGCACTAGCTGTACCGTTACTGCTCCATGGCCCCCTGGACTACCGCTGAACAGTCACCTCGGGTACACGCGGATAGGGCGGGAGAAGGTGTCGCTGCACGTCGCGGTAGCCGTAGGCGTTCGCATCGAGGACGATTCGTTGGAAGAAGCCGGGCCCCTGCTGCGGGTTACAGGTGCGTTTAAGGTTGGCGGTCCGCCAGTACGAGTCGTTGTAGGCGGGGTTAGGCTCGTAGCTTTCCTCATGCTTTACCCACGTGAGGGTGGGGAGGGTGATGGCGGCGGGGCCAGGGAGGGTGGCCTGGTAGTGGATGCCGGCTTTGTGGAGGGTCAGAGGCTGCCCGTTCCAGGTGGCATGGATGATGCCGGCAGGCAGCCAGAGGTTGATGCGCTGGGGTGCGCGAATGGAGCCGGTGAGGTGGGCGGTATTGCCCTGGTAGTAGACGCCGCTGACAAGATCGGCGTTGTCTACCAGCATGCCGTGCATGGTGCCGTTGAGCCAGTTTTTGGGGGACCAGGTGCGGATCAGGCTCTGCCGGTCGGCTATGTGCAGGGTGAGAGGTGTGTTGCCGCGCATGGTGACAGTGATGTCGTAGTGGAAGCTCCAGTCATAGTTGATGCGTAGTTGGTGCGTGCCACTATCCCAGCTGGAGGTGACGGAGGTGTTGCGGCTGCTCACTTGGGGCCGATGTGGGGTGTGGAGGACGATCTCTCCCCGGTCTCCGGCGGTACCCGTCACCACCGCGAAGGGGCGGCCAGCCAAGTGCCCGTTGAAGAAGAGCTGTCCGGTGGAGTAGTAGGCTCCCCAATCGCCGATAGTGAAGTCCACCGGGATCTGTAAAGCATCGCGGCCGTGCAGAATGAGTTGGCCTTCTTGAGGGACGCGTGGGAAGGTGACCTTCTGGCCGGTGGGGCCGACAAGGCGTAGTGCAGTGGTGAATTTGGTGAGGGTGACATCGTTGGAGTCGGCCAGGCGGAAGGCCAGGTATTGGGAGCCGCGGCCGGACATGGAGAGATGGCGCATCCCGGCAGCGACCCGCCGGTAACCCTTGATCTTTCCTCCCCATTTGTGAGTGAGGGCGGGGGCGGAGGCACTGTCCATCATGACGAGTTGGGGGAAGGCGCAGTAAAAGTAGCCGTTTTCCTTCTGCACGGACAGCTTGTCTCGTAGATCGCGATCCTCGGTGATGGAGGCGCCGTAGTCGTAGGAGGTAAACCCGTTGCGGGGTGAGCCAGTCCAGCCCCAGTTCGTGCCGCCGAAGAGCATATAGTAGTTGAAGGCGGTGACGCCATTCCCATTATTGAGGGCGATCCACTGGCGGTAGAAGTTGCCGTCAACAAAGTCGGCGCACGTGGTGGGATCGAAGGAGGCACCGTAGGCGGTGAAGGCCCCTCCTTGGCATTCTGCGATGAAGTGTGGGGAGTTGTGGGCGGCGGCGAAGGCGCGATCGACGTTCTCTCCGTGGTCGACGAGTTCTTTGCAGGCGGCGGCGCAGTCAAAGAGGACCGGGTATTCATCGTAGGAGTAGGTGTTGAGACCGGTTCGCGGCGTGCTGTATGCCCAGTTATTGCCGGGCGCGGGGTCATTGTGGAAGATTGGCACGGTGATGCCGTCTGCACGAGCAACCTTCACCAGGCGTGCGAGGTAGTTTTCGTAAGGTTTGGAGTCGTTGGGCTCTTCATTTTCCACTTGGTACAGGAGGACGGAGCCGCCGCCGGTGGTGACCTGGTGGCGGGCCAGGATGTGGTTGATGCTGCGGAGCCAGGTGCGTTGTTGCTCCCAGTTGGTGGGGTCGCGGTCGGAGCGGGTGGTGGTGGCGCTGTTGGTCTGCCAGGCGGAGGAGGAGATCGACATCGCGGATGCCGGAGAAGTCGAGGGGAAGGTCGGGGGCGCTCTGGTGGTAGCCCCAGAAGAAGTAGAGGGAGACGGCGTTGAAGCCGGCAGCCTTCATCTTTTGGAAAATATCCCGCCAGTGCTGGGGGGAGGGGAGGCGCCAGTAGTGAAGTTCTCCCGACCAGATGGTGAGGCGTTGACCGTCCACTATGTACGAGTGTTTATCCCAGGTGATGTTATGGGGTTGGCCATCGTTGCCGGGGAACTGGTAGGGGGGAGTGCCGAGCCAACCAGTATCTGGCCAGCCAGTGACGGTGTTGGCGCTGACGGTGTTGGGTATTCCGGCGCCGGGCAGGGTGGGGCTACCGGAGAGAGTTGCGCCGTGGGCAGGGGAGAGGGAGGGGAGCATACTGGCTAGCCCGAGAGTGAGCGCACTTGCCAGCGTGAGTGACCGATGGGATAGCCGACAATGGTGCCCGTCATGGGTGTTGCTCCTCGCATCACGCTGTGATCCGGCGATGATGTTCTCACTGTAGCGAGAGAAGTAGGAGCTAGCGAAGGTTTTGGACGTTAGACTTTGCGCAAAAAATCGGGGTCGTCAGCGGGGGTAGGGCGGGTGTTCTCGAGATTACTGGTGCTGCCGGTGCTGCCATCGTCACCATCATCTCTGGAGTGATGCTGGGAGGAGTCTTCCCGCCCGTTCTAGCCCCGCGGATAGTTGACGGAGGGGGCACCGGGAGGAGTAGCGTCGGGGAACTCCTACCTCCCCACTTTAACCAATTGCCACACCCACACCGAGGGCCCCTAGCGCTAGTCCCACGCCCAGCAGGAGAGACCAGACCAGCATGGCTTTGCCGGTTCGCTTCAACGACACCACCAGGGCCGGCCCCACCTGTCCAGTACGGACCGGGGTGTAGGCATTCCAGGCGAGAGGGAGGGCGAGGAGGGAGAGAAGGGTCCACACCGAACTCAGTGCCAGTACGCAGCTCAGGATGAACGGTCCGAACACCAAGAACGCATCGAGAATACGGGTGCGCTTGTCACCCAGGCGTACCGCCAGGGTGATCTTGCCGGAGGCGGTATCGGAGGGAATATCGCGCAAATTGTTCACGAGGTTGTTGGCGCAGGAGAAGGCGCCGACGGCGACAGCTGCTACCGCCCCTTCCCAGCTGATGCTGCCCAGCTGGGTGAGCTGTGTGCCCATGACGGCGATCAGCCCGAAGAAGATGAAGACCATGACTTCTCCGAGGCCACGGTAGCCGTAGGGGTGTTTTCCGCCGGTGTAGAACCAGGCGGCGGAGACGCAGCAGATACCGATGAGGATGAGCCACCAGAAGCCGGAGATGAGGCAGAGTGCAATGCCGGCGACCCCGGCGATGCCGAAGAAGCCAAACGCGGCGGCTTTCACATGGGAGGGTTTGGCTAGCCCGGAGCCGGTGAGGCGTTGTGGGCCGACGCGATCGTCATCGGTTCCGCGGATGCCGTCGGAGTAGTCGTTGGCGAAGTTCACCCCCACGATGAGTGCCCAGGCCACCATCATGGCGAGGAGGGCACGCACCCAGATCAAGTTGTGGAGCCAGTCTGCGCCCAAGATACGGATGGCGGCGGCGGTGCCGACAATAACGGGGGCGATGGCATTGGGCCAGGTGTGGGTGCGGGCCCCGATGAGCCAGTCGTGGAAGGTGGCGGTGTAGTGTGGGATCTCTGGGCTAGGGGTGGTGGGGATGGTGGCGTCGTTCACGGGTCTATTCTTGCACTTTCCGCGCGGGTGCTCCTATGAGCGGTGGGAACGCAAAGCTCACGCCGGTGGGGCCGTTTCTGGCAGGCTGCCCTGGAGGGCCCGTCGGTCGATTTTGCCGATACCTTTTAAGGGGAGGCTGGTGCGGACGATGAGTTCGCGGGGGGCGGCTGTGGCGGGGAGCCCGGCATCCATGACCCAGGTACGGAGTTCTGCCAGGGTGGGGAGAAAGTCGGGAGTTGCCTGTGGGGCGGTGGTTGGCACAATGACGGCTGCTACGTGTTCACCCAGGCGCTCGTCGGGTCGGCCGAGGACGACCGCTTGCGCAATAGCTGGATGGGTGGCGAGGACGTTTTCGACGACGTGTGGGAAGATGGTGAGTCCGCCACTGGAGATGGCGTCGTCAAGGCGCCCGTCTACGTGGAGGCGTGGTGGGGTGTGGGTGGTGTCCCAGTGGCCGTGGTCATCGGTGCGGAACCAGCCGGGGCGTTGCCAGGCAACGTGGTGGGGTTTGTTGAGGTAGCCGGTGGCAATGGTGTCTCCGCCCAGCCAGATGCGCCCAGTAGCATCCTCGATTTCGACACGTGCGCCGGGTAGGGGAACACCGTCGTAGACGCATCCGCCCGCGGTTTCGGAGGCGCCGTAGGTGCGGACTAGGCGGGCACCCGCGTCGGTTGCTTGGCGCAGTAGTTCGGGTGCGAGGGCAGCGCCCCCTACCAGTATGGCGTCGAAGCAGGTGAGTGCTTGGAGAGCTGCGTGGCCGGCTGGGTCGCTGTGGGCAGTGGCGGTGAGGATTTTGTGAAGTTGGGTGGGGACGAGGCTGGTGTAGTGCCGGGTGTCTGGGGTGCGTTCCAACAGTTGGTGGGTGAGGGTGGCGAAGCTGTCCAGGGTGAATCCGCCGCGGGTGTCTTGGAGAGTGGGCTCATATCCGGCGGCGAGGCTGCGGAGGAGTACTTGCATGCCGGCGATGTGGTGGGGTGGGAGGGGGAGGAGCCAGGCTCCGGGGCCGCCCAGTACTTGGTGTGTGGCGGTGGCGGAGGCGCGTAGTTGGGGTGCTCCTAGCTGGGCATATTTTGGGTCTCCGGTGGTGCCGGAGGTGGCGACGACGAGGGTGGTGTCAGCTGCGAGGTGGGGGAGGTAGGGGGTGAGTTGGGTGAGGGCGGCGGTTCCGGCAGCGGTGGTGGGGGCGGGTAAATAGGCGGAAGCGGCGTCACCCTGCAACATGGTCGCTAAGCAGGGTTCTGCTTGGCGGTAGCTATCTCGCGTGGGGGCGAGGGTGAGTACCTGGAGGTGCATGGGAAGACGCCGCTTCCTGTGGAAGAGTTATGTGATTATTGGGGGCGGTGGGAACGCGGGTGGTTATCCCTTGCCGCCGGTGTGGAAGATGTCGAGTCCGAAGGTGGTGTAGATGAAGTGCTGGGAGACCCACAGAACGCCCATCACAATGAGGACGATGACGAGTGCGAAGAGCACGTAGGAGAGGACCCGCATGGGGATGGCTGGGGGTTTCACTTCCACCATTTTGCCGTCTACTTCTTCGGTCTTGCCGGAGCCGGCAGCCATGGCAAAGGCGAAGAGGACGGGCAGTCCAGCGCCGAAGACGAGGCCAACGAGAAGGACGGCGGGCAGGTTACGAAGGGTTTCTATCAACATTAGCGTTGACCTCCCTGCTGCGGAGTGTGAAGGGTTTCGGCGACTGCCTCAGCGACGGGGGCGTTAGTGACGGAGTCGGTGGACACTGTCGTGGTGGGGTCGAGTGTTGTTGCCGGGGTGGCAGCAACTGTGCCCTGCTTGGAGTCCTTTCCGAGCTTGTGGGACTTGCGATCTTTGGGGGCTTTGCCGTTGTTGTCGTTGAGCTGAGTGGGGTTGTGGGCGTCCCAGTCGTCGTTCACGTTTTCGGCGTTCACGGGGGTCTTGCGGCTGTGGTGGAAGATGTAGCCGGCGGTGGCGACGAGCACTGCGAAGACGACGATAACGCCGAGCAGTTCGTTGTGGAGGCCGACGTAGTGGCCAATCAGCCAGGTGAGGGCGCCGACGATGGCGGCAGCGGGCAGGGTAATTACCCAGGCGATAACCATACGTCCGGCGACTCCCCAGCGCACTTCTGCACCTTTGCGGCCAAGGCCGGTGCCGAGGATGGAGCCGGTGGAGACGTGGGTGGTGGAGAGGGCGATGCCGAAGTGGGAGGAGGTGAGGATCACCGCGGCACTAGCCATTTCTGCGGCCATACCTTGCGGGGATTCAATTTCTACCAGGCCCTTACCGAGGGTGCGGATGACGCGCCAACCGCCGATGTAGGTGCCGAGGGCGATGGCCAATGCGCAGCACAGCTTGACCCAGATCGGAATACCGTCATCCGGGTTAACCTTGCCGTAGGCGACCAGGGCGAGGAAGATGACGCCCATCGTCTTCTGGGCATCGTTGGTGCCGTGGGAGAGGGAGATGAGGGACGCGGAGAGGATTTGTCCCCAGCGGAAGCCGCGTATCTGTTTCTCATGCTCGACTTTGCGGGTAATGAGGTAGACCAGTGCAGTGCCGATCGCTGAGATGATGCCGGCGACGACGGGGGCGAGGACGGCGGGGATGACGATCTTGCCGATGACGCCGCCCCAGACGACGCCACCCGCCCCCAGGGAGATGAGGGCGGCGCCGATAAGGCCGCCGAAGAGGGCGTGGGAGGAGCTGGAGGGGAGGCCGAAGAGCCAGGTCAAGAGATTCCAGAGGATGCCGCCCACGAGACCGCAGAAGACAATCAGGAGCAACTTGTGGTTTTTGCCGTCTGCCAGGTTAATGCCCACTTTGTCGAGGTTGACGATGCCTTTGGCGACGGTGGCTGCGACTTCCACGGAGAGAAATGCGCCGACAAGGTTTAAAGCTGCGGATAGGGAGACGGCGACTTTGGGTTTCAGTGCGCCGGTGGCAATGGAGGTAGCCATTGCGTTGCCTGTGTCGTGGAATCCGTTGGTGAAGTCGAACGCCAGAGCGGTAACGACCACGATACAGAGAATGATTAATTCAGGACTCACGGAGATGATTATCGTCTAACTTTGGACGATACACAACGTAGTTCACCTCCCGTTTATCCTGGTCTGCTGTGTGAGACATCTAAACGTTAAGGAGGGCAAGTAATTCAGGGGTTTAAGAAGGCTGTCCTGCAACGTAGCAAAAATATTTAAAAAGGATGTAGGACAATAAATCTAAAGAAAACCTTTATGCATAAAGCTAAAGGGCCACTAGGGGTTTACCAGTATTAATAAATCACAGATTTGGCGAGTGAACACCACGCGAATAAATTACAACTACGGCATTAGTAATAGAACGGGAACTGCTCCCATTCCGGGGTTCGCTTCTCCAAAAACGCCTCCCGGCCCTCCACCGCCTCATCCGTCATATACGCCAGACGAGTAGCTTCACCAGCAAAAACCTGCTGGCCCACCAAACCATCATCAGCCAAGTTGAAGGCAAACTTCAACATCCGCTGGGCAGTCGGAGACTTTTTATTAATAACCCTTGCCCACTCGATTGCCACTGTCTCTAGATCGGCGTGATCGACAACCTCATTCACGGCCCCCATTTCATACATCTGCGCGGCAGTATACGAACGACCCAAAAAGAAGATCTCCCGTGCCCGCTTCTGCCCTACCTGCTTCGCCAGATAGGCACTACCAAAACCGGCATCGAACGAGCCCACATCGGCATCCGTCTGCTTAAACCTGGCACACTCCCGGCTCGCCAGGGTGAGATCACACACCACATGCAGCGAGTGCCCGCCACCGGCAGCCCAGCCATTCACCAGACACATCACCACCTTCGGCATCGTCCGAATAAGTCGCTGCACCTCAAGGATGTGGAGCCGGCCGCCCTCTGCCTTCACTCGTGCGGAATCTACCGTGGTCACATCGTCCCCCATTGGGGCACCGTCCGCATCAGTTTGCGCATACTGGTATCCCGACTTCCCGCGGATACGCTGGTCGCCCCCCGTACAAAAGGCCCAACCGCCGTTCTTTGGGGACGGCCCGTTGCCGGTGAGCAACACAACTCCCACATCGGGCGTACAGCGCGCATGGTCCAGCACTCTCAATAGCTCATCCACCGTGTGTGGGCGGAACGCGTTGTAGACCTCCGGCCGGTCAAATGCCACCCGGACAATGCCATACTCGCGCCCTTCCCCCACATGCCGGTGGTAGGTGACGTCCGTCAGATCCTCGAACCCCGGAACAGTGCGCCACTGTGAAGAGTCGAAAGGATTGTCGGTTAGTCGAGGCTGCGGCTCAATCGGGTGAAGGGCATCCGCACCAGAGCGCTTGATGTTGGCCGAAGGTTCCATGCACCCCAGCCTACTGCACTGCCCTAATGCTGTGTAGGCGGCCTAATGATCAGAGAAAGACCAGTAGAGTGGAACTATGCCCGCCGATACACGTACCCCCACCACATCCTGCCCCACCCTCGCTGACCTGCAGGAGCGGGCCATCGTGGTGAGCATACCCATGAGGGTAACTTTTCGGGGCATCAACCATCGCGAAATGATGCTTTTTGCCGGCCCCGCCGGGTGGGGAGAATTCGGAGCTTTCCCCGAATATGGAGATGAGGAGGCCGCCCAGTGGCTGGCCAGTGGCCTCGAGATGGCGTGGCTTGGCCCACCCCCCGCTGTCCGCACCCAGATCCCCGTCAACGGCACGATCCCCGCGCTCAACGCCGTCACCCAACAGAACACTATTCGCCGCCTCGTACAGCAGGACTTTGCCGGCGTACGTACCTTCAAAATCAAAGTTGCCGAACACGGTCAGAGCTGGGCAGATGATGTTGCCCGGGTGGCCCTCGTCCACCGCTATGCACCCACCGCACGGCTGCGTGTCGACGCCAATATGGGGTGGACAGTCGCGGAGGCCCGCACCATCCTCCCCCACATTGTGGAGGCAGCTGGCGGCAACGACATCTTCGACTATGCCGAGCAGCCCTGCCACACCATTCCCGAGCTGGTAGAACTCCACGACACACTAGCTGGCAGTATCCCGTTGGCCGCTGACGAGTCCATTCGCCGTGCCACCGACCCGCTCCGCGTCATCGCCGCCGGGGCAGTGGATCGGGTAGTCGTGAAAGCTGCCCCGTTGGGGGGTCCACGGGCGTTACTGCACCTTGCCGAACACATTCCCTACCCACTCACGGTGTCCAGTGCCCTCGACTCAGCTGTCGGAATGAACGCAGGTTTGGCCGCGGCCGCCGCCCTCCCCGCAGTGGCGGATTGTGGGCTGGGCACGGGCAGCTTCTTTACAGTGGATGTCTGTGAACCACATCAGCTGGTAGACGGCCACTTACCCCATCGGATCGCGGCCCCCGACCCTGCCCGCTTGGAGGAGCTGCGTGCTCCCGCGGATCGTGAACAGTGGTGGAGGGAGAGGCTGGAGCGCTGCTACCCGCTCGCAACTCATCCAGCGAACACCGTCACCTCCCCCTGCTAGCCCCGTAGACTGAGCACTGGAGAATGCACACCACCCGGTGCGCATGGTACGTGGGCAGGCCCGTCCTCCCACATCCCCCTAATCGAAGGTAGAGACGCATGTTGGGACCGCTTATCGCGCTGGTGATGTCCCTTATTGCGCCAATTCTCCTATTGCCTTTCCTGGGCGGCCAAGGCCTGGTAGATATGCCGGGCAATCGGCGCGCCCACTCTATCCCCACTGTGCGCGGCGGCGGTATCGGTATTTCCCTCGCTATCCTGTTCGGGATTATGGCGCACGTCATTGCTCTTATTGTGGAGGGCTGGGAGGAAATCCCGCCGCTCTTCATGCTGGTGGGCATTGTGGTGGCGTGGTTCACCGCGGTGGGTATTGTCGACGACATTTACGGTCTCAATACGACTGCCGGCGTGGTGCTGTTGGCTTTGGGCGGGGTGGCGATGTCCGGCACCACCATCTACCTCATGATGACGGGTCCCATCGAGTACAGCGTGGCCTCTATGGTGACCACAGCCATCCTTATGGTGCCGTTTACGGTGTGGGTGACGAATGCTGCCAACTTCATGGACGGCATTAATGGCATCACGTCACTCTCCGTCATTATTTGCGGCGTGTGGACCCTCTTTTTGTGCCGCGGTTATGTCGATAATACGCTGCAGATTCTCACCCTCATCGTCATTGCCGGTTTTCTCGGATTCCTGCCGTGGAACTTTCCGCGGGCCCGCATTTTCCCGGGGGAGAGCGGTGCGTATGTGGCAGGTGCCGCCACCTTGGTGATGTGTGTGGTGCTGATGGTGCGGGGGGTGTCCATTCCGTCCGCTATTGCCCCACTCGCCGTCTACTGGACGGACGTGCTCTTTACCTTTATTTATCGCACGTTTTGCCGCCTCAACCCGATGCTCATGCACCGCGAACACAATTACCAGAAACTCCAACGTTATTTAGGGTCGCACCGTAAAACCGTGGGGATCGTCGGGTTGGTACAGCTGGTATCGGTGGGGATTGCCTATGCCTGCGGCGGGGCGGACGCACCCTTGTGGGCGATTGTGCCGGTGATGGTGCCTGCGTGTGTTTTCTCGGCCTGGCCTATCCCGGACCCGCCGGCAGACCATACCGCGACAGTTGTCTCTGGCGAGGCGGAGCCGAGCGCTGTAGAGGCTGGCCACTCCCCAGGGATGAGTGTTTCTGGGTAATCTGAGACCACACGGGTTACTTGACCGCGGCCGTCTGGCCGCAGAATGAGGATGAAGACCATGGCATCTCTAGTGTGTGGCAGTCGCAGTGCGCTGGCCTGGCATATGCAGGTGCAAGCCGCCCAAGTGGGGCGCACGCTAGAGGTTGTGGATCCACTCGAGTTCCTCCCCACCATCCCCACAGACGATGACATCGATGTGATCGTTGACGACGGTGACGAAGTGGCTGATGACGGCAACGACTTCTTCTCCGATAGTGCCGATGACGGCGCCCCTCTGGCCAGTGAGGAAGAGCTTGCCGCTGCCGGCGGTGCGGCACTCGCGCCCGGTGGCGACAGCGAGACCCTTTCCCCTGCCGTAGCCAGCGTCGATAAACCGAATAGCACAGAGCCGAATGCAGAGCTGAGCGCGGTGGCTGCAGATGAAGTGCTCAGCGAGCCGGCGGTACCACTGGGTGCAGCTGAACCGCAGCAGCTTCCCCCCTTCCACTACGACAGCCTCATCTACCTTGCGGATGCACGCCTCTGGGCTCCACAGGATCCCACCCACACCCCCACCGACGAAGAGCTCGCCCAGGAGATCCACACCGCCACCGACACTGTGGTGAAGATTCTGGAAACCCTCCCCACGATGCCTGAAACTATCGTGCTGGCCAGTTCCATCAGCGCCGGCAATGCGACGGAGGTAGGACAGGCGCTGGCGGAAGCTGGGGTGCTGGTGGAGCAAGCCACCAGTAGTTACGCCACCCGCTACCTGGAACTGCAGTTTCCCCAGATTTTTGGCGAGGGCTTCCCGTCTCTCAAAGGGGCTTTGATCTCCCAGCTCTGCGCAGCAGTTGCCGCGGGAAAACACCCGCGAGTGACCCAAGACCGTCCCATGACCATCATGTACGCTCAGGAAGCAGCCCGGATTCTCACAAGTGAAATGCCCGATTTCGCCATGTCCATGGCGGAAAGCTCAAAGGAACCGACGGGGGAACTCGCGATCATCCTCAACGAGATCAGCCAGATGACAGTCGATGGCCGTATTCCCGACCACATCTACTCCTCCCGCTATAAGCTGCTCTTCCAGCTCTACTCCACGCTGCGGGCAGCACAGCTTAGTGTTTTGCCCGCGGGCCGGCATGTGCTTCCCAAACTCCCTACTTCTACCGTGGTGGTGGAGCTTCCGCAGGTGACGAGCCGGGTGCATCTGGTGGCGCCGGGGGAGACGCTGGAACTGGCGGGTGTCTTGGAGGGCTTGCACCGGGTTGTGGTGCTGTCGGGTACAGCGGAGCTCACACTCCCCAGTTTTCCGGAGGTCGTCCTGGTAGCGGCTACCGGCGACCTACCGGAGGAGGACCAGCGCAGCACCGCCCAAGAGCTTGCGGAAGAACTCACCGAAGAGCCACACCACCCAGGTCCGCAGGGGATGCCCTTCCTGGATATGCCGCACGGATACACGCTGCAGCTGACCGCAGTGGGGGAGAGCCCGGTGTCGGTGGCGGAGTGGGTGAGTGAGCCGTGACAGTAGATCTGTCTCCCGCGACACTGCATGCCCGCGTGGTGGTGGATGAACTCATCCGCAACGGGATGCAGGAGGCTGTTCTCTGCCCTGGGTCGCGCTCCACACCGCTGGCCTTTGCACTAGCCGCAGCCGAGGCTGCCAGCCGGCTTACCCTCCATGTGAGAGTGGATGAGCGCAGCGCGGGTTTTTTCGCGCTGGGGTTGACGGCGGTGAGCGGTACCCCAGTGGCAGTGGTGTGTACCTCTGGATCGGCGGTGGCGAATCTCCATCCCGCTGCTGTAGAGGCCCGTTTCAACCACCGGCAGGTGGTCTTTTTAACAGCTAATCGCCCACCCGAAATGGAGGGTGTGGGGGCGCAGCAAACGATCGTGCAACGCGGTATTTTCGCCCACGATGTTGTCGACGAACTTATCCTTCCCGCAGCCGGTCGTGAGGTCGAGGCGCAGGCGGATATGCAAGGGTGGAATGCACATTGGCGGGCTGCTCTCTGCCGCATCATGGCGCGTGCAGCAGCGAGTGCTGGCCCAGTCCATATTGATATTCCGTTTCGGGAGCCCCTAACACCACCGGTAGATGGACCGGTATCGCCGGGAGACGTAGCAGTACCGCCGACGGACGAGGCATTTCTTCCCCGCTGTTGGCAGGGCCGCCCTGCACAGCGTCCCTGGACAGAAGTGTGCGACACCGCCACTGTGGATCTTTCCCTGCGGACTTTAGTGATCGCGGGGCAGGGGAGTTGGGAACTACCCGCTTTAGCCGGTGTCCCAACTCTCTGTGAACCGGGGGGTCGTACATTTGGTGTTCCCCTCAACCCCCTTTGCGTTCCCGCTCTGTTGGCTGACCCCACCACCGCTCCACAGCAGCTTGTGGTGGTCGGCAAGCCCACCCTGCACCGCTCTGTCACCCGCCTGCTCGCGGACCCTACGCGTCCGCAGATTGTCGTTACTGCCCCCACTGCCCCCACAGAGTGGGCTGATGTTGCTGGGCAGGCACAGACGGCCTGCACCAACCTCACCGTCACTGGGGAGAGCCCGCAGCGCTGGTTGGCGGCCTGTGCGGAAGCCGATGGGACTGCACGTGCCCACGTACTGGATGTTCTGGCCGGATTGCGCGCCGGGCAACGAGATGCGGACCCGGGGTGGCTCCCCAGCGGTTTGGAGGTGGCATACGCGGTGGGGGAGGCTGTCGCCGCGGACCCTACACTGCTCCTTTTCGTGGGCTCCTCCAACCCGGTACGGGATCTCGCCGTCACCCACCCGGACCTTGGCCCTCACTGCTGGGTGAACCGGGGCGCCTCCGGTATCGATGGCAATATCTCCACTGCCATGGGCTTAGCTCTCCACCATCCGGGCCCGGTGGTGGCGTTCCTGGGAGACTTGGCAGCTCTGCATGACAGTGGAGGACTGCTTGTGCCCACCTTGGAAAATGCCCCCAAGAACCTCACAATTCTGGTGGCCAACGATGCTGGGGGCGGTATCTTTGCCACCCTTGAGCAGGGTGCGCCCGCATATGAAGACCAGTTCGAGAGGCTCTTTGGGGTACCCCATACTGCCGACTTTGAGGCGTTGGCAGCTGGTTGGGGAGTGGCCTACCAGCAGTGCACGCTGGCGGAACTAGCGGGTGTCCTGACCAGCCATGCGGCGCAGGCTGGCGTGCGGCTGGTGGAGGTGCGCACGCAGCGTCGTCACCGCCACGCACTGGCGGCTACCTTGACGGGGAGATAAGCGTGTCTGCAGCATCTACCCCGACTGCCCGTCAGCGCCGGATTGCAGCCTGGTTTACCAAGCTGGGGAAGACTATTCGTCGTCTGCCGCAGGAGCTTCGGCCGGATGATTACGAGATGTCTTATCTCCGTCTTCGTCTCCGGAAAGGCTTGCGTTACACACAAATTATCCTTATCGTGCTGGCCTGCTTTGTACTCCTCATGTCGCTGAGCATGGTAGTGGGGTGCGCCATTAGCGACCGCCATATCAATAGCCACCTCGCTAGCACCTATGCCCGGGTAGAATCCACTGAACGCTCCACCAGCTACGTCAGTTTCGTAGACCGCGATGGCAACGTGCAGAACCCCCGTGACGGTATCCTCTACCCAACCGGAGTGCGGGAGGGGCAACTGGTTCGCGTCGACTACGACTACACCAACCCCAACTATGCGCGAATCTCCGGGCGTAGCTGGACGCTATCGATTGTTCCGGCATTATCCCTGCTGGTGTGCGTTCTTCCGTGGATCGCGTTGGCCTACTGTGTGATCGGCCGCTACCGCATGCGGGCGGGTGGCATCATTCGGCGCACCCACTTTGGGGGGACCATCGCGGGGATCCACGTCAACCAGTCTCGCACGATACTGCGGATGCGTGCAGCTACTGCTCTGCCCACAAAACGGGTAACCTGAGCGTTGTGTCACGAGCAAGCCTAGAGAAGAAACCACAGGACGTCGCCAGCATGTTTGACGGTGTCGCTAAACGCTACGACATCACCAACACGGTGCTGTCCTTTGGTCAAGACAAACTGTGGCGTCGCCACACCCGCCAACTCCTCGATTTACGGCCGGGGGAACGCGTCCTCGATCTTGCCGCGGGAACCTCCGTCTCCACTGTTGAACTGGCCAAGTCCGGCGCCTGGTGTGTTGCCACGGACTTCTCCATTGGCATGCTGGAAGCCGGCAAGAGCCGCCCTGTTCCTAAGGCAGCGGGTGACGGTATGCACCTGCCCTTCGCGGACAACTCTTTCGATGCTGTCACCATCTCTTTCGGTCTGCGCAATATCTCCGACTTCCGCGCTGGTCTGCGCGAGATGGCGCGGGTGACAAAACCGGGCGGGCGTCTGGTCGTCTGTGAATTCTCTACCCCCACCTGGAAGCCTTTCCGGGTGGTGTACATGGAGTACCTCATGAAGGCGTTGCCGTGGGTCGCTACTAAGGTGTCCTCCAACCCAGAGGCTTATGTGTACTTGGCCGAATCTATCCGCGCCTGGCCGAACCAAGAACAACTTTTGGCAGAGTTGCAGGATGCGGGCTGGGGGGATGGTGCCACCTACCAGAATGAGACGGGTGGCATTGTGGCGTTGCATTATGGCCGTCGTCCCTTGTAATGAAACCGCTAACTATCGGTAGGATTTATCTCAAGACTGCGCACCACCTATTAGGCTGGTGGTGTTGCCCTCCACCGATGGCCCCGGATGCTCCCGCGGGTATCACAGACCTCTTAAAGGAAGTAATACGCATGGCAGAAGACACTCAGGTCTCTGGTATCGACCTCGGTGATGCTGCGCTGGCCGCCCGTACCACTCGTGGTATGCAGCAGGTTGAGGACCTGATGTTCAGCAGTCTTGATAACGGCCACGCCATGCCCACCCTTACAGCCTCCTATCTTGCCCAAGCGGGGGGGAAGCGCTTCCGCCCCCTTATGGTGCTGTTGGCCGCGCAGGTCGCCATTGCAGAGAATTCTCCCGCAAGTGTTACAGAAGAGTTCACCGCCAACGTTATTCGCTCCGGCGCCGTGATTGAGATGATCCACCTAGCCTCTCTCTATCACGACGATGTGATGGATGAGGCCCAACAGCGGCGCGGTACGGACTCCGCCAATAACCGGTGGGGAAACTCTGTCGCTATTTTGGCCGGGGACTACCTCTTCGCTGCCGCCAGCGCCATCATGTCGGAAATGGGCACGCAGGCGGTCCGCTGGATTTCCGAAACATTCGCTGAGCTTGTGAACGGACAGATGGAAGAAACTGTTCACGCTGGCTCGATGGAGTCCGTGGAAGCGTATCTGCGGGTGATTCACGGGAAGACCGCTTCGCTGATCGCCGCCGCCGGCCACTTCGGCGCCCACTATGCGGGTGCTTCCGAGCAGCAGGTTGCCGCTTTGAAGAAAGCCGCCCACGCGACCGGAATGGCCTTCCAGATTGTCGATGACGTCATCGACATTGCCTCCGAGTCCACCCAATCCGGCAAAACTCCGGGAACAGACCTCCGCGAAGGTGTGTTTACCCTGCCGGTGCTCTACGCGCTGGACGAGGAAGGCCCGGTGGGGGATCGGCTCCGTGAGATCCTCACTGGCCCCGTGACGGACGAAAATCTGGTGGAGGAAGCTCTCACTTTGCTGCGTGGTTCCGCGGGAATGCGGCAGGCCCGAGAGACGGTGTACGCCTACCGTGACGAAGCCAAAGATGCGCTGAGCATCTTCCAGGATTCCCCCGCCAAGGAAGCCTTCTTCCGGCTGGTGGACTTTACGGTCGCTCGCGTCGGGTAGCGAGCGAGACACACCCTCCTAGCGGTAGTTGGTGAACTGCAGCGCCACGTCCAGATCTGCTGCCTTCACCAGCGCGATGGTGTCTTGCAGATCGTCCCGCTTCTTGGAGCTCACCCGCAGCTCGTCACCTTGAATCTGTACTTTCGCGCCCTTCGGGCCTTCGTCCCGAATGAGCTTCGAGATTTTCTTGGCGGTGGGCTGGTCGATGCCCTGCTTCAGGGTGATGGTCATTTTTACCAGCTTGCCGGAGGTGGCCGGTTCGCCGGCCTCAATTGCCTTCAGAGAAATACCCCGGCGGATTAGCTTGGACTGGAACACGTCAAGGGCTGCCCGCACGCGATCCTCCGAGTTGGCCTGTACGACGATGGCGTCCCCGGACCAGACGATGTCAGCGTCCACGTTGCGGAAGTCATAGCGGGTGGAGATTTCCTTGGCGGCCTGGTTGAGGGCGTTATCGACTTCCTGGCGATCAATCTCGCTGACGATGTCGAAAGAAGAATCTGCGGCCATGGTGTGTCCTTCCGTGCGGGTGGCTGGTGATGGGGTGTATGTCTCGTAGTCGACCCCACTTTAGTAGTTTTTAGCTGCCGGTTTGGCATATTGCTGGGAGAGTCGCTAAAGTCTTGTGAGCACCTGTTCTTCAGTGCACGCCAGGTTGCCCGAGCGGCCAAAGGGAGCGGACTGTAAATCCGTCGGCGTTGCCTACCAAGGTTCGAATCCTTGACCTGGCACTCTCACACCCCCGCCACAAGCGGGGGTTGAGTTTTATATATGATTAACAAGAAATTACCGTTATACAGGCGATTTGTCATGTACGCAACTGTCCGGTAATCTTCTAGAAGCTTGGTAAGAGAGTGAATCTCCCTCAACAAGATTGCCCCCTTAGCTCAGTCGGCAGAGCGTTTCCATGGTAAGGAAAAGGTCGACAGTTCGATTCTGTCAGGGGGCTCTCTTTTTGCTCTGAAAGCACTTTGCTGCGGAGCCTCGACTGACAACTAGACATGGCGATGTAGCTCAGACGGTTAGAGCGCACGACTCATAATCGTGAGGTCGAGGGTTCGATCCCCTCCATCGCTACCACAGAAAAGCCCTGGTTAACAGTGTTAACCAGGGCTTTTTCGGGTCACCCGAGAGCCTCCTGCGCCGCATTCGCGTATTGACGCTGGTCGCGGAGAAGGGGACGGCGGTGGCCGTTATTTTCCGTAGGTGAGAATGCGGTTCACCAGGCGGGCAATGACATTCGGGGAGACCTGTTCGGTGAGGTAGAAAGCGGTGCACTGTTTGCCCACGGGGTGGTGGACGGTGGGGAGCTTGGTGGTGATACCGGTGGCCACGCCCCAGATGCGCTTGGCGACGTCCTTGGGCTCCAGCCGGACGCCCATTCGACGGGTGCCGGCGGTGGAGACGCCGTCGAGCATCTTGCTGTTGACATAAAGGGGCATCATGTCGACGACGCGAATGTCGTATTGGTCCCATTCCACGTTGAGGGCTTCCGTAAGGCCGCGGACTGCGAACTTAGTGGCTGAGTAGAGGGCCATGTCGGGGGTGCCGACGATGCCGGAGGCGGAACACATGCTGATGACCTGCGAGTGGGGGGTGGCAAGCAGGTAGGGGAAGGCGGCGTGACAGCCTTTGTAGACGCCCTTGACGTTGACGTCGACCATGAGGTCTTCGCGTTTGCGGTCGTCTTCATTGAAGGGGCCGTCAATGAGCAAGCCGGCGTTGTTGAGTAGGATGTCGAGGGTGCCGCCGGTGTGGGAGGTGAAGTTGGCGAGAGCGCGGTCCCAGTCTTCTTGGCTGGTGACGTCGAGGTGGCCAGCGATGATGTTGGGCATGTTGTCGGCCCAGTCGACGGGGGAGATGTCGTATGCGCCCACGAGGTAGCCGTTACGGGCGAACAGCTCGGCAGTTTCGCGGCCAATTCCGCGGGCAGCACCGGAAATGAAAATGGATTTTCTGGTCATAACTCTATGGTGACACAAGTCACAGGCTGAGGTATGGGGTTTTCGTCGACGAGCCAAACTCTTCGTTTTTCGGCACAATGGGGAAGGAGCTGCCAGCGCGGCGTTTGTCAGCAGCGCTGGTCCTCGCGTATCATCGCAGGAGGCGTAGTTCCGTGTGTCGCCAACCCGGCGCGCAGACGCCACCTTGTTCACCCGTGAGCAGGGACTCGTCGATGCCATTGTGGCTGGTGTCGAGGTGCTCTGATCACAGTGAATAGAGGGGTGTGGCTCAATTGGTAGAGCAGCGGTCTCCAAAACCGCAGGTTGCAGGTTCGAGTCCTGTCACCCCTGCCAGGACCCTGTTGGATTGTAGGGCATCCGTTGAAGACATGGAGGACAACGAGTGAGCGACGAGAAGAGCACACCGGACGACAACATTGTCGACCCGGTCGTGTCTGCAGCCGACGCTGCTGACACTGACGCCCAGTCGGTGCAGCCGACCGGTAAGCGTCGCCGCAAGGGCGCCTCGGAGCGCCCGGTCGTTGAGGCTCCTGCGGAAACCGAGGAGAAGAACGCCAAGGACGGTTTCTTCCCTCGCGCAGGTCGAGCCATCAAGGCCTTCTTTATCCGCATCGGGCACTTCTTCAAGAGCGTCTGGGACCAGATGAGAAAGGTCGTGTGGCCCACCAAGAAGGAGATGTTGATGTCGGTGCTCGCCGTCTTCATCTTCCTGGTCATCACGGTTGCTCTGGTATTCGGTGTGGATACTGGAGCGGGTGAGCTGGTCCGAGTGATCTTCCAGAATCCGAATGGTGGCGCCGATATGGTTCCACCGGGAATGCCTGGAATACCCGGAATGTAAATCTCCGCTGAAAGCCCTCTCCGGAGGGCCTTCATTGTTTTTTCAGAACTTATAGACTGAACACGTGTGGACGAGTGACCAACCCTCCTCGGCTACCTGCACAACACGACGTTTGCTACGACCGAACCGCGCACAGCTGCGGGCCGTACTGCTTGAAGGGAAGAGAACAGTGAGCAACACCGACGACAACGCTCTAGTTGAGGAGCAGACGCCGGACACTGCCGCCGTAGAACTGCCAGTGGGAGACTCTGCTGAGCAGCCGCTGGCCGTTGAGGCTGCTCCTGCCTCCGCAGTCGATCCGGTTGCGGAGTTCAAGAAGGAACTCCGTCGCCTCCCCGGAAAGTGGTATGTCATCCACTCCTACGCTGGCTACGAGAATAAGGTGAAGACCAACCTGGAGACTCGTATCCAGACCCTTGACGTGGGCGACTACATTTTCCAGGTGGAAGTTCCACAGGAAGAGGTCATTGAGCTGAAGAATGGGCAGAAGAAGTCCGTCAAGCGCAAGATCCTCCCCGGTTATGTGCTGGTGCGTATGGAACTCAATGACGAGTCTTGGGGTGCCGTCCGTAACACCCCCGGTGTGACCGGTTTCGTGGGTGCTACCAGTAACCCCACTCCGCTGTCGCTTCGGGAAGTCGTCAAGTTCCTCATGCCGAAAGATAACGCTCCAGCTGCCCCGGAAGCTACTGAAGAGGAAGCTGCCCCCGTCATCAAGGTGGATTACGAGGTCGGAGAGTCCGTCACTGTTATGGATGGCCCCTTCGCTACCCTCCCCGCCACTATTAGCGAAGTTGATCTCGATACCCAGAAATTGCAGGTATTGGTCTCTATCTTCGGTCGCGAGACCCCCGTGGAACTCGGTTTCGACCAGGTGGAGAAGATCTCCTAAACCCCCCTTTACGTCGGAAGCCCCACCTCGATGTGGGGTTTTCCGTGTGTATCGGGTAATATCTCCTAGTCACCTATCTGTCTGGCACTCATTTATTTTCTGCTGGGCAGCACTAAATGTGATGAGGTAACAAGTAGCGGCGTAGCGCGACATGCGACAAGCCGCTAACAGTCAACACAAGTAAGGAAGCACGGATGCCCCCGAAGAAGAAAGTCACCGGGCTCATCAAGCTGCAGATCCAGGCTGGACAGGCCAACCCTGCTCCGCCGGTGGGCCCTGCTCTTGGTGCCCATGGTGTCAACATCATGGAATTCTGCAAGGCATACAACGCTGCCACTGAAAGTCAGCGCGGCGACGTTGTGCCTGTGGAAATTACCGTCTACGAAGATCGGTCCTTCACCTTTGTCTTGAAGACCCCTCCGGCCGCTAAGCTCCTCCTCAAGGCTGCTGGCATTGCCAAGGGTTCGGCTACTCCGCACACCAATAAGGTCGGTTCTGTGACCATGGATCAGTGCCGTGAGATTGCCAAGACCAAGCAACCGGATCTCAACGCCAACGATATCGAGGCTGGCGCCAAGATTATTGCTGGTACCGCTCGCTCGATGGGTATCACCGTCGAGGGTGCATAACAACCTCAGTGGAAGAGCCCGCTTCGGCTCGAACCACCCCCAACCGTCACACTGGTGACAGGAATGGAAACAAATGAGCAAGAACTCTAAGGCTTATAAGGCCGCTGCGGAGAAGGTCGACCGTTCCCTTCTCTACACTCCTTTGCAGGCTGCCAAACTCGCTAAGGAAACCTCCTCCGTCAAGATGGATGCCACCGTCGATGTGGCTATGCGTCTGGGCGTTGACCCCCGCAAGGCTGACCAGATGGTGCGCGGCACCGTCAACCTTCCGCACGGCACCGGTAAAACCGCCCGTGTGATCGTCTTCGCCGTTGCAGACAAGGCCGCTGAGGCTGAAGCTGCTGGTGCCGACGAGGTTGGCTCCGACGAACTCATCGCCAAGATCCAGGGCGGCTGGCTCGACTTCGATGCCGCCATCGCCACCCCGGATCAGATGGCCAAGGTTGGCCGCATCGCCCGCATCCTCGGTCCCCGTGGCCTTATGCCGAACCCCAAGACCGGCACCGTGACCACTGACGTGACCAAGGCTGTTAAGGACATTAAGGGCGGTAAGGTTACCTTCCGCGTCGACAAGGCCGCCAACCTGCACCTCATCATCGGCAAGGCTTCCTTCGATGTTGAGCAGCTGGTGGAGAATTACGCAGCGGTGTACGACGAGGTTCTGCGCCTCAAGCCGTCCTCCTCCAAGGGCCGCTACGTCAAGAAGATTACGATGTCCACCACCACCGGACCGGGCATCCCGGTGGATCCCAGCGTCACTTGTAACTACCTTGGTGAAGCAGACGCCTAATCTCTTCCCGTGAGCTGGTGCTCTGCACCATTCTCACGTGCCATACCATCGACCCCCATTCCGTTCTACGAGCGGGTGGGGGTCGATTTGGTACTGAGCAGCATCAATCGCTACACTCAATGAAGAAGTTTGACCCGATCAAGTTTCACCCAAGACCGTTGGTCACTGTTAACACACGTTAGCAGTTGAAGGTCCGAAATAATTCGGCGGCCCACGCAGGTAGAACTCAGTCGAGGATGACGGCGAACAATCGTGTTTGCCCGTGATTCACGCCTTGCGTCTCCTGCGCAAGGCGTTTGTTTATTTCGGGCGAACGACAAGAGGAAGGAGGCAAAGCATGGTCCAGTCTACGAAGGTCACCGCAGTAGCCGCGATCAAGGAGCAGTTCGAGAATTCCACTGCTGCCATCGTCACCGAATACCGTGGTCTGTCCGTTCCGGCCATGACCGAGCTGCGCCGCGCTCTCGGAAAGAGTGCAACCTACTCCGTCGCCAAGAACACCCTGGTCAAGCGCGCTGCTGCTGAAGTTGGCGTGGAAGGCCTCGAGGATCTTTTGGTTGGCCCCACCGCCATCGCGTTCATCGACGGCGAACCCGTCGAAGCCGCCAAGGCTTTCCGTGCATTCGGTAAGGACCACAAGGAACTCGTCATCAAGGGCGGTTACATGGATGGCCAGGCGCTGTCCGTGGACCAGGTCGAGAAGCTCGCAGACCTCGAGTCTCGCGACGTTCTCCTCGCCAAGCTCGCCGGTGCGATGAAGGGCAACCTGGCGAAGGCTGCTGGACTCTTCAACGCTCCCGCATCCCAGGTGGCTCGTCTCGCAGCCGCCCTGCAGGAGAAGAAGTCCGCAGAGTAGTTCATCTATCCGCTGCCTAGCGCGGATACCGCCTGGGATTGCCCGGGCACTTACCACCACAAACGTAAGAGTCCATAATCAAGGACCAAAGGAAAGGAAGCCACCATGGCTAAGCTCACCACCGAAGAGCTCCTCGATGCTTTTAAGGAAATGACCCTCATCGAGCTCTCTGAGTTCGTCAAGGCCTTCGAAGACACCTTCGAGGTTACCGCTGCTGCCCCCGTCGCCGTTGCCGCTGCTGGTGCCCCCGCCGCTGCTGCCGAGGCTGAGGAAGAGAAGGACGAGTTCGACGTCATCCTCGAGTCCGTCGGCGACAAGAAGATCCAGGTTATTAAGGTCGTCCGCGAGATCGTCTCCGGCCTCGGCCTGAAGGAAGCCAAGGACCTCGTTGAGGCTGCCCCCAAGGCCGTCCTCGAAGGTGCTAACAAGGATGACGCTGAGGCTGCCAAGGCCAAGCTTGAAGAAGCCGGCGCCACCGTCACCCTCAAGTAAGTTTTTCGACTTACCGTCAATGCCCCTCTCCGCATCCGCGGGAGGGGCATTGACCTATTTCTCGGCAAGAACCGGGAATTTCGCCCTCTGCGAGCACATCTCTCGCCACCCAGTCATTGTCCTAAAAAAGCAGTTACCAGCACTTTCTTTAGGCGAATTCTTCCCTTGTTTCCGCGCATATCCTTGACAATTCTTTGTGTGCAGGTGACGATGATTGTGACCACGTGACGTGGCACATAATTTGAGGAGGGATGTTCCCTTTCATCGTGGGGTTTTCACGAGTGCAGATGGAAGGCAGTACGCGAGCGCCGGTGTCTCTGCCGGTGGACATAAGTCGGATTTCGTTATACCATTGATCTTTGCGTTGGCCCCATTGCGCCCAAAACTGGGCTTACTGATCAGAAAGTGACTTTCGGGACTTCCCAAAAACCCTTTTGAACAGGCAAAATGTACGCTTTGTTCGGTAGTGGAAGGCTTTAGTTGGAGAAGCTGGAAACTGCTGTATTAAAGAGTACAGAGGCTGACAACGGAACCACTGTAGATTACGTCGTGGAAACATTCCTGGCGGCTCGCGTCCTGGGTCGCCGCGTATGCTTCTGCGCATGAGGTCCTGGAAGGACGCACCTTGGCAGTCTCTCGCCAGACCAGTTCGAAGGCCCAGATCCCTGGAGCCCCCAAGCGGCCGTCGTTTGCTACCATTCGCGAACCACTTGAGGTTCCCGATCTGCTGAGCATTCAGACTGACTCATTTGCTTGGCTAGTCGGAACGAAGAAGTACACCCAGTCCGATGCAGACGAGGTCACCGGTGAGCAGCGCGTCACCGGCGGTCTTGAAGACATTCTCGACGAAATTTCCCCCATTGAGGACTTCGCCGGGTCTATGTCTCTGTCGTTCTCGGATCCGCGATTCGATGAGGTGAAGGCCTCTATCGCGGAATGTCGAGAAAAGGACATGACCTACTCCGCCCCGCTGTTCGTCACGGCTGAGTTCGTGAACAACACCACCGGCGAAATCAAGAGCCAGACCGTCTTCATGGGTGACTTCCCCATGATGACCGATAAGGGCACCTTCATTATTAACGGCACCGAGCGTGTCGTGGTGTCTCAGCTTGTCCGTTCCCCCGGTGTCTACTTCGATGAATCCATCGACAAGACCACGGAGAAGGAACTTCACGCGGTGAAGATCATCCCCTCCCGTGGCGCATGGCTCGAGTTTGACGTCGACAAGCGTGACACCGTTGGTGTCCGCATCGACCGCAAGCGCCGCCAGCCCGTCACTCTCCTCCTCAAAGCCCTCGGCTGGACCAGTGAGGCCATCACCGAGCGCTTCGGCTTTTCCGAAGTTATGATGTCCACCCTCGAAAAGGACACGGCTGACACTCCGGACGAGGCCCTGCTTGAGATTTACCGCAAGCTGCGTCCGGGCGAACCCCCGACCAAGGAAGGCGCCCAGAACCTTCTCGCTAACCTGTTCTTTAAGGAAAAGCGTTACGACCTTGCGCGCGTTGGCCGCTACAAGATCAACCGCAAGCTCGGCCTGCTCAAGGAAGGCAACGATTCTCTCACCCTCACTGAGCAGGACATCGCCACCACCATCGAGTACCTAGTGCGCCTGCATGCCGGTGACACCACCATGACTGCCCCTGACGGCACCGAGATCCCGGTGGAAACCGACGACATTGACCACTTCGGTAACCGTCGCCTCCGCACCGTCGGCGAACTCATCCAAAACCAGGTACGCGTCGGCCTCTCCCGCATGGAACGCGTCGTGCGCGAGCGCATGACCACCCAGGACGTGGAAGCCATCACCCCGCAGTCCCTCATCAACATCCGCCCCGTGGTGGCAGCAATCAAGGAGTTCTTCGGAACCTCCCAGCTGTCTCAGTTCATGGACCAGAACAACCCGCTGTCGGGCCTCACCCACAAGCGTCGTCTGTCTGCCCTGGGACCGGGCGGCCTCACCCGTGACCGTGCTGGCCTCGAAGTCCGCGACGTTCACAACTCTCACTACGGCCGTATGTGCCCGATTGAGACTCCGGAAGGCCCGAACATTGGCCTCATCGGTTCTCTCTCCGTGTACGCCCGCGTGAACCCCTTCGGCTTCATCGAAACCCCGTACCGTCGCGTCGTCGACGGCCGTGCCACCGACCAGGTTGACTACCTCACCGCAGATGAGGAAGATCGCCACGTTGTGGCCCAGGCCAACTCGCCGATGGACGCAGATGGCAAGTTCCTCGATGAGCGCCTGCTCGTGCGTAAGAAGGGTGGCGACGTCGAATACGTTACCCCCGACGAAGTGGACTACATGGACGTGTCCCCGCGCCAAATGGTCTCCGTAGCAACCGCTATGATTCCCTTCCTCGAGCACGACGACGCCAACCGTGCTCTCATGGGTGCCAACATGCAGCGCCAGGCCGTGCCCCTGCTGAAGACCGACTCCCCGCTGGTCGGCACCGGAATGGAACTGCGCGCCGCCTACGATGCCGCCGACGTCATCATCAATGAGAAGGCCGGCATTATCGAAGAAGTCTGCGCTGACTTCATCACCGTCATGGCTGATGACGGCACCCGCACCACCTACCAGCTGCAGAAGTTTGTCCGCTCCAACCCCGGCACATGCTACAACCAGGTTCCAATTGTGGCCGCCGGGCAGCGTGTGGAAGCCGGCGAAGTCATCGCCGACGGCCCCTCCACTGACAAGGGCGAAATGGCTCTCGGCAAGAACATGCTGGTCGCCATTATGCCGTGGGAAGGCTATAACTACGAGGATGCCATCATCCTCTCGCAGCGCGTCGTGGAAGAGGACGAACTGACCTCTATCCACATCGAAGAGCACGAGATCGATGCCCGCGACACCAAGCTTGGTGCCGAGGAAATCACCCGCGACATCCCCAACGTGTCCGACGAAGTGCTCGCCGACCTTGACGAGCGAGGCATCGTGCGTATCGGTGCTACCGTCCGCGACGGTGACATCCTGGTCGGCAAGGTCACCCCCAAGGGTGAAACCGAGCTCACTCCGGAAGAGCGCCTGCTGCGTGCCATCTTTGGCGAAAAGGCCCGCGAAGTCCGCGACACCTCCCTCAAGGTGCCGCACGGTGAAACCGGCAAGGTGACCGGTGTGCGCGTCTTCTCCCGCGAGGATGACGACGAGCTTCCCCCGGGCGTGAACGAACTGGTGCGCGTCTACGTCGCCCAGAAGCGTCGTATTCAGCCCGGTGACAAGCTCTCCGGCCGCCACGGCAACAAGGGTGTTATCGGCAAGATCCTACCGGTCGAAGACATGCCCTTCCTCGCCGACGGCACCCCCATCGACATTGTCCTCAACACCCACGGCGTGCCCCGTCGTATGAACATCGGCCAGATCATGGAAATCCACCTCGGCTGGCTGGCCAAGTACGGCTGGAAGATCGAGGGTGACCCGGAGTGGGCCAAGATGCTCCCCGAGGAAATGCTCGATGTGGAGCCGAATACCAAGACCGCCACCCCCGTGTTCGACGGTGCTGAACCCGACGAGATCGAAGGTCTGCTGGGCTGTGTCCGGCCCAACGCCGACGGTGAAAACATGATGGGTCCCGACGGCAAGGTCACTCTGTTCGACGGTCGCTCCGGCGAGCCTTACCCCTACCCGGTCTCCGTCGGCTACATGTACATGCTGAAGCTGCACCACCTGGTAGACGAGAAGATCCACGCTCGTTCCACCGGCCCCTACTCCATGATTACCCAGCAGCCGCTCGGCGGTAAGGCCCAGTTCGGTGGCCAGCGCTTCGGTGAAATGGAATGTTGGGCCATGCAGGCGTACGGCGCTGCCTACACCCTGCAGGAGCTCCTCACCATCAAGTCTGACGATGTGGTGGGGCGTGTGAAGGCCTACGAAGCCATCGTGAAGGGCGAGAACATCCCCGCTCCGGGTATCCCCGAGTCCTTCAAGGTGTTGCTCAAGGAACTCCAGGCACTCTGCCTCAACGTGGAAGTCCTCTCCGCAGACGGTGACGTTGTCAACCTGTCTGACGACGATGACGACCTCGAGCGGGCCGCCTCCAACCTGGGCATCAACCTCTCGCACGATGAGAACGCATCCGTGGAAGATCTCGCCTAAGAGTCTTCGGCTCTCTGTAGCCACCTGAACCAAAGAGACATTCACCTCGGCTACCCGCCCGGGTAGCCACAATCCCACTGGGGAAAGGAAGTTACGTGCGCGACGTCAACTTCTTCGATTCGCTCCGAATCAGCCTCGCTAGCGCCGACGACATTCGTCGCTGGTCCTACGGTGAGGTCAAAAAGCCGGAGACCATCAACTACCGTACGCTGAAGCCAGAGAAGGACGGCCTCTTCTGCGAGCGTATCTTCGGTCCTACCCGGGACTGGGAATGCGCCTGTGGTAAGTACAAGCGCGTCCGCTTCAAGGGCATCGTCTGTGAACGATGCGGCGTGGAAGTCACCCGTGCCAAGGTACGTCGTGAGCGCATGGGCCACATTGAGCTCGCCGCCCCCGTCACCCACATCTGGTACTTCAAGGGTGTGCCCTCCCGTCTGGGTTACCTGCTTGACCTGGCACCCAAGGATCTGGAAAAGATCATCTACTTCGCTTCCTACGTCGTCACCAGCGTCGATGAAGAAGCCCGACACAACGACCTCTCCACCCTCGAAGCAGAAATCACCGCTGAGAAGAAGGAGATCGAGGACGGCCGCGACGTCGACCTCGAGGAGCGCGCCCAGAAGCTGGAAGCTGACCTGGCCGAGCTCGAGGCCGAAGGCGCCAAGGCTGATCTGAAGCGCAAGGTCAAGGACGCCGCCGAGCGTGAGATGAAGCACATCCGCGAGGACGCCAACCGCGAACTCGACCGCCTCGACATCCTCTGGGATACCTTCACTAAGCTGGAGCCCAAGGACCTCATCCTCGACGAGAACGTCTACAACGAACTCGATGACCGTTTCGGTGAATACTTCGAGGCAGGCATGGGCGCCGAGGCCATCCAGAAGCTTATCGAGGCCTTCGATCTGGAAGCCGAAGCAGAGGTGCTGCGCGAGATCATCCGCACCGGCAAAGGCCAGAAGAAACTCCGTGCTCTGAAGCGCCTCAAGGTAGTCGCCGCCTTCATCCAGTCCGGTAACAACCCGGCTGGCATGGTACTCGACTGCATTCCGGTCATTCCGCCGGAACTGCGCCCCATGGTGCAACTCGACGGTGGCCGCTTCGCCACCTCCGACCTCAACGACCTCTACCGTCGTGTCATCAACCGCAACAACCGCCTGAAGCGCCTCATTGACCTCGGTGCCCCCGAGATCATCATCAACAACGAAAAGCGCATGCTCCAGGAATCCGTGGATGCACTCTTCGATAACGGACGCCGTGGTCGCCCCGTCGCCGGCCCCGGTAACCGTCCCCTGAAGTCGCTGTCTGACCTCCTCAAGGGCAAGCAGGGCCGCTTCCGCCAGAACCTGCTCGGTAAGCGCGTCGACTACTCCGGCCGTTCCGTTATTATCGTGGGCCCGCAGCTCAAGCTGCACCAGTGTGGTCTGCCGAAGCTCATGGCTCTGGAGCTCTTCAAGCCCTTCGTCATGAAGCGCCTGGTTGACCTCAACTACGCCCAGAACATCAAGTCTGCCAAGCGTATGGTGGAACGCCAGCGCCCGCAGGTGTGGGACGTGCTGGAAGAGGTCATCGCCGAGCATCCGGTTCTCCTCAACCGTGCACCTACCCTGCACCGTCTGGGCATCCAGGCCTTCGAACCGGTGCTCGTCGAAGGCAAGGCCATCATGCTCCACCCGCTGGTGTGTGAAGCCTTCAACGCCGACTTCGACGGTGACCAGATGGCAGTCCACCTACCGCTGTCCGCTGAGGCGCAGGCAGAAGCTCGCGTCCTCATGCTGTCCTCTAACAACATCCTCTCCCCGGCATCCGGCCGTCCGCTGGCAATGCCGCGACTGGATATGGTGACAGGCCTTTACTACCTCACCACCGTGGATCCCGACGCGCCGGGTTCCTACCGCGAGGACCTCCACAAGGAGTGCCCCACCAACGGCTACTATTCGTCTGTGGCGGAAGCCATAATGGCCCGCGACGCAGGTGCCCTCTCCATCCAGTCGCCCATCGTGATTCGGCTCACCCACCAGCGTCCACCCAAGGAGATCGAGGCTGAGCAGTTCCCGAACGGCTGGCACCCCGGCGACGTGTGGGTCTGCAAGACTACCCTTGGCCGCATCATGTTCAATGATTTGCTGCCTGGTGACTACCCCTACGTCAACGACCAGATGGCCAAGAAGAAGCAGGCTGTCATCATCAACGACATGGCTGAGCGCTACCCGATGATCGTGGTTGCCCAGACAGTTGACCGTTTGAAGGATGCCGGCTTCTTCTGGGCGACTCGCTCCGGTGTTACCGTCGCCATCTCCGACGTGCAGGTTCCGCCGGTCAAGAAGGAGATTCTGGCCGAGTACGACAAGCGCGCCAACAAAGTGGAGAAGCAGTACCAGCGCGGTGCCCTTTCCCACGATGAGCGCAACGCCGCCCTTGTGAAGATCTGGTCTGAGGCCACCGAAGAGGTCGGCCAGGCGATGGAAGACAACTACCCTGCCACCAACCCGATCCCCGTGATCGTGAAGTCTGGTGCCGCCGGTAACATGACCCAGATGCGGTCGCTGTCCGGTATGAAGGGCCTGGTGACAGACCCGAAGGGTAACTTCATCCCGCAGCCTATTAAGTCCTCTTTCCGTGAAGGTCTGACCGTGCTGGAGTACTTCATTAACTCTCACGGTGCCCGTAAGGGCCTGGCCGATACCGCCCTCCGTACCGCAGACTCTGGCTACCTCACCCGTCGTCTGGTGGACGTGGCCCAGGACGTCATCGTCCGGGAAGAGGACTGTGGCACCACCCGCGGTATTGTCGTGCCGATCGCTGAGATTCTGCCCGATGGCACTCTCATCCGGGACCAGCACATCGAGACCAGCGTGTTCGCTCGTACCCTTGCCGAGGATGCCAAGGATAAGGACGGCAACGTCATCGTTGCTGGTGGCACCGACATCGGCGATCCAGAGATCGACGCGCTCCTGACTGCCGGCGTCACTGAGGTGAAGGTGCGCTCTGTGCTCACCTGTAACTCCAAGAATGGTGTCTGTGCCAAGTGCTACGGTCGCTCCATGGCCACCGGTAAACTCGTGGACGTCGGCGAAGCTGTTGGTATTGTGGCAGCCCAGTCCATTGGTGAGCCCGGTACCCAGCTGACGATGCGTACCTTCCACCAGGGCGGTGTCGGTGACGACATCACCGGCGGTCTGCCGCGTGTGCAGGAGCTCTTCGAAGCTCGTGTTCCCAAGGGCAAAGCCCCCATTGCGGAGGTGTCCGGTACCGTCAAACTGGAAGAGGGCGAGAAGTTCTGGACCATCACCATTACCCCGGATGATGGCTCCGACGACGTCGTCTATGACAAGCTCTCGAAGCGTCAGCGCCTGCACGTTCTGAAGAAGGCCGACGGCTCCGAAGGTGTTATCGACACTGGTGACCACATCACCATTGGTGAGCAGTTGCTGGAAGGCGCTGCCGATCCCCACGATGTGCTGCGTGTCATGGGCCCCCGCCAGGTGCAGATCCACCTCGTCAATGAGGTTCAGGGTGTGTACCGTTCGCAGGGTGTGTCTATCCACGACAAGCACATCGAAGTGATTGTGCGCCAGATGCTGCGTCGTGTCACCATCATCGACTCTGGCTCCACTGAGTTCCTTCCTGGTTCTCTGGTTGAGCGCCCCGAATTCGAGGCAACCAACCGTGCCATCGTGCGCGAAGGCGGAACCCCCGCCGCGGGTCGTCCCGTCCTCATGGGTATCACCAAGGCCTCCCTGGCCACCGATTCCTGGCTGTCTGCGGCCTCCTTCCAGGAGACCACGCGCGTCCTTACCGATGCCGCTATCAACAGTCGTGTCGATAACCTCATCGGCCTTAAGGAAAACGTCATCATCGGTAAGCTCATCCCTGCTGGTACCGGCATTACCCGCTACCGCGACATCCAGGTGCATCCCACCGAGGAGGCGCGTGCAGCTGCCTATGCCATTCCGACGGGCTTCGATGACGGCTTCTATGGTCCCGACGATGCTTTCATCGACGAGACCGGTGCGGCCGTTCCGTTGGATGACTTCGACTTTGGCGAATAGTCCTGCTTAGACAAAACTGTGGGTGATGTTCCAACAGGAACATCACCCACAGTTTTTCTGTCTGTAGTTTTGCGAGAAAGACAGGAAGTGGAAGCTTAGCGCTTCACCCACCAACGCTGCATGACAAGCTGGGCGAACTCGGTGTTATCCAAGTAGCGACCCCGCACGAGGTCCTGCTGGTCAGCCAGGTTAAGGACAGTGTGGAAGCCCGCACCGCGAATGAAGAACGGCACCAGCTGGTTCGTGTGCTGTTCGGAGAGCCACTCCATCTGGATACTGCCGGAGGTGTCCTTGCTGAGCGGGCGGAAGTCCATCTTCGACGGGCCGTTCACAAAACCGGTTTCGTGGTCGGCAGTGACGATGAGAAGGGTCTCCTCCCAGCTGGAGTACTTTTCGACCCAAGTAGCAACGTCATCGATGGCCTTCACGAACTCGGCGGTCTCTTCAATAATGCGGGCGCTCTCATTGGCGTGGCCGGACCAGTCAATGGCGCCTCCCTCAATCATCAGGAATGTTCCGCGCGGGTTGTCGTCAAGCACGTTCAGTGCACCCAGCGCCAGGTCAGAGAGGGTGGGAACGTTGTTGCGCGGAGTCTGGCCGACAGTCTCGTTAGTACTCTTGCCGGCGCGGGAGTCTCGTCCCTGCTGCAGGGTGGAGGCAACCTGGGGAATACCCCAGATGCGCTTGCCCTGGTAGTTCCTGTTAGTTCGGGCGAGTTTGGTGAAATCGTTCTTCTTCTCGATGAAGGAGAACGGGGTCTTTCCACCGCGCAGGGCCGTCCAGTCTGACTCCGAGATGTAGGTGTAGTCGGGGCGAGACTGGCGCTTGTGGTTGTTGTCGAACAACGGGTGACCAGGTGCAATCACCACGTCCAGCTGGCTCTTCAGCATCTGATTGGTGATGTTGTGGTAGCTGGAGCGCTGCGGTTCGTGGGCGACGTAGCACGCTGGAGTGGCGTGCGAGTAGGGCACGCTGGAGACCACACCCGCGGACCTACCGAGCTGTTTGGCCCGCTCAGTAAGGTTTTCTACGGGGCGCTGGAGAACATCCATACCCACTACGCCTTGGAACGTCTTGTGGCCGGATGCCATCGCCGTTGCCGCTGCGGCCGAGTCGGTGGGGACGCCATTTGCCCCAACAACTGAGGACCAGTTCACATGGGTGTTGTAGCTACCAATAGCGGCATAGGTGGATTGGGCGACGTGTGGCCAACGCTGGAAACCGGGCTGGGGCTTGTTGTGTGCTTTCGCTCCACCGCGGGACACCTGATAACCGGTGCTGTTCCGGTAGTGCAGGTTGTATAGGTCGAGAGTGTTAAATCCCATGCCGTCACCGATCATGAAGATGACGTTTTTAGGGACGCCGGTGGGGTTCTGCTGCCCAGGCGCAGCGTGTGCGATGGGGGAGAGGGCGGCCAGTGCGAGGACAGAGACGCTGACAGCAGCCAGGGTGTGCTTGGTGAAACGCCACGGGCGGAACGGGGTGTGGGTGCGGAGGGCCCACGGTGCGGTAGAGGTCATCGGAGCTCCTTGTACCAAGGTTGTCCCCTTGACCTTAACTGTCCTGGCCAAACAGGATCCCATCAACAGGTAACGGAGAGTTAAAACTTCCGGATCGGTAGCGCAGGAGCAAAACAACATTTCGACGACAAACTGTCTATCGCCGTCATCGGCTCGATTTGCCTCATCCTCCCTCATCGCTGCGCTGATGCCCTTGGGATGAGGGTAGATAGTGGTACTAGGTGATGTAGATACTTAGTGGCATAGGTACCAGGTGATTGAGGTACGAGGTGATTTAGGAACTAGGGATCTGAAAGCTGGCCAAACTTATCACGTTTTTCATGGGCACTGGCCCGTACCGTGGTGGGCGAAACAGGTTCCCTTGTGTGTAGCAGGTGGTGTGTTCGGACACCCTGAAATGGGCGTATAGAGTCCTCAATGAGGGGCCCGTAAAATCCTTGGGTTTGGTTTCCAGGGTTTTTCGCACTAGCATTGATAACCGTGCCCACAACATGTGGGCGGGTTATTGTCCCAGGTAAGCCAGCGAGAGCGGCCGACGTGCTCTTTCTTGCGCAAAAAACGGCTCTGATCTGGACATTTTGCCCCATTAGCTTTTTATGGCGCGTGGGGGAGACCCCCAGACGCCCATTCCCGTTGCCACAAGGTGCGGGTCACTAACACATTGAGGAAAGTCGGTTCATGCCAACTATTCAGCAGCTGGTTCGCAAGGGCCGCCAGGATAAGACCGCAGTCACCAAGACTGCAGCTTTGAAGGGCAGCCCGCAGCGCCGTGGCGTGTGCACTCGTGTGTACACCACTACCCCTAAGAAGCCGAACTCTGCCCTTCGTAAGGTTGCCCGTGTGCGCCTGTCGTCCGGCATTGAGGTGTCCGCTTACATTCCCGGTGAAGGTCACAACCTCCAGGAGCACTCCATGGTGCTCGTGCGTGGCGGTCGTGTGAAGGACCTCCCGGGTGTTCGTTACAAGATCGTCCGTGGCGCTCTGGATACCCAGGGCGTGAAGGGTCGCAAGCAGGCTCGTTCCCGCTACGGTGCCAAGAAGGAGAAGTAAACATGCCTCGTAAAGGTCCCGCCCCGAAGCGGCCTCTCGTCAACGATCCTGTTTACGGTTCCCCGCTGGTCACCCAGCTCGTGAACAAGGTCCTTATCGACGGTAAGAAGTCCACCGCCGAGCGCATCGTCTACAGCGCTCTGGAAATGTGCCGTGAGAAGACCGGCACTGACCCTGTCAACACCCTCAAGAAGGCTCTCGACAACGTTCGTCCTTCCCTCGAGGTCCGGTCCCGCCGCGTCGGTGGCGCCACCTACCAGGTGCCCGTCGAGGTGCGTCCTGGCCGTGCCACCACCCTGGCTCTGCGCTGGCTCGTCGCGTTCTCCCGTCAGCGTCGTGAGAAGACCATGGCTGAGCGTCTCGCCAACGAGCTGCTCGATGCTTCCAACGGTCTTGGCGCCTCTGTGAAGCGTCGTGAAGACACTCACAAGATGGCAGAAGCCAACAAGGCATTCGCCCACTACCGCTGGTGACGCTACGGCAGCGCATCACTACACTAGAAGATGCACTGTCCAGAACGTTCAGCTTTAGCGGCGTTCGCGCAACTGACCTATGTCAAAAGAGGATCCCTCGCGGATCCATGATCGAACGGAGAGTTCGAAGTGGCACTTGAAGTGCTTAAGGACCTGAATAAGGTTCGCAATATCGGCATCATGGCTCACATCGATGCTGGTAAGACCACTGCTACCGAGCGCATCCTGTTCTACACCGGTATTAACTACAAGATCGGTGAGACTCACGATGGCGCTTCCACCATGGACTGGATGGAGCAGGAAAAGGAACGCGGTATCACCATTACCTCCGCGGCCACCACCTGCTACTGGAAGGGCCACCAGCTCAACATCATCGACACCCCCGGCCACGTGGACTTCACCGTTGAGGTGGAGCGCTCCCTCCGTGTGCTGGACGGCGCTGTCGCCGTCTTCGACGGTAAGGAAGGCGTCGAGCCGCAGTCCGAACAGGTGTGGCGTCAGGCTTCCAAGTACGACGTCCCCCGCATCTGCTTCATCAACAAGATGGACAAGATGGGCGCGGACTTCTACTACTCTGTTAAGACCATTGAAGATCGCCTCGGCGCCAAGCCGCTGGTTCTGCAGCTCCCCATCGGCGCTGAAGACGCCTTCGACGGCGTTGTCGACCTGCTCACCATGAAGGCCCTCATGTGGCCGGGCAAGGTTGAACCGGGCCAGGAAGCCAGCATCGAAGAGATCCCCGCCGATCTCGCTGACCGCGCTGCCGAATACCGTGAGAAGCTCATCGAGACCGTCGCTGAGTCCGATGAAGAACTCATGGAGAAGTACTTCGCCGGTGAAGAACTCACCATCGACGAAATCAAGGGTGCTATCCGCAAGCTCACCATCAATTCCGAGGCCTACCCCGTCATCTGTGGTACCGCCTTCAAGAACAAGGGTGTGCAGCCCCTCCTCGACGCCATCACCGCCTACCTGCCCAGCCCGTTGGACGTTCCCAACATCGCCGGCCACGCTGTCAACGATGAGACCGTTGAGATTGACCGCAAGCCCTCCATGTCCGAGCCGTTCTCGGCACTCGCCTTCAAGGTTGCTGCTCACCCGTTCTTCGGCAAGCTGACCTACGTGCGTGTGTACTCCGGTCATGTGAAGTCCGGCGACACCATCGCCAACTCCACCAAGGGCAAGAAGGAGCGCGTCGGAAAGCTCTTCCAGATGCACTCCAACAAGGAGAACCCGGTTGATGAGGCCTTCGCCGGCCACATCTACGCCTTCATCGGCCTCAAGGACACCACCACTGGTGACACTCTGTGTGACCCCAGCAACCCAATCGTCCTCGAATCCATGACCTTCCCGGATCCCGTTATCCAGGTGGCCATCGAACCCAAGACCAAGTCCGACCAGGAGAAGCTGGGTATCGCCATCCAGAAGCTCGCCGAAGAGGACCCGACCTTCACCGTGCAGAACGATGAGCAGACCGGTCAGACCGTCATCGGCGGCATGGGCGAGCTCCACCTGGACGTGCTGGTTGACCGTATGCGTCGCGAGTTCAAGGTTGAGGCTAACGTTGGTAAGCCGCAGGTTGCTTACCGCGAGACCATCCGCAAGGTGGTCGATAAGTACGAGTACACGCACAAGAAGCAGACCGGTGGTTCTGGTCAGTTCGCGCGTGTCATCATCAAGCTTGCTCCTCTCACCGAGATTGGCGAAGACGGCGAACACTACAAGTTCGTCAACTCCGTCACTGGTGGCCGCGTCCCGAAGGAATACATCCCCTCCGTCGACGCTGGTGTGCAGGATGCCATGCAGTACGGTGTGCTGGCCGGCTTCCCGCTGGTCGACATCGAGTGTGAGCTCCTTGACGGTGCCTACCACGAAGTTGACTCTTCGGAAATGGCGTTCAAGGTTGCCGGCTCTATGGCACTGAAAGAAGCTGCAAAGAAAGCTTCACCGGTCCTCCTCGAGCCCATTATGGACGTGGAGGTTGTTACCCCTGAGGAGTACATGGGCGACGTAATCGGTGACCTCAACTCCCGCCGTGGCCAGGTTAAGGCCATGGAAGAGCGCAGTGGCGCACGTGTGGTGAAAGCCGACGTCCCGCTGTCTGAGATGTTCGGCTATGTTGGAGACCTTCGGTCGAAGACCCAGGGCCGAGCCAACTACACGATGGTCTTCGGATCCTACGCTGAGGTTCCTCAGAATGTGGCGAAGGAAATCATCGCGAAGGCTAACGGAGAGTAATCTTCGTGGCCCTGACCCTGCCGACTGCCTAGTCGCGGGAAATTCGTGACTAGGCAATTGACAGAAATGCCAGCTACACTTAACCAAGTAGCATTTGACCAAAGATCTGAACCAAACAAGAATTGCTAGCGCCCGCTAGTATTTCATGATCGTCCAGGAGGACAACAAAGTGGCGAAGGCTAAGTTCGAGCGGACCAAGCCGCACGTAAACATTGGCACCATCGGTCACGTCGACCACGGCAAGACCACCCTGACCGCAGCTATCACCAAGGTGCTCGCGGAGAAGTACCCCGATCTCAACGCTTCCTTCGCGTTCGATGAGATCGACAAGGCCCCTGAAGAGAAGGCCCGTGGTATTACCATCAACATCTCCCACGTGGAGTACCAGACCGAGAAGCGTCACTACGCACACGTCGACGCCCCCGGTCACGCTGACTACATCAAGAACATGATCACCGGTGCTGCTCAGATGGACGGTGCCATCCTCGTGGTCGCCGCCACCGACGGCCCGATGCCGCAGACCCGTGAGCACGTGCTCCTTGCCCGCCAGGTGGGTGTCCCCTACATCGTCGTCGCTCTCAACAAGTGCGACATGGTTGACGATGAGGAAATCCTCGAGCTCGTCGAGATGGAAGTTCGCGAACTGCTCGCTTCCCAGGAATACGACGAGGACGCTCCGATCGTCCGCGTTTCCGCCTACCAGGCTCTGCAGGGCGACGAGAAGTGGACGAACTCCATCCTCGAGCTCATGGACGCCGTTGACGAATCCGTTCCGGATCCGGTTCGTGAAACCGACAAGCCCTTCCTCATGCCCATTGAGGACGTCTTCACCATCACCGGTCGTGGCACCGTTGTCACCGGCCGTATCGAGCGCGGTATTATCCACCTCAACGAGGATGTCGAGCTCATCGGTATCCGCGACAAGGCCACCTCCACCACCGTTACCGGTATCGAGATGTTCCGCAAGATGCTCGATGACGGCGAAGCTGGCGACAACGTCGGCCTCCTCCTCCGTGGTGTCAAGCGCGAAGACGTCGAGCGCGGCCAGTGTGTCTGCGCCCCCGGCGCCTACACCCCGCACACCAACTTCGAGGGTTCCGTCTACGTCCTGTCCAAGGACGAGGGCGGCCGCCACACCCCGTTCTTCGACAACTACCGTCCGCAGTTCTACTTCCGTACCACTGACGTGACCGGTGTTGTGAAGCTCGCCGAAGGCACCGAGATGGTTATGCCTGGCGACAACTGCGAGATGACCGTTGAGCTCATCCAGCCCGTCGCCATGGACGAGGGCCTCCGCTTCGCAATCCGCGAAGGTGGCCGTACCGTCGGCGCCGGTCGTGTTACCAAGATCATCAAGTAAGTGATCTGCTCCGTAGGGAGTAACACACCGAGCACACAGTAAGCTCACATGAACCCCGCCTCAGTCGTGAGGCGGGGTTCATGCTATTTGCACCAGTTACATTCCTTCGTCCTTCCCCCTACCTACTGCCTATACGACTTCAGCCCCCACATAGTGTGGGGGCTGAAAGGTATTCGAGCAGTAACTCTGTTGGATCGCCGCTACTCTACGGCCGACACGGACTTCTCATCAGACTCTAGGTCGGGCGGAATATTCGTTTGGACTTCCTGAGTTCCCCGGTAGCGGGCAGAAGACGTGGTGCCATCGGGCCGGCGGACCTTGTCAAGCTGCAAGAACACGCGGGTCGTTGGGCCGCAGTAGCTCACTGCAGCAGGGACATCCGCAGAGATCTGTTCTGCAATGTCAATAAGGGTGGTGATGGGGACGTCAGCAGGCGATTGCAAGTCAATGTCTAGCGTCGGAACACCCCTGTCGTTAACGGCGCGCGACGAGGCGGACCGTACAGCGGGGAGGTTTTCCACATCTCGAGCTATTGCTCGGCCGACGTCGGAAAGCTCAATGCGAATGGCGCCGCCGGGCTGGTTGGCGTCCAATACTAGAGTGTCGACGGTACGCCGCTTTGTCAGCAGGGTAATGCTGCGGAGACACATCAGGATGATGAGAATAGCTGCGACGACGAGGGCGGGGAACCACCAGTCGGCGTTTTCGGCACGTTCGAATTGACTCTTCGGCCAGCTATCGTTCAGCCAACTGGTGAGTGGCTCCACTCCGGCGTACCACAGGATGCACACCACCCCGAGCCCGGTGAGGATGAGACCAACAAGGAACATGGTAAAGCGTGCGTAGGCTTCAGCACCGCGAGTCATTATTGCTGTCCTCCTTTGTTCACAGGTCGGACGGTGAGGGTGAGGGTGCGATCGACGTGTTCCAGCTCAGCTGTGACGGCTTCGCGTACGCGCTCGACGACATCGGCCGAGGCAGGTCCGGCGGTGTAGATGGAGACCGTCACCTTTTTGTCGTTGGTCGCAGTGCTGGCACGCGTAACGCCATAGACTTCCTGAGCGGCATGAGTGCACAGGCGGCAGACGTCTATCGGGCGCATCCAGACCGCGGCTTCACTGTGGATGGGAAAGTAGCGGACCCGGGTGGGAAGGAGGGAACGAACCATGGTGATGAGTCCGACCAAGGCAAGGATGATACCTGCTGGCAGTACCCATTGGCCGTACTGCATTTGGCCGATGGCGTGGGAGGCGGTTCCGAACCACGAGGGGCCACTGACGTGTCCCCGGGCGACGACCGCATCGTGGATGGCGATGGCGGCGACGAGGAGGAACACTACCGTGAGGAACCACATGAATCCGGCCGCCCCAGGCCGGGACTTCGGCAGACGGGGTTCTTTGGTGAGATCGTAATTATCAGCGGGTTGGCTCATTGTTTGTTCCTTCCTCCACATCGCAGGGGGCGACAACATGCTGAACATGCGGGCTGCTGTCGAACGCTGCGAGATCCTCGAAGGTCACTCGCGGGGGACGAGTTTTTGAGCCGGATTGCGGGTCTGTGGTGATGGCGTCCACAAATACGGCAACCTCCGTCACCTGTGCATCCATAAAGGTCTCGAGGTGAGTGCGCACTGCTTCGCGTACACTCCGGGCCACTTGCACGACGGGGGCGGGCCAGCTGACGGCAATGTGCACTTCGGCGGCGATGTAAGGGCCATCGGTGGTGATGTCGGACTGGGGGAGAGGCTTGCCAAAGAGGCGGCCTACTCCGGCAGCCTTTTCCACACATCCGGGAACCGACAGTGCCGCTTGCCGGATAATCCGGTTGGTGACGGACTGGTCGATGCGGAGAGAGCCGGTGGCTACGGAAGAGGTGGACTCCATTTAGCCACGTCCACGATTCGTAAACATAGCCCGCATGTCGATCTTGCCGTCAATCTGGGCGCCGACAAGTCCGCCGATCGCACCCAGGATGAGGGCGGCAAGGAAGAAGGAAAATCCTCCGGTTGCCCAGGCAATCGTCAGCAGTAGGCCGACAATGATGCCGTAATACGTAATTGACATGGATTTCTCCTAGGTATGTGATTCGGCGGCGGGAACCACCAGATCATTAATGTACACATCGATAGGAACGGGGACTGCACGGTGAAGGGCACGGCGCACTGCCTGAGCAACCTTCATAGGGTTATGAGGCCACCGTACCGCGATAGCGACGTGGACACGGTGGGTATCGGCATCATAAGCGATACCTTTAACGATGCCTTTGGGTGTATAGGTCGAGGTTTCCCCGTAGCGTCCACCATCAAGGTGGTCAACACCGGGAACCTGAGACACAGCTGCGGCGAGTTGTGTCGCCAGGTCGTCGGTGAAGGTAAAAGGGACAGTTGTCATTGGGGTGTGCCACCATTCGTTTTGTCAGAGCGGAATCGTCTGAGTAGACGAAAGGGAGAAGGAGCAGGCGTCGTTAGTTGACGCGGGACTCCTGCTTTTCCTCTTCCTTCTTGTCCTCTTCGGGAAGGTGGATGTCCAGGACGGAGACGTTGACTTCGTTGACCTTAAGCCCGGTCATACCCTCGACAGCGGAGATGATGTTTTTGCGGATAGCTCCGGCAAGCTGGTGGATAGCTACGCCGTACTCGGCGACGATGTCGACGTCGACGGCGGCTTCAGTTTCGCCGACCTCAACGGAGATACCTTGCTGGACATCGGTGTTGGAACCAGGGATGCGCTCACGGATGGCGCCGGCGAAGCGGGCAGCGCCGGTTCCAAGGTCGTAGACGCCGGGAACTTCGCGGGCGGCGATGCCGGCAACCTTACCAACAACGACGTCGGCGATAACGGTTTGGCCGCGGTCGGCGGGTTCGGCAGACTGGGGGGTGGGAGTGTTCTTGTTTTCAGACATCGGTGCTCCTTTGTGCTGTTCAGCCCGCTGTTGTGGAAGTGCTTTCCGGAAAAGCGAAATCTCGTGAACAGCGTAGCGGTGGGGGTAAAAACTGTGTGTTTACTTCCGGGGTAAGGAAGCGAGTTGCTCAGCGGTTCTCCCAGAGAGTGCCACGTATTGTGCCGGTTAGGACGGCCTTGCTCCCTTACTTCCAAGATACTGAAGGAATCTCGTAAAAGCACTGATTTTGCCTTTTCACTCGGATTGATGCATACTATTCAGGTTGCTTTAACAGGGCAGATGCCTGCGCCTCATCTCACGACGGCCGGCGGAGCGCTGGTAAAGCGAGCACGCATGAGATGTGTTCCTAGCACTGAGAACGCCCACGAGTTCGCTCCCCGGGGATCTCAGATCGGACACATCGTTAAAGGTGATCGGGCGACACGCCCGAGCGCGTGGAACGACGGCGTGACAGATGAACAGCGGATTCGGAAACCCGTCGCGGCTCTTCCGGGGGACGGTGTCATCGGTCGAAACCGACGATCACCTTAGGAAAGGTGCGATACCAGTGATCGCACAGAGTAAGACAGACCCACCTGGTGGGTGAAGGAAGAGGACAAGCGTGGCGGGACAAAAGATCCGCATCCGGCTGAAGGCCTATGACCACGAAGCAATTGATGCTTCTGCGCGCAAGATCGTCGAAACGGTTACCCGTACCGGCGCCAGCGTGGTCGGCCCGGTGCCGCTGCCTACCGAGAAGAACGTGTACTGCGTCATCCGCTCGCCCCATAAGTACAAGGACTCACGCGAGCACTTCGAGATGCGCACCCACAAGCGCCTCATCGATATTCTCGACCCGACGCCAAAGACTGTTGATGCCCTTATGCGTATCGACCTTCCGGCTAGCGTCGACGTCAACATTCAGTGAGCTTGGACAACGGCATCGGAGCAGAGAAACCAATGAGTGAAACCGAGATCAAGGGCATCCTGGGCAACAAGCTCGGCATGACCCAGGTCTTCGACGAGCAGAACCGGGTTGTCCCCGTGACTGTCGTCAAGGCTGGGCCTTGTGTCGTGACCCAGGTTCGCACCGAAGAGACCGACGGCTACAACGCCGTCCAGATCGCATTCGGCGCCATCGACCCGCGTAAGGTGACCAAGCCTGTGGCTGGCCACTTCGCGAAGGCCGGTGTTACGCCGCGTCGCCACATCGCTGAGATCCGCCTTGCGGACGCCGATGCGGCTGCTAACTATGAGGTGGGTCAGGAACTCACCGCCGACATCTTCGAAGCTGGAGCTTTCGTCGACGTTACCGGTGCCTCCAAGGGTAAGGGTTACGCCGGTACCATGAAGCGCCACGGCTTCGCCGGACAGGGTGCCGCCCACGGTACCCAGGCCGTGCACCGTCGCCCCGGTTCTATCGGCGCTTGCGCCACCCCGGGCCGCGTCTTCAAGGGCATGCGCATGTCTGGTCGTATGGGCGGCGAGCGTGTCACCACCCAGAACCTGAAAGTCCAGAAGGTCGATGCAGAAGCCGGCCTCATCCTCATCAAGGGTGCAATCCCCGGTCCTAAGGGATGCCTCGTGATGGTGAAGTCCGCTGTGAAGGGTGGTGCGTAATAATGGCTCTTACACTTGACGTCCGCACCCCGGCTGGCACGACCGCCGGTACTGTTGATCTTCCTGCCGAAATCTTCGACAAGGAACCCAACATCGCCCTCATGCACCAGGTCGTCGTGGCCCAGCAGGCTGCTGCTCGCCAGGGTACCCACGCCACCAAGACTCGTGGCATGGTGTCCGGCGGTGGCAAGAAGCCGTTCCGTCAGAAGGGCACCGGCCGCGCCCGCCAGGGCTCGACCCGCGCACCCCAGTTCACTGGTGGTGGTACCGTTTTCGGTCCGCAGCCACGTGACTACACCAAGCGCGTCCCCAAGAAGATGAAGGCTGCCGCCCTGGCTGGCGCCCTCACCGACCGCGTGCGCAACGATCGCATCTTCGTGATCAGTGAGCTCGTCGAAGGCCAGACCCCCTCTACCAAGGCCGCCCAGGAGTTCCTGGCTGCCCTGACCGAGCGCACCAAGTTCCTCGTCGTCCTCGGACGCGAAGACCTGGCCGCCTGGAAGTCTGTCGCCAACCTCGACTACGTCCACCCGATCGCCGCCGATCAGCTCAACACCTACGATGTGTTGAACGCTGATGACGTGGTCTTCACGGTGGAAGCTCTCAACACCTTCGTGTCCGCAAAGCAGCCTAAGGAGGAGACCAAGTGAGCACCATCGCAGATCCCCGCGACATCATCTTGGCCCCGGTAGTCTCCGAGAAGGCTTATGGCCTTATGGAGCAGAACGTCTACACGTTCTACGTTGCTCCCGACGCCAATAAGACTCAGATTAAGATCGCCGTCGAACAGATCTTCGGAGTTAAGGTCGCCAGCGTGAACACCGCCAATCGTCAGGGCAAGCGCAAGCGTTCCCGCGCCGGTTACGGCCAGCGCAAGAGCACCAAGCGCGCCATCGTCACCCTCGTTGAGGGTAGCGAGCCCATCGAAATCTTCGGAGGAGCGGCTTCCTAATGGCTATTCGTAAGTACAAGCCGACGACCCCCGGTCGTCGCGGTTCGAGCGTCTCGGACTTTGCCGAGATCACCCGCTCGTATCCTGAAAAGTCTCTGGTTCGTCCCCTCTCCAAGACCGGTGGTCGTAACGTCCATGGACGTATCACCACCCGTCACAAGGGCGGCGGACACAAGCGCCAGTACCGCATCATCGACTTCAAGCGTGTGGACAAAGACGGCGTGCCGGCCAAGGTTGCTCACATCGAGTACGACCCCAACCGCACCGCCAACATTGCGCTACTGCACTACGTCGATGGCGAAAAGCGCTACATCGTGGCCCCCAAGGGCCTCAAGCAAGGCGCTATGGTCGAGTCCGGCCCCAACGCCGACATCAAGCCCGGCAACAACCTGCCGCTGCGCAACATCCCCGTGGGCACCACCCTTAACTGTGTGGAGCTGAAGCCGGGCGGTGGCGCAAAGCTCGCTCGTTCCGCCGGTGCTGGCATTCAGCTGCTCGGCCGTGAAGGTGCTTACGCTTCCCTGCGTATGCCGTCCGGCGAAATCCGTCGCGTCGATGTGCGCTGCCGCGCTTCCATCGGCGAGGTGGGCAACGCTGAGTGGTCCAACATCAACTGGGGCAAGGCCGGCCGTATGCGTTGGAAGGGCGTTCGCCCGACCGTCCGCGGTGTCGTTATGAACCCGGTCGACCACCCGCACGGTGGTGGTGAAGGTAAGACCTCCGGTGGTCGTCACCCGGTCAGCCCGTGGGGTCAGCCTGAGGGTCGCACCCGTAAGCCCAACCGTCCTAGCGACGCCCTTATTACGCGTCGTCGTCGCTCTGGTAAGAACCGTTAAGGAGGGAATGAAGTATGCCTCGCAGCCTTAAGAAAGGCCCATTCGTAGACGAGCACCTCCTTGCTAAGGTGGACGCCCAGAACGAAAAGGGCACCCAGCAGGTTATTAAGACCTGGAGCCGTCGCTCCACCATCCTGCCGGATTTCATCGGCCACACTTTCGCTGTGCACGATGGCCGCAAGCACGTCCCCGTCTTCGTCACCGACTCCATGGTTGGTCACAAGCTGGGCGAGTTTGCTCCCACCCGCACGTTCAAGGGTCACATCAAGGATGACCGGAAGGGCAAGCGTCGATGAGCACTGAAAACATGACTGAGCGCACTAGCGCTCGCGCAACTGCCAAGTTCGTTCACGTAGCTCCGTTCAAGGCCCGCCGCGTGATCGACCTCATCCGCGGTAAGTCCGTCGACGAAGCTGCTTCCATCCTGCGGTTCGCCCCGCAGGCCGCATCTGAGCCGGTGGCGAAGGTTCTCGCTTCTGCTGTTGCAAACGCCGAGAACAACTTCAACCTGGATCCCGCTGACCTCGTGGTCTCCGCCGCCTACGCGGACGAAGGCCCGACCATGCGTCGCTTCCAGCCGCGTGCCCAGGGTCGTGCCTTCCACATTCGGAAGCGTACGAGCCACATCACCGTCGAGGTCGCACTGCGCTCCGCTGTTGCCGGCCGCAAGAACCAGAAGGGAAGTGCTCGCTAGTGGGTCAGAAAATTAACCCCGTGGGCTTCCGCCTGGGCATTACCGCCGATTGGAAGTCGCACTGGTACGCCGACAAGCAGTACGCCGAGTACGTTGCTGAGGACATCAAGATCCGCAAGTTCCTGAGCGAAAACCTGGAACGTGCCGGTGTGTCCTCCATCAACATCGAGCGCACCCGCGATCGCGTGCGTGTGGACATCCACACCGCCCGTCCGGGCATCGTCATCGGACGTCGTGGCGCCGAAGCTGAGCGCATTCGTGGCGAGCTGGAAAAGCTCACCTCGAAGCAGGTTCAGCTCAATATCCTCGAAGTGAAGAGCATCGACGCTGACGCACAGCTGGTTGCCCAGTCTGTCGCCGAGCAGCTCTCCAACCGTGTCGCGTTCCGTCGCGCCATGCGCAAGGCTATCCAGTCCGCAATGCGCCAGCCGCAGGTCAAAGGCATCAAGATTGTGTGCTCTGGCCGTCTGGGTGGCGCCGAAATGTCGCGCTCCGAGCGTTACCACGAAGGCCGTGTGCCGCTGCACACCCTCCGTGCTGAGATCGACTACGGCACCTTTGAAGCCCGTACCACCTTCGGCCGTATCGGTGTAAAGGTGTGGATCTACAAGGGTGACGTCGTTGGTGGCCGTCGCGAATCCGCCCTCGCTGTGCAGGAAGCAGAGCGTGGCCGTCGCGGAGGACGCCCCCGTCGTGGTGGCCGTCCCTCCAACCGCCGCAACTCCCGCGCTGGCGCAGCTGACCAGAAGAAGGAGGCATAACACATGCTTATCCCTCGTCGCGTCAAGCACCGCAAGCAGCACCACCCCGTCCGCACCGGCATGTCCAAGGGTGGCAACAAGATCAACTTCGGCGAGTACGGTATCCAGGCTCTCGAGCCCACCTACCTGACCAACCGTCAGATCGAAGCTGCTCGTATTGCTATCAACCGCCACATCAAGCGTGGTGGCAAGGTCTGGATTAACGTCTTCCCGGACCGCCCGCTGACCAAGAAACCTGCTGAAGTCCGTATGGGTTCCGGTAAAGGTTCCGTGGAATGGTGGGTTGCCAACATTAAGCCCGGCCGAATTCTCTTCGAGATTTCCTACCCGGATGAAGCTGTTGCTCGCGAGGCCCTGCGCCGCGCTCAGCATAAGCTTCCGATTAAGACCCGTATCGTCGCTAGGGAGGAGCAGTTCTAATGGCACTCGGTACTTCTGCCGCTGAGCTGCGTGAGCTCAGCAATGCCGACCTCGAAGCTAAGCTTCGTGAGTCCAAGGAGGAGCTGTTCAACCTCCGTTTCCAGCTCGCCACTGGCCAGCTCGATAACAACCGTCGACTCGGTGTCGTCCGCAAGGACATCGCCCGCATCTACACCGTGCTTCGCGAGCGTGAGCTCGGCCTGAGCGCAGTCCCGGGTGGTGACGAGTAATGAAGGAAAATACCGTGGCTAACGACACCCAAGAGCGTGGAAGTCGCAAAGTCCGCATCGGCTACGTCGTGTCCGACAAAATGGACAAGACCATTGTTGTGGAACTGGAAGATCGCGTTAAGCACCCGCTGTACGACAAGATCATCCGTCGCACCTCCCGCGTGAAGGCTCACGACGAGAACAACACCGCCGGTATCGGTGACCGCGTGCGGATCATGGAGACCCGTCCGCTGTCTGCTACCAAGCACTGGCGTCTCGTGGAGATCCTCGAAAAGGCTAAGTAAAGCTTTGCCACTCTGAGGCTCTCACTCTCGTGAGACCACAGAGTTTAGAGAAACTACCCCACACCACTGTGGTGTGGGGTAGTTTTGTCTTTCCGCTCACCATACTGCATTACAGGTTTTTAAAAGTTGTTAACCTGTAACGAGGTTTCCGCAGGTTGCACCGCATGGTATGGAAACTGCCATGCCGTCTCCGAGAATAATCTGGCTCATGAACCTAGAGTAAGTACTACATCAGTACCTCCCTCCTGAAGGGCTACAAATGAGCAAAGACTATTTGGCCGTTATTGACATCGGCACGCAGAGCAGCCGCGTCATCGTTTTCGACACCCATGGAAACGTCATCTCCAAGGCAAGCCGTACCGCAAAGCCGTATTACTCCAAGCAACCCGGTTGGGCCGAGCTCCCCTCCGACCAGGTATGGAATGACTGCAAGGTGATCCTCAAGGAGGTCACCGACGAGATGGGCGAAGAAAAGAACAACATTCGCTCCCTCGCCATTACCGCAAACCGCGACAACATCATGCCGCTGGACGAAAACCTCAAGCCCATGCGCGACTGGATCATCTGGCTCGATAAGCGCCAGACTCCCGAGGCTGTCTACGACATTCACCACAAGGCCACCATGAAGACCCGCGTGGTCTCCGGCGTCGCCCGCAGCCTTATGGAATACGCCGCATCCAACTCCAAGTTCAACTGGCTCAAGTACAACGAGCCGGAGATTCACCAGCAGGCTGCCTACTACTGCACCCTGTCCGGTTACCTCACCCTCAAACTCACCGGCAAGACCGCCGATGCTACTGGCATGCAGTGTGGCTTCCTCCCCTTCGACAACGCCTCCGAAGACTGGTTCAAGTACGATTTCATCTATGAGGTCTTCGGTGTTCGCCGCGACCAGATGTTTGACCTCGTCAAGCAGGGTGGCATCCTCGGCAACATCACTGCCGACGCCGCCCAGATCACTGGTCTTCCCGAAGGACTTCCCGTTGTCGCCACTGCCGGTGACAAGCAGGTTGAATCCCTCGGTGCAGGCGCCTTTACCCCCGAAGAAGCCGTAATCTCCTACGGCACCATGGCATCCCTGTCTGTCATGATGGATAAGGCCGTCAGCGACAGAAAGTTCAAGTTCAACACCTTCCCCAGTGCTCTGGAGAAGAGGTGGAACGCCGAATTTAACATCTATCGCGGCTACTGGCTCATCACCTGGTTCTGCCGTCAGTACACCGGACGTGACGACAACCACGGTGAGTTCCTCCGTGAGATGGACGAAGCAGCCCAGCACGTGCCCGCTGGCTCCAATGGTCTCTTCCTCTTCCCGTTCTTCACCCCGCATGAGGGCTTCTACCCGCGCGGCAAGGGCGCTATCTTCGGCCTCACCGACGCCCACCACCGGGCAGACATCTTCCGCTGCTTCCTGGAAGGCATTGCATTCGCCATGCGTCAAGGCCTTGACGTCATCGAGAAGGCCTCCAAGCAGCAGCCGAAGCGTGTGGTTGTGTGCGGTGGTGGATCCCGCTCCGACGTCGGCATGCAGATCACGGCAGACATTCTCAATCGCCCGACCGTGCGCCTCAACACCATCGAGGTGTGTGCTATCGGTGCCGCCATCCTCGGTGGCATGGCAGTGGGCGTCTTCAAGAGCGCAGAAGAGGGCGTCAAGGCCATGCGTGAAGAAGTGAAGGTGTTCACCCCGAACCCTGAGAACGTCAAGATCTACGAGGATCTGTACAAGAACGTCTACCTGCCGTACTACAACAAGAACAAGGATGCTTTCCAGGTTCTTGATAAGTACAGCCACCTGCAGGAAGCCTCTCCTGAAGCCGATCGCTAAAGGACGTCTCTGACAGCAATTCTTCCGAACACGATTGCTCACCTAGTCCCAGGGGAGACCCATCACCGGCCACGATGATGGGTCTCCCCTGGGGTATATCGGGAGTTTAAAGGATTGCACAAGAAAACAGCGGGTCTCTCTTGTCCTCTCCCACAACCTGGAGTAAACCCAGTACTATCACACTGGCCACCTCCCATAGGTGCACTCCCCACCATTCAATCACTCAGCCCCTCGTCCACCCCTGTTCACCGTCAAGATAAGTAGATACTGCGCAATGAAGTCCCGCGCCGCCCGCATCCTGTCCCCCTGGGCCACTCCTCATACCACTGTTTCACACCGTCGTCAGCGTCTGGTTCGGTATATGTGCTCGGTCACGAGCACTCTCGCGCTACTGAGCTCAGTCGCCGGGGGAGCGGCAGCCACGGCTGCCCCCATCCTCTCCGAATCCCCGGCGCCAACCCCCGTCACCGCACCAACCGGAGAACCGCTCGACGAGTTTAACGTCGTCCATCAAACCGATCCGCTCGTCCATATCGCCAGCAAACAAGCAGATGGTCTGCACATTACTGAGTGCATGGCGGGATACCTCTTCCAACGGGACGGGGTGTTCTACGGCATCACCACCACCGCCTGCGGACCCACTGGCACCGTCGTCTCTAAACTGGGGCAGCGCGGCCAAACTCAGCGGGTAGGAGAGGTTGTCGCACATGACAAGGCAGACTCTTTCCTCGCCGTTATCCGCTTCGACAAGCATGTTCGACAGGGGCACAGTTACCCGAACCTGCCCCGTGGAATGCACCCACGTCCGTTCATCAACCGGCTGGACTACTTTGGGCGCGGTGCGCACAGTCTCGACAATCCTCTTGTCCTCAGCTACCCCAGTGACGATGCCGATGGTGTCTCCACATTCGCCTTCAGCTGCGAACCCCGTTTTGCCATCCCTGGCAGTCCGCTGGTGATTAATCGCAATATCACAGTGGGCCTCTACACCTCGATGCTTTCTCCCTCACTGGACGCCATTGGAATCTGCTTCGGTGTAACGACGGCCTACCTAGAGGATTTCGCACAACAGGGGACCTGGCTGCAGTAACCGCAAATTTGGTCATTTACCTGCGGGATTCTATACTTGAACAGTTGCTGTCCGTACGGGCACAGTTATGTCTAATGCCACAATTTCGGTATGTGGATGGGATCGCCTTATGCAAGGTGAATTAGCTTGTGCGCGTTGGATAATGACACATTTCACTAGACCGCGTATATGTAGGTCGGAAATCTCATATACGTACAAGATTCCTGGTCAGGAGTAACAATGATTCAGCAAGAGTCGCGGCTTAAGGTCGCCGACAACACTGGTGCACGCGAGCTGCTGTGCATCCGTGTTCTCGGTGGTTCCGGCCGCCACTACGCCGGGATCGGCGACGTCATCGTCGCCTCCGTCAAGGAAGCCATCCCCGGCGGCAATGTTAAGAAGGGCGATGTCGTCAAGGCTGTCATCGTTCGCGCCAAGAAGGAAACCCGCCGTCCCGACGGTTCCTACATTCGTTTCGACGAGAACGCCGCTGTCATCATCAAGAATGACAATGAGCCCCGCGGTACCCGTATCTTCGGACCCGTCGCTCGCGAGCTGCGCGACCGTCGCTTCATGAAGATCATTTCTCTCGCTCCGGAGGTGCTGTAATGAAGGTACGCAAGGGCGACAAGGTTCTCGTCATCTCCGGTAAGGACAAGGGCGTCGAGGGCAAGGTCATCGAAGCCTACCCGCAGACCAATAAAGTCCTCGTCGAAGGCGTTAACCGCATTAAGAAGCACACCGCTAACTCTGCCAACGAAGCCGGCGCACAGTCCGGTGGAATTGTCACTCAGGAAGCCCCCATCCACGTGTCCAACGTCATGGTTCTTGACGCTGACGGCACTCCGACTCGGGTGGGTTACCGCAAGGACGAGAACGGCAAGAATGTCCGTATCTCTCGCCGGAGTGGGAAGGATCTCTAATCATGACCGATGCCCTTACCCCCCGTCTGAAGACCCGCTACCAGACCGAGATCAAGGACGCTCTCCAGAAGGAATTCACTTACGAGAACGTCATGCAGATCCCGGGTCTCACCAAGGTTGTCGTCAACATGGGTGTTGGCGCCGCCGCTCATGATGCCAAGCGCATCAATGGTGCTGTGGAAGACCTCACCGCCATTACCGGACAGAAGCCGGAAATCCGTCGAGCCCGCAAGTCCATCGCTAACTTCAAGCTGCGCGAAGGCCAGGCCATTGGCGCTCGCGTCACCCTGCGTGGCGACCGCATGTGGGAATTCCTCGACCGTCTGCTGACCACCGCCCTGCCGCGTATTCGCGACTTCCGCGGTCTGTCTGACCAGCAGTTCGATGGCCACGGCAACTACACCTTCGGTCTCACCGAACAGTCCATGTTCCACGAGCTGGACATTGACAAGATTGACTTCCCGCGCGGCATGGACATCACTGTCGTGACCACCGCGGTGAACGATGATGAGGGACGCGCTCTCCTCCGCGAGCTGGGCTTCCCCTTCAAGAAAAACAACAAATAAGTTGAGGCGCTGTGGGGCTGGGAACAGCACACGCTGACCCGGCCACGCAGAACCTGCCGGACTGGAAAACCAGTTCGGTTCACAAATTACTTCGCAGAAGGCCCACGATGAGGCGGGAATCCGCCGCATGTTGTATGGGAACCACGGCGAGAAAGGTAGAAGATCGCTCATGTCGATGACCGATCCGATCGCAGATATGCTTACGCGCGTTCGTAATGCAAGCTCTGCATTCCACAGCGAGGTCGCAATGCCGGCCTCCAAGCTCAAGATCAACATTGCTGAGATCTTGAAGAACGAGGGCTTCATCGCCGACTACACCGTCGAAGACGCCAAGGTTGGCAAGACTCTCACCATCGAGCTTAAGTACAGCTCTTCCCGTGAGCCGGGCATTCTTGGACTGCGCCGCATCTCCAAGCCGGGTCTCCGCGTGTACGCCAAGTCCGACAACCTGCCGACCGTGCTGGGCGGCCTGGGTGTGGCCATCATCTCCACCTCCCAGGGCCTGCTGACTGACCGTCAGGCAACCGAGAAGGGTGTAGGTGGGGAAGTCCTCGCCTACGTCTGGTAAGGAGGACTGACACAATGTCACGTATTGGTAAGAACCCCATTGCCATTCCGGCCAATGTGGAAGTTAAAATTGATGGCCAGGACGTCGAGGTGAAGGGCCCCAAGGGTACCCTCTCCCTGACCGTTGATGAGCCCATGAAGGTGTCCCGTAACGAAGACGGTGCCATTGTTGTAGAGCGTCCTGACGATGAGCGCGAAAACCGTGCCCTGCACGGCCTTTTCCGCACCCTCATCAACAACATGGTGATCGGTGTTACCGAGGGCTACACCAAGAAGATGGAAATCTACGGCGTTGGTTACCGTGTGCTACAGAAGGGCAAGGACCTCGAGTTCTCCCTCGGCTACAGCCACACGGTGCCCGTCCAGGCTCCGGAAGGCATCACCTTCACCACCGATGGCGCCACCAAGTTTGCCGTGAGCGGCATTGATAAGCAGCTCGTCGGCCAGGTTGCCGCCAACATCCGTCGTCTGCGGAAGACTGACCCCTACAAGGGCAAGGGCATCCGTTACGAAGGCGAGCAGATTCGCCGCAAGGTCGGAAAGGCTGGTAAGTAAGCATGGCTGAAGACAAGCGTCAGAGTATTGGTAAGGACGAGTCCACCAAGCGTCGCGCCGCCCGTGCCCGCCGCCACGCCCGTCTGCGCAAGAAGGTTGCTGGTACCGCCGCACGCCCCCGTATGGTCGTGAACCGCTCTACCCGCAACATCCACGTTCAGATCATCGACGATCTGGCTGGACACACCCTCGCCGCGGCTTCCTCCATCGAAGCTGATGTGCGTGCCCTGGAAGGCGACAAGAAGGCCAAGGCCGCTAAGGTTGGCGAACTCGTTGCCGTCCGTGCCAAGGCTGCAGGTATCGAAAACGTCGTGTTCGACCGTGGCGGTAACAAGTACCACGGTCGCATCGCCGCCCTCGCCGATGCCGCTCGTGAAGGAGGTCTGGAGTTCTAATGGCAGAACGTCAGCGTCGAGAAGGCGGAGAGAATTCCGCCAACAGCCGCGAGCAGCGTCGCGGTCGTCGTGATGAGCGCAACAACGCTCGGAACGAGGAAAAGGAAAACAACTACATCGAGCGCGTTGTCACCATCAACCGCGTCGCCAAGGTCGTAAAGGGTGGTCGTCGCTTCAGCTTCACCGCTCTCGTCGTCGTTGGTGACGGTAAGGGCATGGTTGGCGTGGGCTATGGCAAGGCCAAGGAAGTTCCCGCCGCTATCTCCAAGGGTGTTGAAGAAGCTCGCAAGAACTTCTTCCGCGTGCCGATCATCGGTACCACTATTCCCCACCCGGTTCAGGGTGAGGACTCCGCTGGTGTCGTTATGATGCGTCCCGCCTCCGAAGGTACCGGTGTGATCGCTGGTGGCGCTGCCCGTGCAGTGCTTGAAGCAGCCGGCATCTCCGACATCCTCTGCAAGTCGCTTGGTAGCGACAACTCCATCAACGTTGTGCACGCCACCGTAGATGGCCTCAAGCAGCTCCAGCGTCCGGAAGCCGTCGCCGCTCGCCGTGGCAAGGCTGTGGACGAGGTTGCCCCGGCCGGTATGCTGCGGAAGCGCACCGCAGGACAGGAGGCATAGTCATGGCACTTAAGGTGACTCAGGTGCGTGGCACCGTGGGCAGCAAGGCAAACCAGAAGGCTTCCCTGCGTACCCTCGGTCTGCACAAGATCCATCAGTCCGTGGTTCGCGAGGACACCCCGCAGGTCCGTGGTCTGATCAACGCTGTTCGCCACCTCGTTGAGGTCGAAGAAGTAGCGGGAGAGTAAAACATGACCATTAAACTGCACGATCTGAAGCCCGCAGCAGGCTCCACCAAGGCCAAGACTCGCGTCGGCCGTGGTGAAGGCTCCAAGGGCAAGACCGCTGGACGCGGTACCAAGGGTACGAAGGCCCGTAAGAATGTCTCCCCGGCATTCGAAGGTGGCCAGATGCCTATTCACATGCGTCTGCCGAAGCTCAAGGGATTCAAGAACCCGGCTCGTAAGGAATACGCCGTTGTCAACGTCTCCGACCTGGCACGTCTGTTCCCGCAGGGTGGCGAGGTATCTCTTGACGACCTCAAGGCAGTTGGCCTCGTGAAGAAGAATGAGCTCGTCAAGGTGCTCGCCCAGGGCGACATCGACGTAGCCGTCAAGGTTAGCGCCCACAAGTTCTCCGGTGCTGCCAAGGAGAAGATTGAGGCTGCTGGCGGTTCTGTGACCGTCGTTGAAGCCTAGTCTTCACCCAGAGACAGTAGTGGTGACCACGTGGTCGCATTTCCACTGGAAGGCGACCCGTGGTCACCCTTTCTCTATAATCCTGATATTCTCGAATAGTCGCTGCGGTTCCCCCGTAGCCGCAGTCTTAGTAGACGGAGACACTCCGTCACGCACATGTCACAGCTGCAGCTCCATTACGGCTGCTCTGGCAGGAGGATAAGTGTCATCACGCATTGCTGCCACCTGGAAGAACAAGGAACTTCGTCGGAAGATCCTGTTCACCCTCGGCATTATTATTCTGTACCGCATTGGCGCCCAGATTCCGTCTCCCGGCGTGAACTACACCGCGGTGAAAGCCGCCCTTGACAACATGCAGTCGAGCGATGGCTCCAACGGCGTCTATCAGCTGATTAACCTGTTCTCTGGTGGCGCGCTGCTGCAGCTATCTATCTTCGCCCTCGGCATCATGCCGTACATTACGGCCTCGATTATCATCCAGCTGTTGACTGTGGTTATCCCTCGCTTCGAAGAGCTGAAGAAGGAAGGCCAGTCCGGTCAGACGAAGATGACGCAGTACACGCGTTACCTCACTGTCGCTCTCGCCCTCCTGCAGGCCGCCGGTGTGGTGGCAATGGCAGCCTCCGCCTCCCCGAACAGCCAGTTCCTCCCTGGTGTCCAGGTCTTCGCCGCCGGTGAAGGCGATGGACTCCAGATTCTTGAAATGGTCGCCGCTATCATGGTGATGACCGCTGGCGCCGTTCTCCTGATGTGGCTGGGTGAGCTGGTTTCCGAGCGAGGTATTGGTAACGGCATGTCGCTACTTATCTTCGCTGGTATCGCGTCCCGCATGCCGGTAGAAGGCGCCGCCATCCTGCGTCAGTCGGGTGGTTTCCGGTTCGCCGCAGTCATTGTTGCCGCACTCGTTATCATCATCGCTGTCACTTTTGTGGAGCAGGGCCAGCGTCGTATCCCGGTACAGTACGCCAAGCGTATGGTCGGCCGTCGCATGTACGGTGGTGCCTCTACCTACCTGCCGCTGAAGGTGTGCCAAGCCGGTGTTATCCCCGTCATCTTCGCGTCCTCCCTTATCTATGTGCCAGTGCTCATCACCACCATCGTGCAGCAATCCCAGGGGACAGCTGGACAGGCTTCCTGGTGGGATAAGCATGTGATGACCTGGCTGACGCAGCCGGCAACCTGGCAGTACACTCTTCTGTACTTCATCCTCATCATCTTCTTCTCCTACTTCTATGTGTCGGTGCAGTTCGATCCGACCGAGCAGGCTGACAACATGAAGAAGTACGGCGGCTTCATCCCCGGCATTCGCCCCGGCCGCCCCACTGCCGAGTATCTCGGCTTCGTCATGAACCGACTCCTCTTCGTTGGTTCTCTCTACCTCGCGATCATCGCCATCCTGCCGAACCTCTTGATGACCATTGGGTCCGGCGGCTCCGGCCACAACTTCCCGTTCGGTGGTACCGCAGTACTGATTCTCGTCAGTGTTGGCCTTGACACGATTAAGCAGCTGCAAAGCCAGCAAATGCAACGTAACTACGAAGGATTCCTCAAGTGAGACTCGTACTTGTCGGCCCCCCTGGGGCAGGTAAAGGCACCCAAGCTGTTCTCCTCGCCGAAAAGCTTGGTATCCCCCACATCTCCACCGGTGACCTCTTCCGCGCCAATATTGGCGAAGGCACCGAGCTAGGTCTGGAAGCCAAGAGCTACATGGACGCCGGAAACCTGGTGCCTGCCGAACTCACCAACCGCATGGTAGATGCGCGCCTTGACGAGGCTGACGCCCAGAACGGCTTCCTGCTGGACGGCTTCCCCCGCTCCGTAGAACAGGCCGATGCTCTCAAGGAAATGTTGGAGAAGCGCGGAGTCGCCCTCGACGCGGTGGTGGAATTCCAGGTCGATGAAGATACTGTTGTCGAGCGCATGCTGGCTCGTGGGCGCGCAGACGATACCGAGGATGTCATCCGCAACCGTATGGCCGTCTACCGCTCCGAAACCGAACCCCTTATCGACTACTACAAAGATGTGATCATCCCGATCAACGCTGTGGGCACCGTGGAAGATATTCACGAGCGCACCATGACAGCTCTCCAGAAGTAGGAGCCCGCCCAGCACATGGGTATTTTTAAAAAGCGTACTGTTCCCACCCGGACCCCCGGCGAACTCGACGCCATGGAAGCTGCTGGCCGAATCGTCGGTCAGGCTCTCCTGGCAGTCCAGGCCGCTGCGGTTCCGGGTGTGAGCACATTAGAGCTCGATGCACTCGCCGAAAGCGTGATTCGTGACGCCGGTGCCGTCCCCTCCTTCAAGGGCTACCACGGCTTCCCCGGTTCCATTTGTGCATCCCCCAACGAAGTCGTCGTCCATGGCATCCCCCGACGCAGCATCATTCTCAAAGAGGGGGACCTCCTCTCTATTGACTGCGGTGCAATTCTCGATGGATGGCACGGAGACTCCGCCCTCACTGTCGAGATCGGCGCTGTAGATGCAGACGTTGCTGCACTCAACCAAGCGACTCAAGACGTTCTTGCTGCAGGTATCGCTCAAATGGTGCCGGGGAACCGGCTAGGCGATATCTCCCATGCCATTGAAGTTGCTACCAAAGAGGCCTCCCGCCGCTATGGCTACACGTTCGCCATCGTGAAAGAGTTCGGTGGGCATGGTATCGGCCGAGAAATGCACATGGATCCCTACCTGCCGAACGAAGGTAAACCACACCGTGGACCCCTCCTCAATGAAGGTTCGGTATTGGCGATTGAGCCCATGTTAACGTTGGGAAGCCCCTGGACGGTGGAGCTCTCAGATAACTGGACCACCATTACCGACGACGACTCTTTCGCGGCGCACTGGGAGCACACCGTCGCTGCAACGCCAGAAGGGCCCCGGATCCTCACTGTGCGAGAGGTCTCTTAACACCCATTTATGCAGGATTTGCGGCATTTAGCCGCGAATGGCTAGACTAGTTTGTCGGTACCTTTCTATAAGTGTGCCCACAAACGGATCAGTAGCGCCTCATGTGCATCGCTCACGATTCTCCCAAGAGTTTCGAAAGGCTTGTGCTACAGGTGATCCACCAGATAATTGTCAACGAGAAAGACCGTCTACCGGTCTGGATAGTAGAGGATATGGCCAAGAAAGAGGGAGCCATTGAGGTTGAGGGCCGCGTTGTCGAGCCTCTGCCGAATGCAATGTTTCGCATCGAGCTAGAGAATGGACACAAGGTGCTCGCCCACATCAGCGGAAAGATGCGTCAGCACTACATCCGTATTCTCCCCGAGGACCGTGTCGTCGTCGAGCTGTCCCCGTACGACCTGACTCGCGGGCGAATCGTCTACCGCTACAAGTAAGAAATTTTCGCCTCCCACTGCCTTGCGGAGAGTCCCAAGCTCCCCGCAATACCCTCGGCTGTGACGGCTGAGGCCCCGCTCACGCAAGAGACAATGCGTGGCCACCGGGGATGGAATGGGAGAAAACCGTCACTGTACTGGAAGGAAATGCCTCTATGGCACGCCTTGCTGGTGTCGACCTCCCCCGCGAAAAGCGGATGGAGATCGCACTGACCTACATCTATGGCATTGGCCGGAAAACCGCCAAGGACATCCTTGACGCCACCGGCATTAGCCCGGACCTTCGTTCCAAGGACCTGACCGATGATGATGTCGCCAAGCTGCGCGACCACATCGAAAACAACTACAAGGTTGAGGGTGACCTCCGCCGCGAAGTTCAGGCCGACATCCGTCGCAAGATGGAAATTGGCTGCTACCAGGGTCTGCGCCACCGTCGTGGCCTGCCCGTTCACGGTCAGCGCACCAAGACCAACGCCCGTACTCGTAAGGGCCCGAAGAAGACCATCGCCGGGAAGAAGAAGTAATGCCTCCTAAGACTCGTTCCGTTAAGGGCGGTCGTCGTCGCGAGAAGAAGAACGTTCAGCACGGCGTCGCCCACATCAAGTCCACCTTCAACAACACCATTGTGTCCATCACAGATCCCTCTGGTGCTGTCATTTCTTGGGCCTCCTCCGGCCACGTGGGATTCAAGGGCTCCCGTAAGTCCACCCCGTTCGCCGCTCAGCTGGCTGCCGAGAATGCTGCCCGTAAGGCCATGGATCATGGCATGAAGAAGGTCGACGTTCTTGTTAAGGGTCCCGGCTCCGGCCGTGAGACCGCCATCCGCTCCCTCCAGGCTGCCGGCCTTGAGGTTGGCACGATTTCCGACGTGACTCCGCAGCCCCACAACGGCTGCCGTCCGCCGAAGCGTCGCCGGGTCTAGGAAAGGGAGATAGATAAATCATGGCTCGTTACACCGGACCTATCACTAAGAAGTCCCGCCGTCTCAAGGTTGACCTTGTCGGTGGAGACGTAGCATTCGAGCGCCGCCCGTACGCCCCGGGTCAGCACGGCCGCAACCGCGTCAAGGAATCTGAATACCTCGTTCAGCTCCAAGAAAAGCAGAAGGCCCGCTACACCTACGGCGTTCTCGAGCGTCAGTTCCGTCGCTACTACGAAGAAGCTAACCGTCGTCCCGGCAAGACAGGTGAGAACCTCCTGCAGATTCTTGAGTCTCGCCTCGACAACGTTGTGTACCGCGCCGGTCTGGCCCGCACCCGCCGCCAGGCCCGCCAGCTGGTTAGCCACGGACACTTCCTGGTCAACGACCAGAAGGTGACCATCCCGAGCTACCGTGTGTCCCAGTACGACATCATCGACGTGCGCCCCAAGTCGCTGGAGATGCTGCCGTTCCAGGATGCCATGGATAACCTTGGCGACCGTCCCGTTCCGGGCTGGCTGCAGGTTGTTCCGTCGAACCTCCGTGTTCTCGTGCACCAATTGCCCGAGCGCGCCCAGATCGACGTTCCCGTTCAGGAACAGCTCATCGTCGAGCTCTACTCGAAGTAATCCGATCGCATTAGTGATCATCCCTCAATGGGCGTCATATAGCGGTCGCCCGTAAGGAGAAACCCCCATGCTGATCTCTCAGCGCCCCACCCTACACGAGGAGTTCGTCACCGAAAGCCGCTCGCGCTTCACCATCGAACCCCTTGAGCCTGGTTTCGGCTACACCATTGGTAATTCGTTGCGCCGTGCCCTGCTGTCCTCCATTCCGGGTGCAGCGGTCACGTCAGTTCGTATTGATGGTGTCCTCCACGAGTTCTCCACCATTACTGGTGTGACAGAAGACGTTACGGAAATCGTCCTGAACCTGAAGCACCTCGTTGTGTCTTCCGAGGATGACGAGCCCGTCACCATGTACCTGCGCAAGCAGGGACCGGGTGAGGTTACCGGTGCGGACATCGTTCCGCCCGCCGGCGTTACCATCCACAACCCTGACCTCCACATCGCCACCCTGTCCGAAAAGGGCAAGCTGGACATGGAATTGGTCGTTGAGCGCGGTCGCGGCTACGTGCCCGCCCCCGACACCAAGGTGCAGGGCGTCGAGATTGGTCGCATCCCCATGGACGCGATCTACTCTCCGGTGCTGAAGGTGTCCTACAAGGTTGAGGCCACCCGCGTTGAGCAGCGTACCGACTTCGACAAGCTGGTTATCGACGTGGAAACCAAGAACTCCATCGCCGCCCGCGATGCACTTGCTTCCGCCGGAACCACTCTGGTTGAACTCTTCGGCCTGTGCCGTGAGCTCAACACCGAAGCCGAAGGTATCGAGCTTGGGCCTTCCCCCGTCGAGCACGATCACATTGCGGCATACTCCATGCCGATCGACGACCTCGATCTCACTGTCCGCTCTTACAACTGCCTGAAGCGCGAAGGCATCCACACCGTTGGTGAGCTGGTTGCCCGCACGGAATCCGACCTGCTGGATATCCGAAACTTCGGTCAGAAGTCCATCGTGGAAGTTCAGCTCAAGCTTGCTGAGCTGGGTCTTACCCTCAAGGATGCCGACCCCAACTTCGATGCCACGATGCTGGACGGCTATGACCAGGACGGCAACGGCTGGGGTGCTGACGCTTACTCCGAGACCGAACAGCTTTAGTCTCGCCAACCCCTTAACAGGAGAAAATCATGCCAAAACCCAAGAAGGGTAACCGACTCGGCGGCTCGGCCTCCCACCAGGAAAAGATCCTGGCCAACATGGCCTCCCAGCTGTTCGAGCATGGTGCAATCACCACCACTGAGACGAAGGCTAAGAACCTTCGCCCCTACGCCGAAAAGCTCATCACCAAGGCCAAGGACGGCTCCCTCGCTGCCCGCCGCAATGCTGCCAAGATGATCCGTAACAAGGACGTACTGGCCACGCTTTTCGAAGAAATCGGCCCGATGTTCGCCGAGCGTAACGGTGGTTACACCCGCATCATCAAGCTCGAGAACCGCAAGGGTGACAACGCCCCCATGGCGCAGATCTCCCTCGTAACCGAGTCCACCGCTGCTGCAGAAGCCTCTCGCGCCACCCGCGTCGCCGCCTCTAAGAAGGCCGATGAGGAAAAGGCTGCGAAGAAGGACGCCGACCAGGCCGCTGCCGAGGAGAAGACCGCTGAGGCTGCTCCCGCCGCTGACGCTGCTGAGACCGAGCTCCCCGCCGGTGCCCACGCACCGCTCGAGGATCCGAACGAGGCTCCGGAGGGCTTCCCTATTAAGGGCAACGCCAACTCCAAGAAGTACCACGTTCCGGGCTCCAGCTTCTATGACCGCACCATTGCCGAAATCTGGTTCGCCACCGAAGAAGATGCAGAGGCTGCCGGCTACGAGAAGCCCAAGTCCCAGCAGAAGTAGTAGCACTACAGCTTCCGCTGCTGCGCGGGGTACCACTACCCCGACACCAACATGAAAAGTGCCCCTGTTCTATTGAACAGGGGCACTTTTTTGCCTTTGCCACCACGTTTCCCCACCACTTCAGAAACCGGGCAGCAAACTCGTCCGAACAAAGCTCCCGCGATAGCGATTTTGAGTAATATCCCTAGTGAAGTTCGGTGAAATCGGAAGGATAAACATTATGGCAAAGAAAACGTTCAGCACTGTCGGCCTGGTCGCTCTGCTGATGAGCATCGGCTCCCTCCTCGTCAAAGAATATGTGAAGCCGGAAAGCCCAGTGATGGATTACCGCGGTTTCGGCCAGTCGCCCACCAAGCCCCTCCTTGCAGATGAGCCCGGTGCTTACCGCACTAGCCTATAACTACCCACAACCCTGATTCCGCCACCCCCGTCGCTGCACAGTACGGGGGTGGATTACTATCGTTACCATGTTGCGTACCACCCATCCGCGCCCCGTCCGACAGGAGGAGTATGGATAACATCATGCGGCTGCGTCTCGACATCGCCTATGACGGCACTGACTTCTCCGGATGGGCCATCCAACCACATCAACGCACCGTCTGCGGAGAAGTAACCCGCGCTTTGGAACTGGTGTTGCAAAGCCCCCTTCACCTCACCGTAGCGGGGCGGACCGACGCCGGCGTCCACGCCACCGGTCAGGTCGCCCACGTCGACATCCCGCGGGATCGCCTGGATACCCGCTCGCTTGCCGGCGACCCGACACGGCTAGTACGACGCCTCGCCCGTCTGCTTCCCTCAGATGTCACCATAACTCGTGTGGTCGAAGCCCCCGCTGACTTCGATGCCCGCTTCTCCGCCCTCCGCCGGCACTATGTGTACCGAGTCGCCAACCAGCCTTTCGGCGCAAACCCACTGCGGGCACGCGACACAGCCTCCTGGCATCGACCGCTCGACCGCGCGCGGATGCAAGAGGCAAGCCAGCGCCTGCTTGGGCTTAACGACTTTTCGGCCTTCTGCCGCTACCGCGAAGGCTCCACCACCATTCGAGACCTGCAACGATTCGACTGGGAATGGTGCGATGAACCCCTCGGCCCGGTACTCGAGGCATATGTGACTGCTGATGCGTTCTGCTGGTCTATGGTGCGAAGCCTGGTAGGGGCATTGTTTCTGGTAGGCGACGGGCGCAAACCAGTCGACTGGCCAGCCTCTTTATTAGGGCCCGGATCGCGGAATCCGCAGGTCCCGGTAGCGGACGCACACGGTCTCTGTCTCTATCAGGTTGACTATCCAGCCGACAGTGAGTTGGCGGCGCGACAGCGGCAAACCCGTGGCATGAGAGAAGCCTGCGAGTGCGACTAAGCCCATAAACTTGGGCCATGGGAAAATTTCTGCGTGTAACTTCCTGGCGTAAAGCCATGTCTATGATGAGTTCCCTGGCCTTACTGGTAGGACTCATCACTACCAGTTCCGTGACGGCACACGCCGCTCCGGCAGCCGACATCACTGCTACCGCAGTGGTAGGAACCACAATCCACCAGGCCACTCGAAAGACTCCGCGTCTCGATCGTGCCACTCATCTCACCACCTTCACCTCCATCCCCGAGGTACAGCGCTACACCCCACATATCGGTAGCCTCCCGTTCTACGCCACGGAAGAGTCCCGTATTGTGCTTGCACCAGGTGCTCCTCATGTGGTGCGACGAGATGCCCAGTTGGTGGCTCAGGAACTTCCCATCGTCTACGGGTGGAAGGATATGAAACGTCTCCCCGTCGTTTTCAGCACCCGTTATCGACGCGGTGACATCGTGCTGCGGCTAAAGCCAGCTCCGGGGATTACCGGCGCACGCGCAGCTGAAGGGTACCGCATGCAGCTAGGTGTTTGGGCGGAGATCCAAGCCCCTACAGCGCGCGGATTGTTCTACGGTACCCGGACGCTGCTACAGAGTCTTGCTGCACGAGGGAGCGCCCCGGCCGGAATAGTCGTCGACTGGCCATCCAAAACGCACCGTATTTTCCATGTGGACGCTGGACGGAAGTATTTCTCCCCTGACTGGTTCAAAGAACACATCCGACGGATGAGCTACGTCAAACTCAATGAGCTCCAGTACCACTTCTCCGAAAATGAGGGGTTCCGGCTCGAATCCACTCAGTACCCGCAGCTCATGTCGAAGCAGTACATCACCAAGGCACAGCTGCGGGACATCATTGCGTACGCAGAGCGCTACCATGTGGAGATTGTGCCCGCATTTGATGTACCAGGACATATGAGAGTGCTTCTGAATCACTTTCCCCAGTACCGTGCGTCGCAAACCCCCGAGGGACAGAAGATCCTCAACTATGCCGACCCTAAGGCGATGGCCTTCATTAAGAGCCTTCTCTCGGAATACACTGTCCTATTCCCCTCCACAACCTGGCATCTGGGTGGCGACGAGGTGTTCGACCTGGACAGCACCCTCAACCAAATGGGGCGGAACTTTCCACAGCTACTGGCCTACGCACGGCGGCACGCCAAGGCCGGTCAGTCTGCAACTATCCTGGATGGATACACCTACTTCCTCAACCAGATCAACGACTATCTGCGCTCACTAGGGAAAACAGATATCCGTGCCTGGAACGACGCCCTCTACTGGGACGGCACTACCGAGTCCCTCGACCCGCGCATCACCATCACCTACTGGTCTGCGTGGTCTAAAGCCTGGCAGTCGGTGGCGGAGATCCGCCGCCACGGCCACAAGATCATCAACTTTAATGGCGACTACCTCTACTACACGCTGACGACTCCTGGCCAGGGCTATTACCTGAAGCCGTCCGTCAGCAAGATCTACTCCTGGGCACCAGGTGTGCTCCCGCAGCGTCCTGGAACGACTATCCTCCGCGGTCAGGAGGAGCGGCAGTACTGGCAAGAACCCAGCCCCAGTTGGATCACGGGTGGGGCTTTCTCCGTCTGGTGCGATAAACCGGATGTTGCCACCCAAGAGAGTGTCTCTCAGGGGGTTAATGAGCGGCTGCGCGCCTTTGCCGCCAAGATGTGGAAAAGCCAGCCGACAACCTCCGTGGTCAGGTTCCGCCTGGAGCACCGTCAGATTGGTGAACCGCCTAACCCCCAGCCAGAGTCACGTCAGCTAGCGGGATATCGGGCTGTTATGCCGCGCCCTACCACCCTGATGCTGGACGTCGACGGCAGAGTGAAAAGCTACCAGCTGAAGCGGGTGGTGGTATCACGCAGCCAGGCCTCTCGCGGGTCACAACTGTGGAAAGACGCCCAGTTGGTGGCATCCGAGCTATCTCAGGTGACGGGCTATCGTATGCCGGTGGTGCAGGCGCCTGACGGGGGACCTGCGAGTGCGCAGGAAGGTGATGTGCGCCTTCAACGAGGTGACGTCGCAGGAACATCCGGAAACCCGGAGGCGTACCGTATCCGCACTGTTGATGGACGCGTCACTATTACCGGTCCAACACATGCCGGCATCTTTTGGGGCACTCGCACTCTTCTCCAGGGGCTCCGAGCAAGTGGCTTCGTACAGACCGGCGAAATTGTCGATTATCCAGCCAAGCCAGTGCGCGCTCTCAATGTTGACGCCGGCCGGAAATACTTTTCCCCGCGATGGTTCAAACAGCAGATCCGCCGTATGAGCTACCTCAAAATGAACGAGCTGGAGTTGCACTTTTCCGAAAATGAGGGGTTCCGGCTGGAGTCCAAGCGCCATCCAGAGGTGATGCTGGGCCGCTACATCACCCAGGCGGAGTTACGGGACATCATCGCCTATGCACAGCGGTACCATGTGGAGATTGTCCCTAGTTTTGATATGCCGGGGCATTTCCGTGCCGCACTAATCTACCACCCACGTTTCCGTGCTGCCTCCACTGATGAGGGGATGAAGATCCTCGACTACTCCAATCCGCAGGCTGTTGCCTATCTCAATGATCTGCTGAGCGAGCTCCTCCCGCTGTTTCCCTCCACGAAACTCCATATGGGAGGGGACGAGGTGTTTTACCCCAATGGCGGAGCAGAGGGCATTACCCAGCGTTTTCCGAAGCTCCTGGCCTATGCCAAGAAACACGCGGCAGCGGGGGAGAAAGCAACGATTTTTGACGGATTCATGTATTTCCTCAACCAGCAGTATGCAGTTGTGAAGGCGTTAGGGAAGACGGATGTGCGGGTATGGAATGATGCCCTGTACTGGAAGGGAACCACGGAAACGCTCAACCCCGCGATTGATGTCGCTTACTGGACGATGGCGAATGAGAATGCCCCGTCTGTAAAGACGGTGCGCGAGCACGGCCACAAGATCATCAACTACAACGATCATGCCTTTTACTACAACCTCACATACCCTGGCCTGTGGTACTACGACCGTCCCACGGTGCAGCGCATTTATAGTTGGGTGCCCGGGGACTTCCCCTGGCAGCCCGGCGCTACAGTGCACTCACCGGCAGGTGACCGCCAGTACTATGGTGTACCTAGCCCGGAGTGGGTGCGGGGTGGGTGTTTCTCCATCTGGACGGATCATCCAGAAGTGGAGACAGAACAACAGGTAGCCGATGGGGTGTATCTGCGGCTGCGGGCTATGGCTGCGAAAGTGTGGAATCCAGTGACGCCAGTTTCGTTGGTGGTGTTTCGGCAACAACACGACCTCATTGGGGATGCCCCCTATAGTCGAGTCCCTTAGTGGCCTCTCCCGCCGACGGGGTTAGTTACCTCTGCCAGTGCTGGTTAATCTCCTCCGCAGGTTCGCCTTCTACTGTGGGCGGTCGGCGACGCAGCGGATGTGGCGTTTGTCGCCGTGCCGATGCAGCACCCCGGTGTAGCGCTCCACATGGTGCTGGGGGGTATCTGGCCACAGGCACTCCACCACGTAGGTGGGGAAAAGAGTCGCGCACTGCGCCATGGATTCGAGGCGCGTCCACACCACGGTTCCGACCGAGGAATAGCGGTTCATCACATCGTAGGTGGGGGGTTCTGGGTAGTCCCAAAAAAGGAGTTGACGGGGATACTGGTCCTCGTGAGCGTCTTCCAGGAACGTGAGCTGTTGGCGCCCTACATAGGTGCGCAGCTTGATCCACGGTTCGGGGTTGTGGGTAGCGACGTAGGCGCGGAGGCCGGCAGCGGCAGCCCGCAGGCATGTGTTGAAGAGCAAGGGGTGCCAGGTGGCGCTGGCTTCATCGTAGGCGTGCACCATCGCCATGCGGTTACCGAACTGGAGGTTGACAGCTGCAGGGGTGTTTCCGTCATCGACACCGATAAGGATGCTGCTGAGGGGAGTGGGGAGGATCCAGTGTTGGCACGGGCAGTGGTTGCGGATGAGCTGATGGGACATTTCCAGTGGGTCACTCTCGTAGTCGGGTGTCACACTGAAGTCATGGTAAGAGCACTCTGTCACCATGAAGCATTGGGACACTTCATCCCACCAGACACGGTTGGCAATGCGGAGTTTAGGGGACTCGGTAGTAGTGGGGGCGTAGGAGCCTAGCTGGTAGTTGTTCGTGCGGAGCGTTTGGGGACGGTGGAAGATTCCCACGTTTTCCCACTCGCGGGCGGTTTGCAACGTTTTTTCCCAGGGGAGGGAGGAGGCATGCCAGTGTGCATGGTGCGCCCAGGTGAAGACTGCTTGGCGGTCGTCTCGCATGGCTTGTTGCAGGTCGTCGAGAGCGGTAGGGTGGGCGAGCATATTGGCGGGGGAGGGCAGCCGGTAGCTGATGGAGATCTGGACGTCTTGGTCTTCCCAGGTGAGCTGGGAGCTACCGTTGTTGCCGCCATAGAGGGTGCGATTGTAGAGGGTGAGGACGGTGAGGAGGGAGTTGGGATGATGGCGCAGAATATGTTCAATTTCGAGGGAGACGGACTCGCTGTAACAGTGTTCCGAGGTGGGTTGGAGGCGCAGCGCCCAGCCCAGACAATGATCACCGTTTTCAAGAATTGTGGCGGCCTCATTCTGGTCGATGTTTGCCGAGATCAATGGCATATTCGTGCTGCTTGTGGTGGCCATATCTACCCTTCTGCGCGTAAAGTAGCATCCCCCACGGGACGGAACGATCTGTATGGTACTGGTCGATCGCTAACCGTGGGAGAGCTACTTTATGGGCCAGGAACAATCTCGGGCGCGCATTAACGCCTACAGCTTCATCATTAAACACCTGCAAGCAGGGATGCCGGATCAGTCGTGGAAGTGGGATGAGGAAGTCCCCTCGCGCAGGTCAAAGTCCCTTATTGCGGGTGTCATCCTGATGGTTTTGGTGCTTGTGGTGGTGGCAGTTGTCGCCTTAATTTCACCGTCGCGAGGAGCGGCTGGAAATGATCTCGTTCTCAGTAAAAACTCCGGGCAGATGTATGTCATGAAGGATGGCCGTCTGCATCCCGTTTCGGGCATTGCGGCGGCTCGGCTGGTGTTGGGGAACGCCGCTAGCCCCATAATGGTCACCGATAAAGACATTTCCAAGGTACCGCAAGGGGTTCCGTTGGGCATCGCGCAGGGGCCACGTGCGCTCCCCGAGGACGCCGGCAGGGTAGGGGAAAGCGGCCAAACATGGGCGATGTGTGACTACGCCGAGCCCACCACGGATAGGTTCTTCAAGGTGCGTTCGACCATGCTGTTAGGAGCGGTGACAGAGTCTGCGCTGGACAAACTTCACCCGGTATCCATGCTGGCAGTGCACGATGAGGATGTGTGGTTGCTGGAGCAGGGGCATCGGCGGGAGGTGCGGGGGATGACGCGGAGCGATGCTTTGCGGAAGGGCGCCCGCGTTGTGTCGGGGGCTCTCCTAAACTCCCTGGTGGAAATGCCGAGCACTAAGCCGAGTACGTTACCGGCGGATACGGGAGAGACGTCCCTGTGTGCCGTGTGGCGGGTGAAGCCGGGGGAGGCAGAGCCGCGTCTTTCACTGCGCGCGGGCGACCTCAATAAGGAGTGGAAGCAAGCCACCGATGTGGCGCAGCAGGATAATGATGGTGACCGAGTTGATGCCTTCCTGTTGGTGGGTCGGCGGACGGTAGTTGGTTTTGCCGCACCTTTGGTGGGAGGCGGTGCCGTGCAGTCGGCCTTGGACGAGTCCGAGGAAGCAGCCCAGCGCCAGGCGGACGTGTGGGTTGTGGGGGATGACGGTGTCCGTTTCGGTACCCAGCGGGAGACCCTAGATACGTTGGGTTTGGGGTCGGAGGCTATGCCACTGCCCTGGGCAATGATTTCCCAGCTGAGTACTGGGCCGTATCTGGCTAAGCCTGGTTCGAGCGATAACGCCGCCGCCACCGGCTAATTCCGAAGAGCAGTCCAGCCGCTGCAAAGGTACCCAGGATGGCAGAGAATACAGTGTGGTGGACGGCTGCTGGACGTTCTCGGAATGGCAGCCCCTGTCCACCGCCTTGTGTCACTGCACTGGTGGTTGAGACTGCTGCAATGGGGTCAACAATGCCGTACCCCAGCTGTGTGTTCCGCCCACCCGCGACGGGGCGGGCCGTGCGCTTGACATGTTCCATCACGGTGTAGGCGTTCCAGTCGGGGTGTTGGGACCGGACAAGTGCAACGACACCGCTGACGAAGGGGGTCGCGAAACTTGTTCCCTGCAGTTCGTTGATCTGCCCGTCTTCGGTGCGCACGGCGTCGATGAGACCGTGTGTGCTTACGGAGACGATTTCCTCCCCGGGCGCGGCAATGTCGACCCATGGGCCGGCGACAGAGAATTCGGAGGGCCGCCCGTCTTGTGCAACTGACCCGACGGTGAGGACGAGATCGTCGAAGTGGGCGGGAGAGACGACCGTAACGACATCCGATTGCGGGACGGCAGCAGAGGTGACGGTATGGATGGCGTTTTGGGTACGGCAGGCCTGGGTGAGGTTGCCGGCAGCGGTGACGACGACAGCATCTCGTACGTGTACCGCATAGTGAAGGGCGGCGCCGAGGGGCCCGTCACCGAGGTCCATGCCGAAGGGGCGGCAGGCCGCTTGGGAAATGTTGATGACGGTAGCGCCTGCATCGGCTGCCATTCGGACGGCCTTTGCCAGAGTGACCACGTTGCCCGGGTTACCTTCCGGACGCTCTTGGTAGTGCTGGCGCAGCTGGGGTGGCATGTTCCGGGGAGGGTCGGGGAAGACTCCATAGTGCCCGGAGGCTTGTCGGATGGAGAGGATGCGTACGCCGGGGGCCACACCGGCGAAACCATCGTCGGCGGGTTGGGCAGCTAGCACACCTGCCACAAAAGTGCCGTGCTGGTCGCAGTCGAGGAGGCCGTTGTGGTGGGGGTCGAAGTCTCCGAGGCCGTGAAGGTTGTGGAGCCGTCCGTGGGGGTTGATACCGGTGTCGATGATGGCGACAGTTTGTCCCTCGCCTTTGGTGAGGTGCCAGATGGGGCGCGCATCGACCAACGGGTGGAATTGTTGGGTGCGCATGTGGTTTGTCAGATTGGGGGAGGCAATAGGGGTGACGCAGGGGGACGTCTGGGCAACTCGCACGTGGATGGACCCACTGGGGAGCAGTGAGCTGTCGACCACAGGGGCATGGTAATTCTCGGCGTGGGCGGGGGTAGCAAGCCCACTGCTGAGAATGAAGGTCAGACAGGTGGCGAGCAGCGCGGCTGGGGTAAGTCGGGAAGGGGGCATTCTCTCGCATTCAGACGAGTGGGGCTGTCGGAGACTCCACGGCGGATAACAAGGAGAGGGGTGCTGGTGGAGGCTTTCTGGTGTGAACTACCGGCACCTGCGGGGCTAGAGGGTGAGGAGGAGCGACACTAGCCCGGTCGCCACGATGCCAATGGGGAAGATGATGGCAAGGAGCACCGATTCGATGACATCAAGAATCTTCTGGGCAATGGGGGTGAGGTTCCATTGGGTCGCCCAGAGCCAGAGTGAACTGACGATGAGCAAGCAGACCAGGACAAGGACGAGTCCCACGAGGGGAAGTGTCATAGCAGCGACCAGGACAGCTACCAGCGCAGTGATGGCCAGCAGCGATCCCAAAATCCACCCCACCTGGGTGCGGTAGACGGCGTGGAGTGCGGTACTGAGCAGGCTCACGACGAGCAGGACGAGGAGAATCCACTGCCAGGGGTTAGGAGGATCATAGGGCTCGGACCAGGGCCAACCTAATAGGGGAACGGTGCAGACAATACTGAAGAACGCTCCGGTGAGAGTAAGGACCGCTTGCAGCCAGCGAGCGCGTTGAATTTTTTTATTGAGAGCCGCATCGATGGCTGCCTGGGGGAGGAGAGGCAGATCTACATCGATGAGTGCCGTCAGCGGAATCTTCACTCGTGCCATCCAGAGTGCTAGACGTGGGGCAGCCAGGAGCAGAATAGCGGCCAGAATCATTCCCCCGGCGGCGATGCTCCGTGCCGGTACTCGCGCATATTCGACTAGGGTGAGACCCACTATAAGGAGGATGAGAACGCTCATTAGGGCTGCGAAAGGCTCTTGTTTGAGCGAAGTGGTGCCGATGAGGTGGCAGAACACTAAGGTGACGACGATACAGCTGACGGCGATGAGGATACGAGTGGGCCAACTGAGGTCAAAGGTGGTGCCGGGCAGGGCCATGCCTCCCGCCCCTGCCATGATGAGCGCGGACCATCCTAGAAGGGGAGCGTCGTCCCGCCCTCGGCGGAAGATGACGAGCATAGTGAAGGCGAAGAGGAGTGCGAGGCTGCCGAACACGCCGCCGAAGCTCCACCAGCTGGGGAAGGCTGCCGCAATGACGCATCCGAGTACCCATAGGGCGACGGTACCGAGGCTCATATAGCGGCTGGTATGTTGCAATTCGTTGAGTCGTTCTTTGTCGGTTAGTGACTGTGGGCCACTGGTGATTGCGGAGGTTGTGACGGGTTCTGGGGTAAGGTCTCGGTCAAAGAGGAGGACGTCGCCGTCACGGATTCCATTGTCGTAGAGGCTTCGGTCTTCTCTCAGTACTCCGTTGGTGAGGTGGGCCAGCTGCCAGGGGGAGGAGCTGACGATATCAACGTACTGGGGAGAGTCGGTGTCCACTGGGTCCAAGCTGTGGTGCTGCTGGAGAAGAAATTGCACAAAGAAGGTGGCCTCTGAGGGGTAGAGGGTTGAGGGGATGGAGAGAGCTACCCGCTCATAGGGGGTGTGCACGATAACACGGAGAGCGACCACGATGGTCTCCTTGTCGTCCCAGACGATGGTGGTAGGTGCCGGGGAGCGAACCCGGGCACACTGTTAGCTCCCTATCAATAACCGATCGTGGCTGTTAGCGGATGCGCTACTTTTTCTTTAACAATCTTTTTCCACACTATTTCTGCAGCTAGATGACAATTTTTCGGGTGAGAAAAAAGATTTTGAGAAATGTAGCAGTTCCACGCGGGGAGGTGAGTCCCTACCATCGGGCCGTTAGAAGTTTTCACACACGACATATAAGGGAACTCGCGACTCGTGCCTGAGATGTCTTCATCTGCCCAGCTCCCCGATTCGGCCGCGGCCGGTGGGGAACCAGTTGCTTCCTCCGCTGCCGCCCCCGTTACCCTCACACCTTCTGAGGCTGACAGTTCTGCGGATAACAAACCGCAAGGTGCGCGTGGTCTCGTTGGCTTCCGCGCTGGAGCAACCCGCTTTTTCCATAGTCGTGAATTGCCAGAACGCACCAGCGACGAGGCTTCTTCAGTTGATGTCGAGCTCGCGCCGGAGATACCCGCTCAGGAATCGCAACCACTGCTACCGAAGCTGATGCCGCTCGTCATGGTGGTGGGTGTGTTGGGTTCCATCATTTGGATGGCGAAGTCCGGCGGTCGGATGAGTCCGATGATGCTGATGTTTCCCGTTATGATGTTGGCCTCCGCCGGCACCATGATCTCCTCCAGCCTGGGCGGCGGCAATGCGATGCGAGAAATTGCCCGCCGACGGCAGGAGTATCTGCGATATTTGGCGGATTTGGATGAGGATCGGGAGGAACTCCACGAGCTGATCCGCAAGGAAGAGACCCTTCGTTTCCCTCACCCAGATCGCTATCGTGCCTACCTTAACGAGCGCTACCTATGGAGTGTGCGGCAGGACGACGACTCCTTCCTCTGCTTCCGTGTTGGAAGTGGTTCTGTCTCCTCCGACGATCATTTTGCCTTCCCGGAGTTGCCACGGGTGGAAGATCTGGAACCGGTCTCGGTGAGTGCTCTGCGACTGTTCTCCCGAACCGCTAACACCATCGAAGACATGCCCATTGTGGTGAGTCTGCGCGGGTTCAGCCGTTGTGTGGTGAGCGGCGAGAAAGAGAAAGCCCACAGTCTCTTCCGCTCTATGTTGATGACATTCTTCCTCACCCACCATCCTGAGGATTGTCATGTCGTCTTGGCCTGCCGGGATCCTCAATGGCCGGAACTGTTGAAGTGGCTGCCTCACACCGTTCGCCGCTCGGACTGTGAACTCTATCCCTTTAATCTTCTTCACCAGCCCTTCGACCTGCGTGAAGACCTTCCGCAGCAAGGGACGACGCTCCTTATTACAGATAGTGTCGAGTTCGTAAGCGCCTACGGCTCCTATTTTCCTCATGTCCTCGCTATCCTCCCGGAAGCGGAACACACCGAGACGGATCTTCACTTGGAGGTGGATGACGAGGGAGTTGTGCATGTGTGGTTCCGTGGGGAATCCTGTCCCCTCGGCACTGCCGACCAACTGAGTCCCTCCACAGCGGCGGCCATTGCGTGGCGACTCGCCGGATATACCACTATAGGGAGCCCCGCCGAGGACAGTGGGGATGACGCCAATGGGGAAAAGCCGACTGCTGATCTCTTTGAACTGCTGGGGATGGGTTCGGTAGAGAACTTCCTGCCTGAACGGGACTGGGCATTGAAAGTCGGTCGAGATCGACTTCGTGTTCCCATTGGTTTGAATGACCAAGGACGTTCGGTCTACCTTGACCTCAAAGAATCGGCACAGGGCGGAATGGGCCCACATGGCCTCTGCATCGGCGCGACGGGCTCTGGTAAATCGGAACTGCTGCGTACCTTAGTCGTCGGTCTCATTGGGTCACACAGTCCGGAACAGGTCAACCTGGTTCTTGTCGACTTTAAGGGCGGCGCAACCTTTTCCGGCATTTCTGGCGCACCACACGTAGCAGCCGTCATCACCAACTTGTCAGATGATGCGCTGGCAGTTGAGCGTATGTATGCTGCACTCGAAGGCGAACTACGGCGTCGCCAGGAGATTCTCCACGCCGCCGGCGGCTTTGCGAACATTGACGAGTACGTCAAGGCGCGCTCGCGTGGACAGGTGGATACGGATCGTTTTCCGCATCTCCCTGCTCTTCTCATTATCGTGGATGAGTTCTCTGAACTATTGGCCGAGCGTCCCGAATTCGCAGAACTCTTTGTGCAGATCGGCCGTCTGGGTCGTTCGCTGCACGTGCACCTGCTGCTCGCATCACAGCGTATTGATGCCGGCAAACTTCGTGGCTTGGAATCCCACTTGTCCTATCGCATTGCCCTAAAGACCTTCTCGGTGGTGGAGTCCCGCTCCGTTATCGGTACCCCGGATGCCTTCAACCTGCCGCAGCAGCCAGGTGCCGGATATCTTCTGGATGGCACCGACAACCTGCAAAAATTCCGAGCCTTCTACGTTTCAGGCACCCTCAAGAAACGGTCTCAGCGTCGGGTACGTGCCCCCCAGGAGATACTTACCGAAGCAGATAACCACCTCCAGATTTATGGATCAGAACCATTGGTGGGCAATTCTTTTGGCTGGTCTATCGAGACGCGTAACGCGGTCCCGATAATCCTTAAAGGAGAGGAAGTGGAGGAACCCACCCAGCCTGCCGACAGCGATGGAGAAGAACACACTATTTTCCATGTGCTGCTCAACAGCTTCCCTTCTCATGTGCCTCGAGCCCACCAGGTATGGTTGCCGCCGCTACCTCTGCACGCAAGTGCCGCCGAATGTGCAGAGTTGGCGATCGGTGCCAGCGTGGGAACGACCATGGACGAACTGTCCCATCGGGGCATTGTCGGTCTCATCGACGTACCGGCAGAGCAGATGCGCAAGTCTATGCGTGTGTCGCTTCCCACCCTCAACCACGCTCTCATCGTCGGGACCACACAGACCGGAAAGTCGCAGGCACTCGTCACCATTGCAAGCGCCCTCGCCCAAGAGAACTCCCCGGCGATACTCAAGATGTACGCCGTTGACGCCGGTGGTGGGGTGCTCACGCACCTGCGGATACTTCCGCACTGTGCCGCTGTCTGCTCCACGCAAGACGAAGAAATCATGGAGCGAACCTTCGCGGAAATCAGTCAAGAACTGCGAAACCGGATGGCAGGTGCCCCCATCAATCAGCATATTGTGCTGTTCATCGACGGTTGGGCAGCTCTTGTCGAGAACAACATGGAGTTCGAGGAGAAGGTCCGGCAGCTGGTGCGGGAAGGTCTCTCGTACAACATTCACCTTGTCCTCGCTGCATCCCGCTGGGGAGATATCCGTGCTGCCCTGCGAGACTCCCTTACCACCCGGTGGGAGCTTCGTTTGGGTGATCCCGCCGACTCCATCCTTGGCCGCAAGAATGCAGAGAAAGTGCCGGCATTACCGGGCCGTGGTATGACACCAGATGGCCTCCACTTCCTCTTCGCACTACAGGATGAGGAAGGCCTGCGTGCGATCGCCGCACAGTGGTCGCAGGAAGCTCCAGTAACCCCATTGGCGCTCCTACCGAGAATCGTCTCCGCTGGAGAAATGGGACCCGTCACCGTCTCTGGCAAGCACGGCTACCGGATCCCGCTGGGTATTGAAGGCGACAGCTTGGGTCAATTTGCTATCGATACGGGGCAGGAGGAGAACATCCTTGTGGTGGGTGACTCCTCCGGCAAATCAACCATGCTCCGTACCGTCATTCACCGTATCGCAGAGAATATCCCCGCTACCGAAGCGAAGATGTTGGTGGTCGATTACCGTCGCCAGCTACTCGGCGAATGCCTGCCCAGTCATCTGGCAGGCTACGCCTCCACGAAGCAGGATGTGCAGGACTTCATTGCACAGCTGACGCCACTGCTGGAATCCCGCATGCCGGCTGGCGTGAACGATCCGCAGACACTGCGTGATCGTAGCTGGTGGGAGGGGCCAGACATTTTCCTCATTGTAGATGATTATGATCTGGTGGCTACCAGCTCTGGTAACCCGCTGCTGGGGCTGCTCGAACTTCTGCCGTATGGACGAGACATTGGATTGCACATGGTGGTGGCGCGCCGCTGCACCGGCTTCTCCCGCACCTCCTTCGAACCGATCATGTCGCGTATCCGCGAATTGCACCCTACAGTTTTCGTCATGAACGGTTCTCCCGAGGAGGGCGCCATTGCCGGTGGGCGCAAGGCCCGTTCACTGCCTGCGGGCCGTGCAGACGTGATTAATAGCCAGGGCCAGCACCAAGTGGTGCAGTTGGCCTACCTCCCGGTAGAGGAGAATGCGGAATGACAACCTTTACAGGCATTTGGGGCAATACAGTTGTTCGCAACAACAAGTTTCTCACCCTCACTGCGGATGAGATGAACGATGCCATCAACATCGACCACGGATACTCACCCCTCTACGAGTATTTCCCTGACCCCATTGACGATGACCATCTGGTGGTTGCTCCCAGCGCATGGGGGATGCCGCGGCGGCGCGCCTTGGCCCGTCTGTGCCAACAGGAGACGCTTGTCTACCCAGCCTGGCAGATAGCCACTGAATGGATCACGATTGATGCCGCCGAGTGTCTCCCACGATTCCTGCTCGTTATCGAGTGCACGCAGCTGAACGCCACGTTCACACTGGTCCGAACCCACGATGCGCGGCGGTTCTCCACCACTGTCTACCCCGGGATGGGGTTCGCTCCGGTGGTGCAGGAGAACGAACCGGATCAACAAGGGCAAGCGATCGAGTGGGCGCAGGCTATTGCCTCCACTGCACGTCTGATGGTGCATGATCTGCGCCGTGACTGCGACGTCCTGGTGCTGACCGGTCCTCCCGGTCTCGAAACTGATGCATGCGAGCTAGTGTGCGAAACTCTTCGTGCCGCGGGTGTTGTCTCCTACCGGATAAGTCCCACCGATATGTGGGTGGTTGTCAAAGAGCGGAAGTGGCGCGCCGATGCGGAACATCAGCGGGATGTGCTGCTCGCACGCAGAGCAGCATTGCGGAAGAAGCGTTTCCGTAAACCGACTCGCACCGATTACGCAGTGATCATTATGACGGTGGTGGCAATGCTGTCGATGGTGCTGGCGGGAGCGTTTGGTACCGAAAAACGCACCGAAGATGCGTATGGGCGGCAGGGCATTCGCTCCGTCGACCCCGCCCAGGTGATCACCTTTCCCGGAGGCATGCTGTCGCTGCCGGGAGCATGGACGGTAACGCGCGATTCCCCGCCGACTGTGGATCTCACTACTCATGAACAATGGCGGACGATAATTGCCCCGGTGAATGAGCCGAACCTGCGGATGCTGTTGACCTTGAAACAGGATCCTGATCATCGCCTGCGGGATTCTCTGCAACGTCAGCTGTCCGATCCGATGGCCACGATTAAGCCATGGGTGAGTAGCTACCAGTGGCCCACTAATGGGTGGGTGCCACCTGTGGCATTGAGCTACCGGGAACTTACTGGTGAGGTGTCCCGGGCGGACTGGGTGGTCTTCTACACGGATCGTTATGCGTATTCGCTGGCCTGCCAGTATCGGGTGCGTGAGGGTATGACGGAGCAGAAGGCGCACAAGCTCTGCCAGGCAATTCTCAATGGAATTCGAGTTTCTTAAAGTTTTTTCGAGCCGATGGAACCCTGCTGCCCTTAGCGGCGTCATATCAAACGACAATATAGCCGCAGCCGTTGGGGATGTGGCTAGGACACCACTTTCTAACAGTTGAAGGAGTGAACATGGTGGCTCTCAATACGCAGACTGACACTATGGCGACTGCGGCCAATCATGTCGTCGATATCGCGCAGCAAGTTCAGCAGGAGATGAACGGCCTGCAAATGCGTCTGGGTTCCCTGGATGCAGCTTGGCAGGGTTCCGCCAAGATGGCGTTCGACCAGCTTATGGTCCGTTGGCAGGACGCTGGGCGGCACCTCAACGAGTCCCTTAATAGCATCGCCGAGACCATCCGTGCCAACAGCGCTGCTTACCAGGCCTCCCAGGATGACCACCTGGCTCAGCTCAACACCCTTAACATCTAAAGGAGATGCACGTGGATACCATTCGTTACGACTTCGCTTCCATCGAGGCTAGCCGCATGGACATCGCCCAGGCTGCTTCTCGCCTCAATACCGCCCTGAGTGACCTCAAAGCTTACCTTGCCCCCATGGTGTCGACCTGGGAAGGTGAAGCAGCTGATGCTTACCAGGCCCAGCAGCAGAAGTGGGATCGCGCTCAGGAAGAACTCAACCAGGTTCTCGACCGCATTGGTGTGATCGTTGGACAGGGCAACGATGCCATGAACGACACCAACCGTCGCGCCGCCGCTTCCTGGATGTAAGAGATATTGCACCCAAGCTCTACTTTCATGGAGGCTCTGCACCCAGCCATTACCGCTGGTCGGCAGAGCCTCCATAATTTTTGTCTACCGCTATGAGCTGGTAATATTGTCCACCGGTGTTTCTTCGCGTCACCCGCTTCTCGCGGGCGGGGGACAAGGATCCTGACAGGTCTCAACCGGCCGCTGTCAATGATTCGAAAAACACTCTGTGGCCGGCAGTTTCGAAGAGACGAGGAAGTCGCTTTGTCTACTTATGCACCTAAGGCTGGTGACGTCGACCGCAAGTGGTACGTCATCGATGCCACCGATGTGGTACTGGGTCGCCTGGCCGCCCAGACCGCAAACCTGCTCCGTGGGAAGAACAAGCCCACTTATGCCCCCAACTTTGATGGCGGCGACTTTGTCGTCATCATCAACGCTGAAAAGGTCGCTGTTTCCGCTAACAAGCGTGAACAGGTCAAGCTGTACCGCCACTCCGGCTACCCGGGTGGTCTCCGCGCTGACGCCCTGGGTGACTTGCTGGACACCAATCCTGCATACGTCATCGAGAAGGCTGTGAAGGGCATGCTTCCCCACAACTCTCTCGGGCGTCAGATGGTGAAGAAGCTCAAGGTCTACGCTGGCCCCGAGCATCCTCACACCGCCCAGCAGCCCGTTCCCTACGAGATTAAGCAGGTGGCACAGTAATGGCCGAAGAGAACATCAACAACGAAGTCATTGCAGAAGACGCCGTGATTGACGCTGCTTCCCAGGAAGTTGCTGAAGAGCTCACTGCTGACATCACCGTCGACGGCATTGAGGCGGAGGTTGCCCCTGCCGCTGTTTCCGGCCCGGTCCAGACCGTTGGTCGCCGCAAGGAAGCCGTCGTGCGTGTCCGCATGGTTCCTGGCACCGGCAAGTTCGTGCTGAACGGCCGCACCCTGGAAAACTACTTCCCCAACAAGGTTCACCAGCAGCTCGTGAAGTCCCCGCTGGTCCTCGTTGAGCGCGAAGAGCAGTTCGACATTCAGGCCAACCTCAAGGGTGGTGGCCCCTCCGGCCAGGCCGGCGCACTGCGTCTGGCTATCGCCCGCGCCCTGAACGCCGCTAATCCGGATGATCGTCCTGCCCTCAAGAAGGCTGGATTCCTCACCCGCGACTCCCGTGCTGTTGAGCGCAAGAAGGCCGGTCTGCACAAGGCCCGCCGTGCTCCGCAGTACTCCAAGCGTTAATACAACAGCTTGCTTGGAATGCCCCGACCCCGGTCGGGGCATTCCCCATTTCGGCGAGTCGTTGGGACTTTCCTGGCTGGTTCCGGCATGCTTGGCCGACACGCTCCTGTCCTGTGCTGGCAGGAGCACCCAGATAGCCAGACCTCCTCCCGCCGAAAGCCCTTAACAGAGTAGAATGGACAGCTACTGGGCAGAAACAGCCTGGCTACTGGGGAAAATGTCTCTTCCCACTGGTCAGAAACGTTCCCCAGTAGTGACCCGTCACCCACACCTATAAGGAACGCACACACTATGGCACGACTTTTCGGTACCGACGGCGTTCGTGGTCTCGCGAACGACACCCTCACCCCGCACCTCGCTCTCCAACTGGGAGCAGCAGCTGCGGAAGTGTTTGCCGCACATGCGGCAAACGGTACCGAACACCCCCATGTCGTTGTAGGGCGCGATCCGCGCATCTCGGGAGAAATGCTGGAGGCTGCACTGGCGGCCGGCATCTCCAGCCGTGGTGTCGATGTCGACCTCCTTGGGGTGCTACCAACACCCGCGGTAGCTTTTGAAACAGCTCGACGTGACGCCGCTTTTGGGGTCATGATCTCGGCTTCGCATAACCCTATGCCGGATAACGGCATCAAATTCTTTGCTGCGGGTGGCCACAAACTCGACGATGCGCTAGAAGACGAGATTGAGGCGCGGCTCAACTCCACACGCGAGACGGCCCCGACAGGTGGTGATATTGGGCGCATCAACCAGGCGCAAACAGAAGCACACGAATCCTACTTGGAGCACCTTCTTTCCACCCGTACCCACGATTTGAGTGGTCTTACGGTTGTTGTTGACGCTGCCAATGGGGCTGCCTCAGCCGTCGCTCCGGAAGCTTATGAGCGAGCCGGTGCCACCGTCATTGCAATTCATAATGAGCCTGATGGCCTCAATATCAACGACAATTGCGGTTCTACCCACATGGAGAGCCTTCGCGAGGCAGTACTGGTGCACGGTGCAGACCTCGGAATTGCCCACGATGGAGATGCCGACCGCTGCCTTGCCGTTGACGCATACGGCAATCTGGTAGACGGTGACCAGATTATGGCTATCTTGGCCATCGCGATGAAAGAACGCGGTGAACTCGCCGACGACACTCTAGTGGCTACCGTAATGTCCAATCTTGGCCTCCGCTTGGCGATGAAAAAAGAGGGCATTAATCTGCGGTGCACAGCAGTGGGGGACCGCTACGTGCTGGAGGACCTGCGTGCCGGCGACTACAGCCTGGGTGGTGAACAGTCTGGGCATATTGTGCTGCCTGCCTATGCCACCACTGGTGACGGCGTGCTGACGGGCCTGCAGTTGATGGATCGGATGGTGGCAACTGGGCATAGTTTGGCAGAGCTCGCCAGTGTGGTGACGGTACTGCCTCAGGTCCTCATCAATGTGGCTGTCTCAGATCGTGATGCGGTGGCGTCGGATCCCACGGTGGTCGCGGCGACACTTGAAGCCGAGGATGAGCTGGGGGAGACCGGGCGGGTGCTGTTGCGAGCCTCCGGAACAGAACAGTTGGTGCGTGTCATGGTGGAGGCTGCCACGGAAGAACATGCACAACAGGTGGCGGGTCGCCTCGCCGAGATTGTGGGGTCTGTGTAGACCTACCAGTAGAGAAAGGTGACGATGTAGTGGTGCATCGTCACCTTTTGCTATTTCTGGACTTTTTCCCGATGCGGTGGAACCCCACTACGCCGTGCGGCGTCATATGTGTAAACGCACATTCCCGTGCTCCGGACCTACAACGAACTGGGAAGCCATGGCTGACGAACTTTTTATTGATCCACCGGCATTAAAGAAGATTGCTTCTCGTCTTTATGACGGAGGGAGCGACTGCACATTTGCGCTTGATCCCTCCCATCAGTTTTTGTGCGACGACATGTTTGGCGGTCGGCGTAAAGACATCGGGCAGGCATTTGTTTCGTGGTTCATTCAGGAAGACGGCAAAGTAAACGACTTAGTGAACCAAACGTTATCGCATGCTGACCATGTGCATTCAGACGCAACGCTCTTCGAACAGCAGAGTGATGAGCATAGGTCGGTATTCCAACGGCAGGAGGTGTAAGCCATGGGCGGTGGTTATGGCGTATCTGTCGCCTCTATTAGAGCGGCAATTGTCTTTACTCTTGCAGAGCAGAATCTCAAGAAAGTGGCGTTTCCTCCAGCGCTTGTCCTCAATCAGTTGCGTCCGAGCATGTGGCGTGCTGAGAAACTCTTGGTGACGAATTTCCTTGAGTTCCACACCTCTCAAGTGGAGATTTTCAAGCACTCCATTGAAGACCGTCACGTCGCGCTGAGTAACCTGAATACGGTTGTCCAGGATTGTATTTCAGATACAAATAAGGTGTGGCGAGGAGAAGCTGCAGAAGCAGCTCGGCACCAACTCCACGTGCTACAGAAGGACATACAAGCCCAAGCGCATATCTATGAGGTTGCCGAGCATAATATTGAGCTCGGGCTGAAGGCCACCCTGGCGATGGTGCAATTCGCCCAAGCTCAAGCCTGGATTATTGCGATGACAAAGCGCCCTATCGCGCTCGATAATGTGCTCCGGGCAACGAGTGACAGTCTCATGGCTATGGGCGGGGAGGGCATTGACAATGTTATCGGTGCAGCACTCGGTAAAGACAAAGCCTCGAAGTACGGGTTCAAGTACAGTCCCGGAGCGGCAATTACCTCTGGTATTAAAGGAATACGAGGAGGCCTAGGGGAGCTCGTTGAGGGGGTTAAGGACATGCAACGATCCACCAGGATCTCTATGAACGTCCTTGATGCATTGTGCAACCTTGTCGCGAGTGCAGAGGAGGAACTCGATCGAATTTGGACAATTGTCTGGTCGAAAACCAAATCCGGGGAGAAACTATCTCCCGATTTCACTCACCAGCTGAAGCCTGTGAAGGTGAAGGGAGTCGAGCCTCCGACAAGTCCGAAAGACCGAGACATCAAGTGCAATCCCAATCCCCCGCTCAAAGAGCTTCCCAAATTCACGTGCCCCGTCCCGCATGAAGATGAGAGCGACGGACACGAGAAAAGGAAGTCGACACCCGAACCCGCACCTCAAGAGCACCATCCAAAGCTCGTCCCGCCCACCGGTGGCGGCTCCAACGGAGGGACAGGTGGAGGCGGTACCGGAGGTAGTGGTGGAAACACGCTCCCTCATCCGCCTATGGATCCTGGTGATAGTGGCAATAATCATCAGCCCTTGGAGCCTCCGGTTGGGTATCCTCCCGCCAATCCTGAACAGCCCCATCCGCCGCAGAATGGTCACCAGGAACACATGCCCGGCACAGGTAATGGGAATCCCCCTTATATCCCTGATCGAAGCAATGGCACACAATCGGGTACGACCCAGCCAGCCATCATCAACACCATCATTCAGGCGGGCAACCGCACGGCCCAGATGATTCACAATGAGCTCTGGAACGCTTTGATGAATGGTGGAATGGATGCAGCGAACCCCACTGCCACCCCAGGAGGGGATTACACTTCCACTCCCGGAATAGGTAATGCCCCATTCCAGAACGGCATGATGCCAGGCGTTCCCCCGCAGCCGGGCGGCGATATGCCGATGTCTCATCAGCCCGCCTACAGTGGTGGCCTCGACATGGGAATGCACAGCAACGGCACTCTGTCTGCCAGAGCTGGCATGTACCCAGGAGGCGAGCATACTAACCCCGCAGCACACGTGGGGTACATGTCTGAAAGCGGCCAGGCCAATGACAGCACTACCCATGCCTCTGGAAACAACCCGAGTTGGTCACTTCGAATCGACGGAGAGCTCGGTGTCGAGGTCTCTGTCGATAGCCATGGATCAATCTCAATAGAAACCGTGGACCATGATCACCCAGCTTCGTGCGAAGCCAATGGTGGTGAGGACGCCCATCACACAGATGGTGGAGATCGGCACGATGAAGCGCACCACGATGAGTCTGCACACGGCCCAGACGAACACCAGCATGGCGAAGAACAGAGTGACAACGACGGAAAGTCTGCGCACCATGACAATGCTGATGTTCACACTGAAGAAGCAGATTCCGTAGATGAAGAAAAGAAAGATGGAGACCAGCCCAAGGATTCCACCAAGGAGCATGGTCAACGAGATGCTGCCGAATCGGTAGAGAAGGCACAAAAGCAGGATTCAGAACACGGTGAACAAAGTTCAAATGACGACGCCAGCGTTGATGAAAAGATCCACGCAAAGACAACTGCGGAAGTACACGTTCATACGCAGACTGCAGCTGTGAATCAAGCACCAACAGAAGCGACGCCCGCAGAAGCGACGCCCGCAGAAATGCCGGCTTCGCCTGTCGCATCGGCTGACCGATCCGATGTCACTGACAATGGTCTTTCCAAAGCAGGGATGTGGTAACAATGGCTCTCTTTGACCAACAGCCAAAGCACAAAATTCATTCTTTTGATGAACAAGAAATCGAGGAACAGCTTGCGCAGTACAGCGAGGAAGACCCCTATGAACTGAGCGATGAAGAAGCAGAAAGCATTTTCACCTCGCTGCATAACTTCAAGGAACTGGCGAAAGCAGGCTACATCGAGCTCGAACCCGAGACCCTGAAGATGCTAGATCAGCTCTAGTCCTTAGACGGTTGCTTTCCACCTCCCCCCAACATGTGCCCTCAATAGAGGGAGGGGAAGCCCCAAAAAAAGTGGTGGTCCCAACCGGGCCACCACTTTTGTCTTGAGCTCAGAAAAAGAAACTAACGAACCAAGCGAGCGAACGGACACTTCGATTGGTTCGGAGCAGCAGCTTCATCCTCCTGCTGCTCCGTCAGCACCACCTCAGTCCCAGCGATCTCAGAATCCAGCGCCGCAAAACCCTTGAAATCCTTCTCACCTGCCAACTGGTACCACAGGTAGCCGGTCATCAGTGCCGTCTGTGCGCGCAAAGGCTTCTTGTCATTCGTCTCCGAGAGACCAAAACGCTCCAGCAAGCTATTCCCCGTCATACCCATACGAGTACAACCCGGAACCTTGCGCATCACCACAGAAGCCCCCCAGGAATTAGCAAAATCCTCCGACACATCAATCGACAACAACGGTGGGAACTCCGGAGCAATCACCAAAGCAGGAACCGCGGCACGAGCCGTGAAGTCCAGCGGAGACGGTGTCGCCTCAGTCGGATAGGCGGCAACCACAGCCTTCAACGGCACACCTTTAGCGGCAGTCTCCGCCGCCACAGCACCACCCAGACCATGGCCCAACAGTGCTACCTTGTCGCTGTCGAATTGGGCTGTGCCGTTACCCAACTGCATGCCCCGCAAGGACTGCACCAACGCTGCCACCTGCTCAGTCATATCAGCAGCATCGTTCAACCCATTGTTCTTCAACTTGGGTACCACACAGGCCATACCCCACGAAGCAAGATGACGTGCTAACTCGTGGTATGCGCCCACCGGGGTCAACCAGTCGGGAATAACAATGACAGTAGGCACCGAAGTGCGTCCCGTCGGAGCGAAAACAACACCCTCAAGATGGACATCAGACAGTTCGCCGCGCATCACGCGCTTCGAGCCAATGTATGAGAGATCAGAAACTAGTTTCTTCAATTTCGTAGCCACGTCCCTAAGCCTAGTCAATAACACCCCCAAGAAACGTAGAGATTGAGGCAAACATGCCACAGAATCCCCGAAATCCACAGCAGTGGTAAAAAAGAGCGGGCAACAGGTCGGCTCAAGGCGACTCCAGGGACTCCGACCAAGTAGGGTGTAGGTATGTGTGGAATCGTTGGATACGTAGGCACCCCCGGCCAGTCTAAGCCCGCCCTCGGTGTTGTCATCGACGCGCTGCGCCGCATGGAGTATCGCGGCTACGACTCTGCCGGCATTGCCCTCCTCGACGGCGCCGGCGGCATGGCTGTCGAAAAGAAAGCTGGAAAGCTCGACAACCTCGTCGCCGCAGTAGATGCCGCCAAGCTGGACAAATACCCCGCCACCACCGGCATCGGTCACACCCGCTGGGCCACCCACGGGCGCCCCACTGACAGCAACGCCCACCCCCACGTCGACCACCAGGGGAAGATCGCCGTCGTCCACAACGGCATCATCGAAAACTTCGCCCCCCTACGTGCCCAACTGGAGGCCGAGGGAGTCGAATTCTCCTCCGACACCGACAGTGAAACGGTCACCCATCTGCTACACGCTGAATACTACGGCGAAGGCCCCAACGCCGGAGACTTCCACGCCTCCGTCATGGCCGTCATCAACAAGCTCGAAGGAGCCTTCACCCTCGTCATTGCCCACGCCGACCATCCCGGCACCCTTATGGCATGCCGGCGGAGCACCCCGCTCGTCATTGGCGTCGGCGACCACCAAATGTTTCTCGGCTCCGACGTTGCCGCCTTCATCGAACACACCCGGGAAGCCGTCGAACTCGGTCAGGATAACGTCGTCACCATCACCGCTGATGGCTACCAGATCACCGACTTTGCCGGAAACCCTGTGGAAGGCCGCCCCTTCACTATCGACTGGGACCTCGAAGCAGCCGAAAAAGGCGGCTACGACTACTTCATGCTGAAGGAAATCGCCGAACAGCCGCAAGCACTCGCCGACACCCTCCGCGGCCACTTCATTAACGGACATATCGTCCTCGACGAGCAGCGGCTTTCCGACGACGACCTCCGCCAGATCGAGAAGATCTTCGTCGTCGCCTGCGGCTCCGCCTACCACTCAGGGCTCCTCGCCAAATACGCCATCGAGCACTGGACACGCGTCCCCGTAGAAATCGAACTCGCCTCCGAATTCCGCTACCGCGACCCCGTCCTCGGTCCAGACACCCTCGTGCTGGCCATCTCCCAGTCCGGCGAAACCGCAGACACCCTGGAAGCTGTCCGCCACGCCCGCAGCCAAAAAGCCCGCGTACTGGCAGTGTGCAATACCAACGGGGCACAAATCCCGCGTGAATCCGATGCGGTTCTCTATACCCATGCTGGACCCGAAATCGCGGTAGCCTCCACCAAGGCCTTCCTCGCACAGGTCATCGCCAACTATCTAGTGGGCCTAGCCCTGGCCCAGGCCCGTGGCACCAAATACTCCGATGAAGTGGCCGCCACCTACCGTGAGCTAGCAGGAATGGCCAGCAAAGTGGAGAAAGTGCTCGAACAAACCGACCACATCCGCACCATTGGCCGACAGTTCGCTGACAGCAAAACCATCCTCTTTATCGGGCGCAATGTCGGCTACCCGGTGGCGCTCGAAGGTGCCCTCAAACTCAAAGAACTTGCCTACATCCATGCGGAAGGTTTCGCCGCTGGTGAACTCAAGCATGGCCCCATCGCCCTCATTGACGAAGGAATGCCCATCGTCGTCATCATGCCGTCCCCCAAGGGCAGGGCAGTGCTGCACTCCAAGATGATTTCCAACGTCAAGGAAGTGCAGGCACGCGGTGCCACCACCATCGTCATCGCTGAAGAAGGTGACGATGCAGTGGTACCCTTCGCTGACCACATCATCCGTGTTCCGGAATGCTCAAGCCTCCTGCAGCCATTGGTCTCGACCGTGCCGCTCCAGATGATGGCCGCCGAGATCGCCACCCAACGCGGATACGATGTGGACAAGCCACGTAACCTAGCCAAATCCGTCACCGTCGAATAGGGGCTGATGACATGCGTCGTTGGATCGCAGGGCTGGACCCCCGTGCCGCCCTCCCCATCGCCGTCGTGTGCAATATCCTGGTCCTCCTCCTGGGAGCAGCAATCGCCACCGTAGTAGTTGCGCGCGCCCAGGAACCGACGAACGGCAGTGCCGGAATGATCCCCGCAGCCGCCGCAGTGTGCTTCGTCGCCATTGTGGTTGTGTTGTGGTACCTCGCCCAGGGGCACACCTGGGCCCGTATCGTTACAAGCGTGCTCAGCCTCATCGCTATGGTCGCAAGCGTCCTTGCTCAAACCATACCGGTGGGATACGAAGCCACCATCATCCGACTGTGTGGTTGGGTGGTGATCTTCGCCGCGCTGGGTCTCGCGTTCCTTTGGGTACCTCTGCCAGAGAGAAAACACTGATGAACGTCTATACCGCCGACAGCATCCGCGCAGCCGAAGCGCCCCTACTAGCTTCCCTCCCCGAGGGAGACCTCATGCGGCGTGCCTCCTACGGCCTCTACATCCACGTCCTCGACGAAATCCGCCGTCGCTGCGGAACCGTCTACGGCAGCCACATTCTGCTCGTCGTCGGTGCCGGAGACAACGGCGGAGACACCCTTTGGGCCGGTACCTACCTACGCGGAAAAGGAGCCGCCGTCACCGCGGTTCTCCTCAACCCCGACCACACCCATACCGCGGGCCTTGCCGCCCTCCGGGCAGCCCACGGACACGTCATCACCCTGCCCCAACAAGAGACAGACCTCGCCGCAAACACCGCCCTCAGTGCTGCCATCCACAGTGCCGACCTCGCGTTAGATGGCATTGTTGGGATCGGCGGACGGGGACCCCTCCGCGAACCCGCCGCCACCGTCATCGATCTCCTCGACGACGCCCACGTACCCATCGTCTCCGTCGACATTCCCTCCGGTATCGACCCCGACACGGGGGTACAGCATGATCCCCATGTCCACCCCGTCGCCACCGTTACTTTCGGGTCCCTGAAACCATGCCACATCCTCGCCGGCCCATCCTGTGGCCGCATTTCGCTCGTTGACATTGGCCTCGATCTCAGCGGAGAAACCCCCGTTATGCAGGTACTCTCCGATGCCGACGTCGCCGCCCAATGGCCCATCCCCGGCGCCAATGACAACAAATACACCACCGGCGTGGTCGGAGTATGTGCTGGCTCCGCCGCCTATCCGGGGGCAGCCCTCCTCACCGTCTCAGGAGCAGCACACGCCAGCTCCGCCATGGTACGCTACAGCGGCTCCGTCTCCGACCTCGTCCTCTCCCATCGGCCCGACACCGTGTGCACCGGCTCACCCAAACAAGCAGGCCGCGTGAACGCATGGATAGCAGGGCCCGGCATGGGGACCGATGAAGGCGCCTTTGACCGCCTCAGCTGGATTCTTGAACAAGAAATACCGGTGGTGCTGGACGCCGACGCTATCACCCTCATCTCGGACACCCCGGAGCTGATGGACAAACGCCCCCGCGACGCTGTCACCCTCCTTACCCCGCATACCGGCGAATTCCTCCGCCTCTGCAAGGCCTACCCGGAGGCGCCACACTACCCCCTACCCACTTCCGTCGCAGATATTGAGCGCATGGGACGACCGGCTGCCGTTACCGCCTGCCAGAAAGCGTGGGAAAACCAAGGCATCACCATCAGCATCCTTCTCAAAGGCCGAACCACCTACATTGCGGGACCAGGAGGTGTCTTTGCCGAAGACACCGGATCCTCCTGGGCCGCGACACCCGGTAGCGGTGACGTGTTGACCGGTCTCATTGGAGCAATCGTCGCACACGGTGTGGTAGTAGGCCGCTCCGCCGAAGAATCGGCAGCAATGGCAGTCCGAGTTCACTCACGTGCAGCACGTCTCGCCGCCATGGGCGGACAAACCTGGCACACGTTGGACTATCTCGTTGACGAAGGGGCGCAGCTGCCCCACGGGGCGCCCGTCACTGCCTCCGAGATTTCCCTTTCGATATCAGCGGCAATTCGTGACGTGCAGGGCGGAGGAGAGGACACTCTCCAGTAGAATTTTCAGTATGTCTGAGAACTCTACGTCCCCTGCCGAAGTTGCCCGTAACGCTGCTCGGGAGGCAGAACTCGCCCGCCTCCGTGCAGAAGCTGCAGCTGCCAAGCTAGCCGCTGCCGAAGCCGCGGCGAAGGCAGCCGAACTGCAGGCGAAACTCGCTTCCGTCTCCGACCAGACAGAAGCAGAAGAACTACGCAAAGAGGCAGACGCCGCAGACTCAACCGCAGCTACTAAAGCCAATGAGGCCGTAGCTAAAGAAGCGGAGGGTGCCGCCTTGGAAGCTGCTGCAGCTCCGGGCGCGGCAGCACCAGAGGCCGTAGCCCCATCTGCTACCCCAGCCGCCGCATCAGGCGACACCACCGGGACGACAGCGGAAACCACAAAGCCGGCCGCCACACCCTCCACGCATGAGCCCCCGGCAGACCCACGTGCCGACACTATCGCCGCCGGATACTCCTTCGACACCCCCACCATGCCACTCGGCTGTGCCCTCATTGAGGGCCACAACTATCCGAACATCTCCATCTCACTGCCGCTTCGCATGATGAACCGGCATGGTTTGGTTGCAGGAGCCACCGGCACCGGCAAGACCCGCACCCTGCAGCTCATGGCGGAAGGCCTCTCCGCCGCCGGCGTCCCCGTGTTCATCACTGATGTGAAAGGCGACCTCTCCGGACTCATGTCTCCCGGAACTCCGTCGGAGGACCTCCAGGCTCGCACCGCCGCCCAAGGACAAAGCAACTGGCAGCCCACCGGGTACCCCACCGAGTTCCTCACACTCGGAGTCTCCAGTGAGATCGCCCCCGGCGTGCCCGTCCGCACCACCGTCCAGAATTTTGGATCACTCCTCCTTTCCCGTGCCCTCAACCTCAACGCCACCCAAACCCAGGCACTCCACCTCATCTTTGAGTATTGCGAACAACGCAATATGGCCCTCGACGATCTTAAAGACCTCCAAGAAGTCGTCACCTTCCTTACCTCCACCGACGAAGGTAAAACCGAACTGAAAGGCATTGGTGGGGTTGGTCGACCCACCGCCGGAGTCATCCTGCGCTCCGTTTCTGCACTCGCCGCCCAGGGTGGAGACGTATTCTTCGGACTTCCCGCCTTCGACACCGCCAACTTCCTGCGCACCGCAGCGGATGGACGTGGTGTCATCAGCCTCCTGCGGATGACGGACATGTCTGAGAAACCAGCCCTCGTCTCCGCCTTCATCATGTGGCTTCTCAACGACCTCTTCCGCACCCTGCCAGAAGTTGGCGATGTAGACAAGCCAAAACTGGTGTTCTTCTTCGACGAAGCGCACCTGCTCTTTCAAGGAGCCTCCAAAGAATTCCTGGCGCAGGTGGAACAAGTAGTGAAACTCATCCGCTCCAAAGGCGTGGGTATCTACTTCCTCACCCAAAACCCCACCGACATCCCCGAAGAGGTACTGGGCCAGTTGGGCTCGCGGGTCCAGCATGTGCTCCGTGCTTTCACCCCGAAGGATGCCAAAGCACTACGTGCTACTGTCTCCACTTTCCCCGTCTCTGATTTCGACCTTGAAGAACTCCTCACCACGCTAGGTGTGGGTGAGGCCATCGTCACGATTCTCGACGAGAAAGGCCGTCCCAGCCCAGTTGCCCCCACCAAGTTGTGGGCACCCCAGTCGGTGATGGGGCCCGCCGATAGCGCACAGCTCAAGAAAGCCGTAGAAGCATCCGCCCTAGCCGTGAAATACATGACGCCGGAAGACCGGGAGTCCGCCTTCGAGAAGCTCCGCGCTGAAGCACAGAAGCGACAGGCGGAGGCAGAAGCAGCCGCAGCCGCAGCTGCCCGGGCGGAAGCGGAAGAAAAAGCCCGTAAAGAGGCTGAAAAGCAAGCGAAGGAAGAAGAGAAGCGACGTCGCGAAGAGGAGCGCCGCCGGCGGGAAGAAGAGCGGGAAGCGGAGCGCCGGGCCCGTACTGGAATCCGGGGTGCTGCCTCCAAAGCCGCCAGTTCCTTCGCCCGCTCCCTGGGTACCCAGCTGTCGCGTGAGCTGGTGAAAGGAAATGGCGGAAAGAAGATCCTCGGGACAGTGCTTAAGGGTTTCTTTAAGTAAGAGACTAGGATGAGGCTGTGACCTTATACACCGGTGAGACCATTCTCACCCCCTCCACCCAACTTTTCGCTACCGTCAACCTGGATGCTATTGCCCACAATATTGGCGTCATGCAACGGTTCGCTGGTGATACCCAAATCATGGCGGTGGTGAAGGCGGATGCCTACGGGCACGGTGCTATCGAGGTATCGAAGACTGCCCTAGCCGCCGGAGCTGTCGAACTGGGCTGCGCCACCTATGAAGAGGCCATGCAGCTGCGCAATGCCGGTATCGTTGACGCCCCCATCCTCTTCTGGATGTGGGGGCCCTCTACACCGGTGGAAGAAGCCCTCCGTGCCAACCTCATGATCGCCGTCGCCGCAGAATGGCAGTTGGATGCGGTTCTTACCGCCGTCAAAAACACCGGTATTAGTGCCTCCCTCACCATCAAACTCGACACCGGTATGGGCCGCTCCGGCTTTACCAGCCAGCAATGGAACGCCCTGCTGCCCCGCTTCTGCGAGGCGGAAGCCAGCGGAATGGTACACATTCGTGGTCTGATGGCCCACTTCTCCAGCGCCGACGAACTCGGCAACCCGGTCACAGATCGGCAAGCAGAGGGGCTCCGCGTTGCTATTGACCAGGGCCGTCGCGCGGGGCTCCGCCTTGACCACAACCACCATGCCAACACTGCCGCACTCCTTACCCACGGAGGGATGGGCTTTGAGCTCGCACGCCCCGGACTGGGCATCTACGGTATCTCACCCATGCCGGAGTTGGGTGATCTCGATCTGGTACCAGCACTCACCTGGTCGGCTGCCGTCACTCTTACCAAACCCTTCCCGGCGGGCGCCGGAGTGTCTTATAACCACGACTGGCATGCCCCTGCTGATACCGTGACCGCCATCGTCCCGTGCGGGTACGCCGATGGCATCGACCGTCGCCTCACCAACCGGTTGGAGGTCACCATCAATGGGAAGCGTTTCCCGGAGGTGGGGCGTATTTCCATGGACCAAATTGTCGTCAACTTGGGAGCTGACGGCGGGGGAGTATTCCCGGGTGATGAAGCGTTCCTCTTCGGTGACGGTAGTCGTGGGGAACTGACTGCACTGGACTGGGCCAACCTTATTGGCACCATTCCCTACGAGGTCATTTGTGCGGTGGGCGGCCGCACCACACGCCGCTATGAACATCGGCCGGTGACTTCCACGCGTGCCTCTAGTGGTGCTGAGGCACACCCTGCTGGCCCCGCTGGTCTGCGTAAACTGCCCACTGTGGAGGACACTCTCCAATTGGGCCGGGAGCTCGCCACCCAGCTGCGTGCCGGCGATGTGGTGGTGTTGGATGGTGCCCTGGGTGCCGGCAAGACGGTGTTGGCGCGCGGTATCGCCGAAGGTCTGGGCGTGCAGGGGCGCGTCACCTCGCCCACGTTTGTGATTGCCCGAAGCCATCGGCCGGGTACCCCGGGTGGAGTTGGTATGGTGCATGTGGATGCTTACCGGCTACTCGACGGGATTGAGGATGGCCCCAACGCGGGGGATGCCCTCCTTGATGAACTTGATGCCCTGGACCTTGATACTGAACTGACTGACTCGGTTGTAGTCGTGGAGTGGGGCGGCGGTGTAGTGGAGCGTCTGGTTGAGCGCAGTCTGGTTGTTACCTTGGCGCGTTCCCCTGGTTCTGATAAACGGCACGCTACCTGGCGGTGGGTTGATGACCCGTACCGCGAACTTCCCTAAACGCGAACTTCTTTAGAAAGGATGCCCCGTATGCTGGTTTTCGCCTTGGATACGTCCACCCCTGCTGTCACTGCGGGCTTGGTGTCCCTGGAAGAGGGAGCATTTCCTACCACGCTGGCGCGGCGCGTCACTATTAACCCCAAGGCACACTGCGAGCTCCTCACCCCGCATGTGTTGGAGTGTTGTGCAGACGCCGGGGTTGACTTAGCTGATGTTGACGCCATTGTGGCGGGTACCGGACCGGGACCGTTTACTGGGCTGCGGGTTGGGTTGGCCACCGCCGCCGCATTGGGCGATGCCCTGCGTATTCCGGTCTATGGGGTGTGCAGCCTGGATGCTATTGCTGTCGATACGTGGGATGAGATTCGCCGGGCGGAACTGGCGGCTCGTACGAACCAGGATGAGAGGGTGCTTGCCGCCCAGAAACTCCTAGTGGTGACGGATGCGCGCCGCCGGGAAGTGTATTGGGCAACCTATTCCTTGCAGGGCATTCTGGCTGATGAGGTGCTGGAGACGGCTGATTCCGGCCCGCAGGGGGATACTGCACAGTTGCTGGCCTGGGCGGTGCCGGCGCGTCTGGATGGCCCAGCTGTCAATAAGCCTGATGATATTCCCGTCACCCGTGTTGCGTGTGTTGCCGGTACTCGCAAGTACCGCAGCAGTTTTCAATGCCCCCATGTGGATGTGGAGTATCCCGATCCAGCAGCGCTGGTGATGGTGGCGCGGGAGCAGTTGCTGAGTGCTGCCGCTGCTGCCCCACTCCAGCCGCTCTATCTTCGTCGCCCGGATGCAGTGCCACCACGCCCTCGTCCCGTGTCTGCTGCCATTACCGGCTTGGGGGAAAGAAGCTAGCACGATGACGACCCGTGAATGTCTCTGCCGTATCGGACCGCTTTACTTGGCGGATGCGCCCGCTTGCGCTGCGCTGGAGGCGGAAGTTTTTGCTGCAGAAAGTCCGTGGAGCGAACAGTCTTTCCGGGAAGAAATCAGCCAACCTGGTACCCGCTATCTGGCACTGCGGGTAGCGTCCGCAGAGGATCTGGCGGAGGCACAGATTGATATTGAGCCACCGCTCGAACCAGGCCAGTTGGTAGGCTTTGCGGGTTGCGGTCAGCGTGGCGCGCCAGGGGATTTTCCGGAATACGAGGTGCTGACGATAGCGGTAAGTCCGAAGGTGCAGAGCTGCGGCTGGGGTCGTGCGTTGTTCTCGGCATTGTTGGAGGGGACGGAGCAGGGGACAGTCTTTTTGGAGGTTCGTGCCGACAACGAGCGGGCGATTAACCTGTACAAGTCGTGCAGTTTCGAAGTGGTTGGTATTCGTCCAAATTACTACCAGCCGATTGGGACGGACGCTCTCGTCATGCGCCGTCCACCACTTCCTCCCGAGAGATAGCCCAGCGGCCTAGTAGACCTGCACTACACACCAGTGGAAATGACTTCCTCAAAGGAGCAGAGAGTGATGAACGACCTGATGATTTCAGCTGCCCGTGACGCAGTTTCGCCACGTGAGGTGACGTCCAATGTTGACCTCACCCAGTGTGCCCCGGGCGATTCGTTCACGGTGCTGGGTCTGGAGAGTTCCTGCGATGAGACCGGCGTTGGTATTGCCCGTGTGACTCCCCGGGAGGGAGAACCCCCGCTGGTTGAGCTCATTGCTGATCAGGTGGCGTCGTCGATGGAGGAACATCGCCGTTTTGGGGGTGTGGTGCCGGAGATTGCCTCCCGTGCACACTTGGAGGCGCTAGTACCGACGATGCATGCCGCATTAGCGGAGGCTGCTATCGAGAAGCCCGATATGGTGGCGGCGACGGTGGGGCCGGGTTTGGCCGGCGCATTGTTGGTGGGGGCTGCGGCTGCCAAAGCTTACGCTGCTGGGTGGGGTGTGCCGTTCTACGGGGTGAACCATTTGGCGGGCCATGTGGCAGTGGATGCTTTCCAACATGGGGCGGCGACGAATGCGATTGCTTTGTTGGTGTCGGGTGGCCATACCCAGTTGTTGCGGGTGCGGAGCCTCTATGAGCCAATGGAAGAAATGGGGACGACGGTGGATGACGCTGCTGGCGAAGCCTACGATAAGGTGGCGCGTCTGCTGGGGCTGGGGTATCCGGGGGGCCCGCTTATTGATGCTTTGGCGAAAGAGGGTAATCCGCAGGCGATTGCGTTCCCTCGTGGCATGATGCGGCAGCAGGATGATCGTTATAACTTCTCGTTCTCCGGTTTGAAGACTGCAGTGGCGCGGCATGTGGAGTCGGTTGAAGCGGCGGGGGAGACGGTGGATGCGGCCGACTTGTGCGCGAGCTTCCAGGAGGCAGTTGCGGATGTGTTGACCGCGAAAGCTCTACGGGCTTGCCAGGATACTGGGGCGGATACGCTGATTGTGGGTGGGGGTGTGGCTGCGAACTCGCGGCTGCGGGAGCTGGCTGCCGAACGCTGTGCACAAGCGGGTATTACGTTGCGTGTTCCCAGCCCGCATTATTGCACTGACAATGGGGCCATGATTGCAGCTGCGGCGAGTTATTTGATTGCAAATGGGGCTGACCCGACTCCGCTGACGTGCGCAGCGGACCCGGGTCTGCCTGTTGAGGTGTCGCTAGTGCAAGGCTAGTGTCTGCAGGAGGACTGTTTAGATCTGCAGGAGCGGCGTCAGTGCCATGGCGTAGCTTCCGCCTGTGCCGGTTGACGACCCCACCACGCCAACAACGCCAGCAACGAAGAACAGCATGACGACCACCACTACGATGGCGGCAATCGCGAGATAACTGATGACCAAGCCGGCGATGGCAAGGCCTTTGCCTTCAGATCCATCTTTCTTGATTTGGGACAACGCGATGTGACCACAAATGATCGAGGGAATGGTCGTAATGATGAAGAAGCACAGCATCGCCAAGACGAAGGAAGCAATCGCCAAACTATTGGTGGGGCGCGAAGCTGGCGGGTAGGGGGCAGGGTAACCCGCATTGAGGTTTGTTGTCTGGGGGTATGGAGGGTAAGCGCTGTCTCCATAGGTTCCGTTGGAGTACGGATCGTTGTAGTACATGGGGGTCCTCTAGTAGGTCACGTTAAAGTTGGATCGTTAAACCGAAAATCGAAATAGCTGTACTAGTAATCGCACCAATTGCCAATACAAGAATAATGGCAGCAATAGGGATATAGCCCAAGACTAATCCAGCAATTGCGAGGGAACGGCCTGATTCCTGGGTTTCTCGTACTTGCTTCAGGCCGATGTGACCACAGATGACGGCGGGGATGGATCCGACGAGGAAGAATAGCGGCACGATCCAGCTGATGAGAGCTAGCGCGAATGAGGCTACCGTAAGGCTGTTAGTTGCTGGTTGTAGCGGCTGGCCGTACATAACAGGATCGAATGCTGGACCGGGAGCGGGGATCGGAGGGAGAGGATAGGTGTCAGTGGGGGGAACGTTACCAGTGATGGAAGAAGGGCCCAGCGGTGCGGAACCACTGGGGACGGACCCTATAGGAGTGCCATAGGTACCGATGGGAGGTAGTTCCGTCGTTGGGGCAAGTGGGTATGCATTCTCAGGGAAGGAGGTATCCTCTGCCATTTTTCTCCTCGCATGACGATGTTCATTAGGCACAACGTCGTGGGGCGCGAATAAGTTCCCAGATTAGTTATTTTCCGTTGGGCTCGTGCAGGAGGGATTGTGGGGGATTATGCCGAGTTCTTGCCCCGAAAGATGTTGAAGGCTGGCACTCATGAATGTAGAGTGCTAATTAGCACTGAGCGTGCTAGCTACCCGCGACGGTTAGCGTGCTCCTAGCGCATAACGTTGAACTACTGATTGATCTTATGGAGGGTCATCGTGGCGAAAATTAAGCCGCTCGAGGACAAGATTCTCGTTCAAGCCATCGAGGCTGAGACCACCACCGCTTCCGGTCTGGTGATTCCGGATTCCGCTAAGGAAAAGCCGCTCGAGGCAACCGTCGTGGCAGTCGGCCCCGGCCGCTGGGATGAAGACGGCGAACGCCGCATTCCGCTCGACGTCAAGGAAGGCGACATCGTCCTGTACAGCAAGTACGGCGGAACTGAAATCAAGTACGACGGTGAGGAATACCTCATCCTGTCCTCTCGTGATCTGCTCGCTGTCGTCACCAAGTAACGTCAGCCCCATCACCACATAAACCACAGTTTCCGCAGGACACTCACCAGGCTGGTGCTCCAGCTGTGAGTGCCTGCGGAACTATATCGTGAGGAAGTCATTCAGTGCCTAAGCTCATTGCTTTCCACCAGGACGCCCGCACCAGCCTCCTCCACGGTGTCGACCAGCTCGCCGATACTGTCAAAGTGACGCTGGGCCCGCGCGGTCGTCACGTGGTGCTGCAAAAGCCCATTGGACTGCCACAGATCGTGAACGACGGCGTCACTATCGCCCGTGAGATCGATCTCTCCGAACCATTCGAGAATCTCGGGGCACAGCTGGTGAAAGCTGTTGCTACCAAGACCAACGACATTGCTGGTGACGGCACTACTACCGCAACCGTCATCGCTCAGCACCTCATGCATGAGGGCCTGCGTAACGTCGTTGCCGGTGCGAATCCCATGGACCTGTCCAAGGGTATCAAACTGGCTGCCGACAAGACCGAAGAGCTCCTTGCCCAGGTCGCCACTCCGGTGGAAACCAATGACGAGATTCGCAATGTCGCCACCGTATCCTCTCGCGACGAGGAAATCGGTGCCATGGTCGCTCGCGGCATGGAGATCGTCGGTCGCGATGGTGTGATCAGCGTCGATGAAAGCCAGACCACCGAGACGGAAATCGTGCTCACCGAAGGCCTGGAATTCGACAAAGGTTACATTTCCCCCAGCTTCATCACCGACTATGAAGCAGCCCGCGCGGAACTTGAGGATCCCTACATCCTCATTCACCGCAACAAGCTGAGCTCGCTGCCCGTCCTGTTGCCCATGCTGGAAAAAGTATTGGCTACTAAACGCTCGCTCCTCATCATCGCAGAAGATGTAGAAGATGAAGCTTTGGCTGCGCTAGCGATGAACGCCCTCCGCAAGACCCTCAAGGTTGTTGCGGTGAAGGCTCCCTACTTTGGCGAACGCCGCGTCGGCTTCATGCACGACATGGCAGCTGTCACCGGCGCCACGGTTGTCGACCCTGACACCGGCGTGAACCTGGCAGATTCCGGCCTGGAAATCCTTGGGAGTGCAAAGCGCGTCACTGTCACCAAGAAGAGCACTCTGATCGTGGATGGCGCCGGAACCCCTGAGGCTGTCGAAGAGCGTCGCCGCCAGCTTCGCACCGAGATCGAGAACTACTCGTCCGAGTGGGACAAGAACAAGATGAAGGAACGCCTCACCAAGATGTCTGGTGGCGTTGCCCTCATCAAGGTGGGTGGCTCCACGGAAGCAGAAGTGACGGAACGCATGATGCGTGTTGATGATGCTATCCATGCCGCCCAAGCTGCCGTTAAGGAAGGCATTATTGCCGGCGGTGGCTCCACGCTGACCCAGTTGGCAACGCAGGTGGCAGAGTTTGCAGAGACTCTCGACGGTGACGTGGCACTGGGTGCCCGTATTCTCGCCAAGTCGCTGAACTCGCCTCTCTACTGGATTGCCAAGAATGCTGGTGAAGACGGTGCCGTAGTTCTCAGCAAGGTACAGGAGATGCAGCCGGGTGAAGGCTATAACGCTGCCACCCGTACTTTCGGAAACTTGCTGGAAGCCGGTGTTATCGATCCGGTGATGGTGACACGTTCTGCCGTCACCAACGCTGCCTCGGTCGGCCGTATGGTGCTCACCACCGAAATCTCGGTGGTGGATAAGCCGAAGGCGGCTGGTGAAGAGAATGGCGCACACGCCGGACACCATCACCACTAGACCGGTAGTCCCGCCCATCACACCTTAAATATCGTTGCTACCCTCAACCCCGCTAGTTGTTTGTCGACGGGCTGCCCCACAGTTGCAGCCCGAGCACGGACAACGCAGCGGGGTTGAGAAATTTCTCCAGCCGTCACTGCAAAGCGGGTAGCCTGAGAACCAACAGAGTTAGTTGGTCCAGAGGCCGGCTACCCATAAGGAGAAAGAATGCCCTCGCAGAGTTCACAGCTCACCAAACCGACCTGGCAGTGCGCACAACGCTGGTGGAATGCCGTGGAAGCAGCCGGATTAGGCTACTACGGGGCGGCGACCGAACAGTTGTCCTCCGTCATGGAAGACTGTCAGAAACTACCCTCCCCAGATGGATACCTGCTGGCCTCCCTTTGCTTGTCCTCCCAAGCTTCGTGGCAGCGGCAAATGGGAAACCACGCCATTGCGGCCACGTTGGACGATAAGGCTATTGAACTACTGGCCCAAGAACTTCCCAGCGAGAAAGGCTGCATGGAGGTAGAAACGGCAGCTTACCTTCGGCTTTTGGCCCTCGCAGATGCCACCTCAGGACGTGCCGCAGATAGCCTGGGCAAGGACGTCTCTAGCAATGCCCGAACCTTTGTCGACAAGGGGGATGAGGTGCTTGTCGCCCTTCACGAGATGAGTTTCCCGCCCGAGATAGAGACTGCCGTTGGGGAGGATCCTACGAATTCCATGTGGGGTTACTGCGGGCTTAACACTCCGCGGGTAGTGATTCGCCACGCGTGGGTGAGTACCGAAGTGGCTATTGCAGAAGGCCGTTGGGAGCACGCACAGGCCTGCGCGCTGCAGGGCGCTGAACTGTCAGGGGAGTGGTTTTCCGCACGCCACCATGTGAAGTCGCTGCTTATCGATGCGGCAGCCTGGTCGGGGACGGACACAGTGGCGGCAGTGAAGAAAGCCGAACGTGCGTACCAGGAAGCACAGGATGAAGGATTCGTGCCACTTCAGTGGGCAGCTTCCATGCTGCTTCGTGATCTTGCCGGGGATGGTAGTGAAGAGGCAACACGCTGGGATGATACCCGCGAGGAGCTAGAAAAAGAGCTGGTCGAGCGCGGGGCAGCCGCTTCTCTCCAGTAAACTCCACTATTGTGACAGTATGGGAGCGATAGTTTAGGGTGCTCTCATAAGCTTGTGCTGGGCCAACCACGCGCCTAGCCCCCTAATCTGTGGAGGACAGACAGTGGCTGCAGCTGCCGACGATCGCCTGGCACCCTTGGTGGTAGCCGCCCGCGAAGGTGATGCTGCCGCCACAAATGAGTTGTTGCGGGAGATTTTCCCCGCCATTGTGTCCTATTGCCGTGCACGTATTACGTGGGCCGCACCGGGATATGCGGCAGCCGATGACGTTGCCCAAGAGATCTGTCTGGCAGTGGTCACTGGGCTTCCCAAGTATCAGGAGCAGGGTTACCCCTTTATGGCCTTCGTGTACGGAATTGCTGCCCATAAAGTTGCGGATGCAAAGCGTAACGCTTTCCGACATCCCAACGATGTTCTAGATGACAACGCCGACATCCCTGATGAAGGCGAAGGACCGGAAACTCTAGCGCTGCACAACGAGAGTTCTGCCGAGGTGGAGGATCTCCTCAACACACTCTCCCCATCAGCGCGTGAAATTATCCGTCTACGTGTCATTGTCGGCATGTCCGCGGCTGAAACAGCAGCAGTACTGCAGTCCACCCCGGGCGCCGTCCGTGTCGCACAGTACCGGGCCCTCGCCAAGCTTCGGAAGGAGTATGACCGTCGGCGTCGTGCCGCACGGGACGCTGAGGAAGCAGCAATCGCAGCTGCTGCCCCGGCAGCCGAAACCACTACACCGGAGAGCTCTACCACCTCTGAGAGCGCTCCCCATAGCAGGAAAGGAGGAGAGTAATGGAGCACGATCGCACCACCCCACAGTCGAAATCGACGACGGCACCAGCGCAGCCCGCAATGACGGGCGACGACGATTTGTTAGCCCTTCGGGCAGCGGATCGCTACTTCGACTTCCTTGCCGCAGGACAAACCCCCACTGGGCGCGATGACGTAGCACCAGAGCTCACCTCGCTTTTCACAGACTGGCGCGGCACTATTGGAGCTGCCCCGATTCCTCCCACCCCCACGCTCGATTCTCTGCTAGGTCTCTCCGACGACATTCCCACACCGCAGCCGGCTGCTCACAACGGTGACGCCGTTGCCGATGATACAGATGGCACCGTGGTGGATATTCGTAAGCACCCCCGTTTCTCCTCGTGGCGCCGGGAGGCCGTGCGGGCCGTTTCCGGTGCAGCTGCCTTCCTCATTCTGGCAGCAGGTGGCCTCACCATCGCTATTCAGTCAGCCGGTCTTAACGACCCACTGTGGTCGGTTAACCGTGCGCTGTTCACCAGCAATGCGAATGACATTGAGCTGGCGACGTATCTGAACCAGGACATCGACCGCGCCCGCTCCTTGGCGGATTCCGGCCAAGACCAGGAAGCGCTCCGAGTTCTTGACCGGGTACAAACTAAGATTGACGGTATTGGGGCAGAATCTCGCCGCGTCGATGTGCAGAAGCGGCTGGATGCCACACGCAAGGAGGTCAGCGGAGCCGGAGATGAGGCGCAGGTGAAGGGGTCCAAGAAGGCTCCTCATAGCACGCCCCCCTCAGAGCGCACCCCGAGCACCTCTGTGGAGGGGAAGAATACGGATGATACCTCCGCGTCAGAAAGCACGAAGGTATCCGATGCGGAGTCTGCGGAGGACGATTCATCAGTGACGGAGAAGTCGACCTCCGTGACGGATAACCCCACCGGCTCCTCCTCGAGTGAGAAGAGTTCCGCTGGTAGTGCGCACTCCTCGCATGTGCAGTCTCCACATCCCCCGACGGTGCCCCCTCTGGATGAACCCCTCTCGCTGCTTATATCACTGCGCTAGTTAGCAGGGAGTACCCGCTTTTCCGGCTACCGCGAGGTTAGGTTAGGACGCGCGGAAGGGGTTAGGGGCTTGAAAACGCACATGGTCGCAATACCCGCGGCAGTAGTCCCAGGTGACATATTCGGTGGGATCTGCGTTGATGAGTGGTTCGTGTGGTTGACTCGAGCCTTCCGTGAGAAGTTGCTCGTAGATGGCTAGGAGGATCTCCCAGTCAAAGTAGTGAACATCCTGGCAATCGTCGCAGAACTCGACAATGCCACGGATGCCGTGGGGAGCCAGAATCGCTTGGAAGAGACGGATATCTTCGAGTTCTTCACACGCTTCAGCGCTTTCGGTGGGGGTGAGGGCGGCGGGGTGCTCGCAGGGGAGGGCTGGGACGAGCACAGCAGCTGGGTCGTCGGGCCCGAGGAACGGGTCCGGCGGTAGCTCCAATGGTGCAGGTGGCGTGCCCATAACCTCACGTTAGTTCGGTTTTCTCCGCCCCGCTGGAGAACCATCAGCTTTCACTTCGTAGTTCACCACCTGGGCGGGTATTCTTAGGAGCTAGAACGCTTGATGAGAGTTTTCAGGAGGCACCATGGCGCTTTTTCGGAACACGGTAACTACGGGTGGGGACAATCCCGATAAGGTCGCGATGGTCGGGTTGACCTTCGACGACGTTTTGCTGCTCCCCGCAGAATCTAATGTCATTCCCTCTGGTGTGAACACGTCTACTCAGCTCACCCGTGAAATTCGGCTCCACGTTCCGATTCTTTCCGCCGCCATGGACACGGTGACGGAATCCCGTATGGCGATCGCTATGGCTCGCAATGGTGGTCTCGGTATCCTCCACCGCAACCTCTCTGTCGAGTCGCAGGCCGCCCAGGTTGAGACTGTGAAGCGCTCCGAAGCTGGCATGGTCACCGATCCTGTCACCTGTACTGCCGACATGACCATCAAAGAAGTTGATGATCTGTGCGCCCGTTTCCGTATCTCTGGCCTTCCCGTTGTCGATGATGATGGCAAGCTTGTCGGTATCTGCACCAACCGCGACATGCGCTTCGAAGTTGACCTCAATACCAAGGTGGGGGACATCATGACCCCTATGCCACTGGTTGTGGCGCATGAGGGCGTCACTGGCGAGGCCGCCCTCAACCTGCTGCGCCGCAACAAGATTGAAAAGCTCCCCATTGTCGACAGCACCAACAAGCTGACGGGCCTCATCACCGTCAAGGACTTCGTCAAAACTGAGCAGTATCCCAATGCCACCAAGGACGATGACGGCCGCCTTCGCGTCGGTGCTGGTATCGGGACCAATGAGGATTCCTGGCACCGTGCTCATGCCCTCGTTGATGCCGGCGTGGACGTGCTGGTGGTCGACACCGCTCACGCCCACAACAACCGTGCCCTCGAGATGGTGTCGCGGGTGAAGAAGGAATTCGGGGATCGTGTACAGGTGATCGGCGGTAACTTGGCCACCCGTGCGGCTGCCCAAGCCATGATCGATGCTGGCGCAGACGCCATCAAGGTCGGTATCGGCCCCGGCTCCATCTGCACTACTCGCGTGGTAGCCGGTGTGGGTGCTCCGCAGATTACCGCCATCATGGAAGCCTCCGCGGCAGCTCATAAGGCGGGCGTGCCGATTATCGCCGACGGCGGTATGCAGTACTCGGGTGATATCGCCAAGGCTATTGCGGCCGGCGCCAATGCCGTCATGCTTGGTTCGATGCTGGCAGGTACGCCGGAAGCCCCGGGCGAAATCATGGTCATCAACGGCAAGCAGTTCAAGACCTACCGCGGCATGGGCTCCCTAGGCGCGATGCAAGGCCGTGGCCTCACTGGTGAGAAGCGTTCGTACTCCAAGGACCGCTACTTCCAGGATGACGTACTGGCGGAGGAGAAGCTGGTGCCGGAAGGTATCGAAGGCCGAATTCCGCTGCAAGGCCCGCTGGAGAGTGTCCTGCACCAGCTGGTGGGTGGCCTGCGTGCTGCCATGGGCTACACCGGTTCTCACAGCATCGCGGATCTTCACGATGCACAGTTCGTTCAGATCACTGCCGCTGGTCTCCGGGAAAGCCACCCGCATGACATACAGCAGACTGTGGCTGCTCCCAACTATCAGATTCGTTAAGAAGGAGACGACAAAGCTATGCGTGACGTCGTAGAAATCGGAATTGGCCGCGAGGCCGTTCGCACTTATGAATTGGAAGACATCAGCCTGGTGCCCTCTCGTCCTCTCTGCAGCCACCGCGAGGTGTCTCTGGACTGGCGAATGGACGCCTACCAGTTTGACGTTCCCTTCGTTGCTGACGCCTCGGACGCTCTCGCCTCCCCTGAGTTCGTTATCGAGATGGGCAAGAACGGCGGCCTCGGTGTCTTTAACGCGGAAGGCTTGTGGGCTCGTTGGGAGAATGCCGAGGAAAAGATCGCCGAGGTCCGCAAGGCTGCCCTCGAATCTGATGATCCTTCCATGGCAGTGTCTCTTCTGCAGGAGCTGAGCCGTGAACCCATCAAGGAAGAACTCCTCGTCGCCGCGGTGAAGAAGATTCATGATGCTGGTGTGGTGACAGCTGTCCGCGTTTCCCCACAGCATGCCCGCGAGCTTGGTCCACTGCTGGTACAGGCTGGTATGGATATCCTCTTCGTGCAGGGCACTATGGTGTCTGCCCAGTACGTGTGGGAAGGCGAGGAACTGCCTCTCGACATTAAGGAACTGGTGCGCGGCACCGATATTCCGGTGGTTGTCGGCGGCTGCGTTAACTACCACACCGCCATGCACCTGATGCGCGCTGGTGCGGCCGGTATCGTCGTGGGCTACGGTGCTACTGAAGGCATCACCACCACCGGCGAGGTGCTGGGCATTAACGTTGCGATGGCGACCGCTATCGCCGATGCTGCAGCTGCTCGCCGCGACTACATGGAAGAATCCGGCGGCCGCTACGTGCACGTTATCGCTAACGGCGACGTGAACTTCTCCGGCGACATCGCCAAGGCAATTGCCTGCGGTGCTGACGCCGTGATGGCCGGCCCGCTGCTGGCCCAGGCTCAGGAAGCCGCCGGTAAGGGTGTGTACTGGCCGATCGTGGCCGGCCACCCTGCCAACCCGCGTGGCGCCGTCGTCCCGCTGATAGTCGACTACGAAGCAGATGACGAAGACTATGAAGGCCCCTCCCTGGAGGTTGTACTGCACGGTCCGTCGTCTGAGCCTTTTGGTACCTGTGACCTGGCCGGAGGCCTCCGTCGCTCAATGGCCAAGTGTGGTTACACGTCGCTGAAGGAATTCCAGCGCGTCGAACTGACCGTCCACTAACGAGTTCCGCGACCCCCAGAAAAGAGACGTACGTTGAGCACTCCGCAGCCTGTCCTCGTTGTCGACTTCGGCGCGCAATACTCTCAGCTGATCGCCCGTCGCATCCGCGAGGCCAAGATCTACTCTGAGGTCATTCCGCACACCGCTACCCTGGCGGAATTCCAGGCCAAGAACCCGGCAGCCATTGTGCTGTCCGGCGGCCCCGCCTCCGTCTATGCGGATGGTGCCCCCACTATGGATCCGGCAGTGCTAGAGATGGGTGTCCCCGTCTTTGGTATCTGCTACGGCTTCCAGTTCCTTGCCAAGAACCTCGGCGGAGTGGTGTCCAACACTGGTGACCGCGAGTATGGTCGCACCGAGATGAGCCTACAGGACACTCCTGCCGGCTTGGGTGGCATCCTCCACGGTGGCTTAGAAGCGGAGCACAAGGTATGGATGAGCCACGGTGACGCCGTCCTGGAGGCACCGGCTGGCTGCACCGTCACCGCCTCTACACCGGGAGCTCCGGTCGCGGCGTTCGAAGACACGGAACGCCGTATTGCCGGTGTGCAGTACCACCCCGAAGTTATGCACTCCCCGCATGGTCAGGAAGTGCTCGTCAACTTCCTCACCAAGGTGGCCGGTCTCTCCCAGGATTGGACCACGGAAAACATTGTGGACCAGCTGGTTGCCCAGGTGAAAGAACAGATTGGCAGCACTAGCCGGGCCATCTGTGGCCTATCTGGTGGCGTGGATTCCGCGGTGGCGGCAGCGCTCGTGCAGCGCGCCATTGGCGATCACTTGACCTGCGTGTTCGTCGACCACGGTCTGCTGCGGGCAGGTGAAAAGGAACAGGTGCAGCAGGACTTCGTTGCTGCTACCGGTGCCCGACTCGTCACCATCGATGCTGTCGATAAGTTCCTTACGGAGCTCGATGGCGTCACCGATCCAGAAGCGAAGCGCAAGACAATCGGCCGGCTCTTCATCCGGTCCTTCGAAGATGCCGTTAGCGAGGTCCTTGGCGAGAGCGCCGCGGAAGGCGCCACCGTAGACTTCCTGGTACAAGGTACGCTCTACCCGGATGTGGTGGAATCCGGTGGCGGTGCGGGTACCGCCAACATTAAGTCCCACCACAACGTGGGCGGGCTGCCAGAAGACCTCGAGTTCACCCTGTGTGAGCCGCTCCGTCTGCTCTTCAAAGATGAGGTGCGTGCAGTGGGCCGCGAATTGGGGCTGCCGGAGGTCATTGTGGGCCGCCAGCCGTTCCCCGGCCCTGGTCTGGGTATTCGCATCGTCGGAGCCGTCACCCGCGAGCGTCTGGAGATCCTCCGGGCAGCAGACGAGATTGCCCGCACCGAACTCACCAACGCCGGGCTCGATAACGAGATCTGGCAGTGCCCGGTGGTGTTACTAGCAGACGTCCACTCTGTAGGCGTACAGGGCGACCATCGTACTTATGGGCATCCCATTGTGCTCCGCCCGGTGAGCTCCGAGGACGCGATGACCGCCGACTGGACACGTATCCCCTACGACGTGCTTGAGCGTATCTCCACCCGCATCACCAATGAGGTGCCGGAGATCAACCGGGTGGTGTTGGACTGCACGTCCAAGCCGCCGGGAACTATCGAGTGGGAGTGATTTTTTGAAACTCCGAACCCGTTGTGGCACAACGATTTTACGGTTTTATATCTCTCTTTTGATAACGATTTGATAACGCTCCCCATATACCGTATCATTCTATATTCCCACTGGATTGCGGGTAAAGAATGCTTTTTTACGGCTTATAAGTGAGGACAACCATATTAGAAAGCCCTTACCGATGGCAACGTCGGTAAGGGCTTTTGCTGTCTATTCGTCTATGTCAAGCCTGTCCCGGAACGCTTCTACCAGAAAATCGCTCAACTCTTTGGAGGGGACTTTGGCCCAGCGGTGAGTGGTGTCGTACTTGGGGTAGTTGTACCGCCAGCGGTCATAGTCTTCCCTGGTGATCTCCCCGGCCTCCAGCTTCTTGGCCTGCTCCGCCCAGGCGGACAGCATATCAAGCATATTGGTATAGGTCTTGCCTTTGGATTTGTCCAGACGCAGACAAACCTCGCCGTCAATCTCCCCAATAGTCAGCCCCCGAATATCCTCCAAAGCAAAGAGGGTGTGCATCAGGCCGATGTCGGTATCTATGTCAGGGACGGTCAGGGCATCAGGGGAAATATCAAAGAAGTCAGCCAGTGTCTTTGTCAGGTCGGCCTTGGGGGTGCGGCTCCCGGTTTCATACTGTGCCATACGCACATCGGCGGAGCGTTCCGGGAAACCCACCACCATGCCAAGATACTTCTGTGTGATGCCCTTCATGTTGCGGAAGAAACGAATACGTTCACCAATCGCCATAACTGCCAACTCCAATCTATGTAATGGGGACACTTGAAGTATAACAGATATGTTTAGACCAGTCAAGAGAAAAATAAATAAATTTGTTTATATTTTCTCGTTGGAAGGTCTTGACATAACGGAATAGAGTTAGTATAATAGGACTACGTTAAGCAAATAGCGTTAAATCAAAAGAAAGGAGGAATCCATATGGAGAACAGATTCATCCGGGCGGAAGAAGTTGCGGACGAGCTGGGTGTATCGAAGCCCTACGCCTATAAACTCATCCGGCAGCTCAACGAAGAATTGAAGGACAAGGGCTTCATCACCATCGCAGGGCGGGTCAACCGCCAGTATTTCAACGAACGGCTCTACGGGGCCAGAAAGGAAGGGAACTAAATGCCAGTCTTTAAGGACGAAGCAAGAGGAACATGGTACGTCATGGTGCGGTATCAGGACTGGACGGGGGAGCGCAAACAGAAGTGCAAGCGTGGCTTTGCCACCAAACGGGAGGCCCAGGAGTGGGAGCGCAGTTTCCAGATGCAGACCTCCGGCGACCTGGATATGACCTTTGAAGCCTTTACCGAGCTTTACACCAAGGATGTGAAACCCCGGCTCAAGGAGAACACCTGGCTGACCAAGGAGAACATCATCCAGAAGAAAATTCTGCCCTACTTTGGCAAGCGGAAGATTAGCGAGATCACCACCAAGGACGTGATCGCATGGCAGAACGAGTTGCTGGCCTACCGGGACGAGAAGCGCAAGCCCTATTCGGCTACCTATCTCAAAACCCTGCACAACCAGCTTAGCGCCATCTTCAATCACGCCGTCCGCTTCTATGAGCTGCGCTCCAATCCCGCCGCCAAGGCTGGAAACATGGGGTCAGAGGAACGGAAGGAAATGCTGTTCTGGACGAAAGCGGAGTACCAGAAGTTTGCGGACGCCATGATGGACAAGCCCGTTTCCTACTACGCCTTTGAAATGCTCTACTGGTGTGGTATTCGGGAGGGGGAACTGCTGGCCCTGACCCCGGCAGACTTTGACTTTGAGGCCGGGACGGTGAAAATCAGCAAGTCCTATCAGCGGCTCCACGGCAAGGACGTCATTACCACGCCAAAGACGAAGAAAAGCAACCGCACCATTAAAATGCCCAACTTCCTCTGTGACGAGATGAAGGACTACCTGGGGATGCTCTACGGCATCAAGAAGAAGGAGCGCATTTTCACCATCACGAAAAGCTATCTCCACCATGAGATGGACAGAGGGGCGAAGTCGGCAGGGGTCAAGCGTATCAGAATCCACGACCTCCGGCATTCGCACATCTCACTTCTGATTGACATGGGCTTCTCCGCTGTGGCGATTGCTGACCGCGTGGGGCATGAGAGTATCGAGATCACCTACCGCTACGCCCACCTGTTTCCGTCCAAGCAGACGGAGATGGCGGACAAACTGGACTTTGAAAGGATGGGAGCGTAATGTCAGCTAAGAATTTGGACACTCACAACCGCTGGAGGAACAAGACCGTGGCCTTCCGGGTATCCCCGGAGGAAAACGAGCAGATCGACGCCGCTGTGCGGCTCTCTGGCCTGACGAAGCAAGACTACATCACCAAGCGGCTCCTGTGCCGGGACGTGGTAGTGCAGGGCAATCCCAGGGTGTATAAGGCCCTGCGGGACGAACTGGCCACTGTGCTGGCCGAGCTGTGGCGGATCAGGGACGGGGCCAACGTGGACAGCGAGCTGCTGGACACCATTCGGATGATCGCCGCTATCATGGGCGGCATGAAGGAGGATTGATAGATTGATGGATTCCAGAGAAACGAAAAGGACTGTCCCGGTTCCGTCTGCGCCAACAGACGGGGAACAGCCCATTTCACAAACAACTGCCAAAAGTATAGCAGAGGAAACGGCTGAAAACAACCCCCAAGAGGAAAGTTTGGAAGAAATGCTCCGAGATATGCGGCGCATGAGCGACCCGGCCTACCTCCACACGGTTTCTATGAACGACCTTTACCAGAACATCTACCAGAGCAGACCGCCCGTCATTGACGGTCTGCTCTACCCTGGGACATACCTCTTTGCGGGAGCGCCCAAGGTGGGCAAGTCGTTCCTGATGGCTCAGCTTGCCTACCATGTCAGCATGGGCCTCCCCCTGTGGGGCTATCCTGTTCACAAGGGGACTGTCCTCTACCTGGCGTTGGAGGACGACCACCGCCGCTTGCAGGGGCGGCTATACCGAATGTTCGGCACAGAGGGCACCGACAATCTGCTCTTTGCGGTCTACGCCAAACAGCTTGGCGTTGGCCTGGAGGAACAGCTAAAGAAGTTCGTCCGGGAACACCCGAACACCAAGCTGATTATCATTGACACTCTCCAGAAAATCCGGGAGGCTGGCGGGGATAAGTACAGCTATGCCAATGATTACGAAGTGGTGGGGAAACTGAAACGCCTTGCCGATGATTGCGGCGTCTGCCTCCTGCTGGTACATCACACCCGCAAACAACAGGCCGATGATAAGTTCGATATGATTTCCGGCACCAACGGCCTGCTCGGAGCGGCGGACGGGGCCTTTCTTCTTCAAAAGGAGAAGCGGACAGACGGCAGCGCCGTTCTGGACGTGGCCGGGCGTGACCAGCAAGACCAGCGATTCTATCTTACCAAGGACAAGGAACGGCTGATATGGACGCTGGAGCGTACGGAAACGGAGGCATGGACAGAGCCGCCCGACCCGGTGCTGGAGGCCATAGCCGCCCTTGTGACGGTGGAGAAGCCGACCTGGGGTGGTACGGCCACCGAGCTGGTAGCGGCGCTCCAGACTGACATGAAGCCCAACGCCCTGGCGATGCGGCTAAACGTCCGGGCCGGGAAGCTGCTGACAGACTACCACATCCGCTATGAGAACAGCAGGAGCCACGCCGGGAGAAGTATCAGCCTGACGCTGGAACCGTCCCAGGCGTGACGACCGTGACGGCTGTGACGGCTTTTTTGAGAGTGGCGGCGGTGTCTGAAACATCGTCACGGTCGTCACGGCTGTCACGGGGAGCAGCAAAGTTTAGGCGGGGTGCAGGGTGCCCTTTTCAAAGGGCGGCCCTGCTGGGGGAGGCAACCGCAGTTGCCGGGGGCAAAGCCCCCACACCCCCTCGGAGAGCCCACGACACTTTGCAGACCGAAGGGATGAAAGTGTCATAGTAGGTTATTACACTTCCCGCAGGAAGTGCCTCCCCCGAACCCCCGTCCTCTTTCAACAACCCAACATCTGAAACAGGAGGATTTTTGCCTATGGCGAGAGGCGACGGTATTGACCGTACCAACGCAAGAAATATGAGGCTGACCGAAACCAAGATCGGTAACACCCAGCAGCACAACGAGCGTGAGAAGGATTCCTATGTCAATCAGGACATTGTACTGGAGCGGACGCCGCTCAATGTCCATTTCAAAACCCCGTCTGCCGGGTATCGAGAGATGTTTGCTCGAATGGAGGCTGATGGCGTGATTTCCACTCGTGGTATCAAGGAGGATGCCTTTCGATATGGTGAGCTGGTCTTTGACGTAAACTCCGCTTACTTCTACAACCACGGCGGCTATGACTTTGCAAAACAATTTTACACCGAAGCATACAAAGCCGCAATCAAAATCGTGGGCGGAGAGCAGTATATTTTGTCGGCGGTCATGCACGCTGACGAGCGCAACCGGGCCATGTCCGAGGCGCTGGGGGAGGACGTGTACCACTACCACCTCCATGTGGTTTATATCCCGGTAGTGGAGAAGGAGATACGCTGGACAAAGCGGTGCAAGGACAAGTCCCTGGTGGGCAAGGTCAAGGAAACGATCATGCAGGTGAGCATGAGCAAGAAGTGGGCGTCCAAGCCCATTCTGGACGAAACCACCGGGGAGCCGTTACGCACAGCTAAGGGCAAACCCGTTCTACGAAAGTCGTACAGTGTCCTGCAAGATGATTTCTTTGAGCATATGCGCTCCGCTGGCTATGACGATGTAGAGCGTGGGGAACGTGGTAGTTCCGAAGAACATTTGACTGTTACGCAGTTCAAGACGGAGCGTGAGCAGGAACGGCTTGCACAGCTTCAAGAGGTGTCGGCGCTGGCCCAGGTTGAGGCCGACAAAAAGAATAAGGAGGCAGCATCAGCTGAGAAGAAAGCGGCCCAGGCCAGGGCTAAGCTGGACGATGTAGCGCCCTTGCTCAAGGGCATGGAGAAACTGGCGGCGGACTTCTCCGACGACCCGGAGCGGACGCTGCCGGAGGCGGGGCCGCTGGAATCGGCCAAGTCCTACCGGGAGAAAAAGGCCAAGCCCCTTTGGGAGAAGATCGTCAAGGTGCTGCGCTCCGTCTACCGGGCCTACTTCGACCTCAAGAGCAAGTTTGAGCGGTTGCAGAGCGCCTATGATCGTGAGGTCAGTAAGAACGGCTCCCTGTCAGCCAGGATTTATGAGGTTTGTGCCGAGAGGGACGGCTTGAAAGGGCAAGTCAGGGACTATGAGCGGGTCAGACGGGCCATTGGCCCGGAACAGGCGGACAGGATACTGGAGGCAGCTTACCAGCAGGAACAGGTCGAAAAGGAGCGGAAATGGGGTGCAAGGTCAAAAATGAGGGTAGGCGCACGATAATCACAAAAAATGGAGGTAATTTCATGGAAAAGTACATCTTTGACGAGGGCAACGGTCTGTGGTATGAGTTGCAGAGGGACTAACAATATTCGGGCGTGTGCGGCGGAAATCGTGGACACAGAAATTATTTGCGCATGAGGCCCCAAATCGGAGGGTGTCCCGGTGAATGCCCTCCTGATTTATTTGGGACAGCGGGTAAAAACTTCTTGCATTTTAGAGTGTGCTATGCTATACTGCTGTCATCCTGATTTGAGGAGTCTATTCAACATGCGGCAAGGTATTCTTAAATAAAATTTGATAATGGGCACAAAAATAATTGCCCCTTGCAGGGGCTTGGTTTTTGTACCCAATTTAAGAATGCTTTTGCCTTTTTATCAAATATCGTGACGGATAACGGCTCATGTTAGCTGAATGCGTTTCTATGTATCCGAAGTCATGATCCCCAGCGGTAAAAGTATTTGCCGCTGGGGATTTTTGCGCCCTTTTGGGCCTTGTATGGAGGATAGACATGAACATTATCAATATCGGGATTCTTGCCCATGTAGACGCTGGAAAGACGACCTTGACGGAGAGTCTGCTATATGCCAGTGGAGCCATTTCAGAACCAGGGAGCGTCGAAAAAGGGACAACGAGGACGGACACCTTGTTTTTGGAGCGGCAGCGTGGGATTACCATTCAAGCGGCAGTCACTTCCTTCCAGTGGCACAGATGTAAAGTCAACATTGTGGATACGCCCGGCCACATGGATTTTTTGGCGGAGGTGTACCGCTCTTTGGCTGTTTTAGATGGGGCCATCTTGGTGATCTCCGCTAAAGATGGCGTGCAGGCCCAGACCCGTATTCTGTTCCATGCCCTGCGGAAAATGAACATTCCCACCGTTATCTTTATCAACAAGATCGACCAGGCTGGCGTTGATTTGCAGAGCGTGGTTCAGTCTGTTCGGGATAAGCTCTCCGCCGATATTATCATCAAGCAGACGGTGTCGCTGTCCCCGGAAATAGTCCTGGAGGAAAATACCGACATAGAAGCATGGGATGCGGTCATCGAAAATAACGATAAATTATTGGAAAAGTATATCGCAGGAGAACCAATCAGCCGGGAAAAACTTGTGCGGGAGGAACAGCGGCGGGTTCAAGACGCCTCCCTGTTCCCGGTCTATTATGGCAGCGCCAAAAAGGGCCTTGGCATTCAACCGTTGATGGATGCGGTGACAGGGCTGTTCCAACCGATTGGGGAACAGGGGAGCGCCGCCCTATGCGGCAGCGTTTTCAAGGTGGAGTATACAGATTGCGGCCAGCGGCGTGTCTATCTACGGCTATACAGCGGAACGCTGCGCCTGCGGGATACGGTGGCCCTGGCCGGGAGAGAAAAGCTGAAAATCACAGAGATGCGTATTCCATCCAAAGGGGAGATTGTTCGGACAGATACCGCCCATAAGGGCGAAATTGTCATCCTTCCCAGCGACAGCTTGAGATTAAACGATATATTGGGGGACAAAACCCAACTTCCTCGTGAAATGTGGAGTGATGTTCCCTTCCCTATGCTGCGGACGACGATTACGCCAAAAACGGCAGAGCAAAGAGACCGGTTGCTGGACGCTCTTACGCAAATTGCGGATACTGACCCGCTTTTGCACTACGAGGTGGATTCCACCACCCATGAGATCATTCTTTCTTTTTTGGGTCGGATGCAGTTGGAGGTTGTTTCCGCTTTGCTGACGGAAAAATACAAGATTGAAACAGCAGTGAAGGAACCCGCCGTCATTTATTTAGAGCGGCCGCTCAAAGTGGCCAGTCACACCATCCATATCGAGGTGCCGCCTAACCCGTTTTGGGCATCTATCGGACTGTCTGTTACACCGCTCCCGCTTGGCTCCGGTGTAAAATACGAGAGCCGGGTTTCCCTGGGATACCTGAACCAGAGTTTTCAAAACGCTGTCATGGATGGTATCCGTTACGGTTTGGGGCAAGGCTTGTGTGGCTGGAACGTAACGGACTGTAAGATTTGCTTTGAATATGGACTTTACTATAGCCCGGTCAGTACGCCGGCGGACTTCCGCTCATTGGCCCCGATTGTATTGGAACAGGCATTGAAGAAATCTGGGACGCAGTTGCTGGAACCTTATCTCTCCTTCACCCTCTATGCGCCCCAGGAATACCTTTCCAGGGCTTATCATGATGCGCCGAAATACTGTGCCACCATCGAAACGGCCCAGATAAAAAAGGATGAAGTTGTCTTTACTGGCGAGATTCCCGCCCGTTGCATACAGGCATACCGTACTGATTTGGCCTTTTACACCAACGGGCGGAGCGTGTGCCTGACGGAACTGAAAGGGTATCAGGCCACTGTCGGCGAGCCAGTCATCCAGCCCCGTCGTCCAAACAGCCGTTTGGATAAGGTGCGCCATATGTTCAGTAAGATTCCTTGATACGCCACAGCAAGGATGGTTATTGCATTTCCCTGCCTTTCGTGGTAAAATGTAGTTGTAAACCACCAGAGAAAACAACAACCCTGCTACCCCCCGTTATCACCACCGATAACAATTTGATAACAGCCCATCGTATAGGCTGGATAATATGGACACATCAAATAATCAAAAAAATGAGGTATCAAATTTATGAAGCAAAATCCGTTAAACACGATGCCCAACAACGAGTGGGAGTAGTGGGAGCCTCTCTCCACACTCTCTTTAGACCACTGTCACCCCATCTGGCCCTACGCTGCATTGACTGGCTAGGTGGGGTGACGTGTATGCAGAGTGGGGCGTTAAAAAAGCGTTAAGGCATGCGGAGTTGCCCTCCCACAGCATGAACAATGGAGTTCATGTTACTTGACATTGTCTTCGTCGGTTTCACTATTGGTGGCTTTCTGCTTCTTCATCTTGGGGTGAAGGCGGTGGACAAGCTGTGAGTTGGGAGCTCATTGTAGGAGCTGTGCTTGGGCTGGCAGCCCTGGTGTACCTCCTCATCGCCCTAGTGAATCCGGAGAAGTTCTCATGACTTCTTCTCTCGCGGGGTGGATCCCCGTCATCCTCGTCCTTGCTGCCCTAGCAGCGGTGTATCTGCCGTTCGGCAACTACATGGCGCGGGTATTCCAGAGCGACCATCACACCGTGGTAGAGCGCGGCCTATACAGGGTCATTGGTGTCAACGGTGACGGACGCCAAAACTGGATGCGCTACGCCACACCTCCGTTTTCGGCTTTTCGCTTGTCTCTCTCCTTTTTCTCTACCTGCTGCAACGTGTCCAACAGTGGTTACCCCTTGCGCACGGGGTGGACGCCATTGACCCCGATCAAGCATGGAATACTGCGGTATCTTTCGTCACAAATACGAACTGGCAGTCATATTCCGGCGAGCAAGCCATGAGCCAACTGACGCAGATGGCTGGCCTGGCTGTGCAGAACTTCGCCTCTGCGGCGGTGGGTATTAGTGTCGCCGTGGCCCTCATGCGGGGTCTCGCCAATAAGTCCGGTGACGGCCTCATCGGCAATTTCTGGGTGGATGTCACCCGCACAATTTTCCGCATACTGCTGCCTGTCGCGGCGGTCGTCGCCGTGCTGTTACTCACCCAGGGTGTTATTCAAAACTTTGCGGCCCCGCACACGGTAGAGACTTTTACGGGGGGTAGTCAGACTATTCCCGGGGGTGCGGTGGCGTCGCAGGAAGCTATTAAAGAACTGGGGATGAATGGCGGCGGTTACTTCAATGCCAATTCTGCCCACCCCTTCGAAAACCCCACCATGTGGTCCAACATGTTGGAGGTTTTTCTCATTCTTCTCATTCCGGTCTCTCTCACCCGCACGTACGGGTTGATGGTGGGCGATAAGCGGCAAGGCTGGGCAGTGCTGGCCTCAATGGCGGTGCTCTATGTGGCATCGCTTGCCTGCGTTATTGCGGCAGAGCTGCATACCGCGGTTGCCGCTGGTGGGGCGATGGAAGGTAAAGAGGTGCGGCTGGGGGTTATCCCGTCTGCATTCTTTGCCGTCACCACCACCGTCACATCTACTGGCGCAGTGGACTCGTCGTATTCCAGCTATTCGCCGCTCGGCGGGGCAGCCCTCATGGTCAACATGATGCTGGGGGAGATTTCGCCCGGCGGTGTCGGCTCGGGCCTTTATGGCATGCTCGTGGTGGTTATTTTGGGCGTTTTCATCTGTGGCCTGATGGTTGGCCGCACTCCCGAGTATTTGGGCAAGTGTATTCGCTCCCGCGAAATTACCCAGGTCAGTCTTTATATCCTCACCATGCCTACGCTGGTACTGGCGGGTGTCGGCATTTCTGCCGTGCTCCCCGATACGCGGGAGGCGTTGTCGCACTCTGGCCCGCATGGGTTCAGCGAGATCGTGTACGCCTTCACTAGCGCAGCGAACAATAATGGGTCTGCTTTTGCTGGCCTGGGTGCGGACACGATGTGGTTCAACTCCGCTTTAGGCGTAGCGATGTTCCTGGGGCGTTTTGTTCCTCTGTTGATGGTGCTGGGTCTGGCAGGTTCCTTTGCCGCCCAGAAACAGGCGGCTGAGACTGCCGGTACCCTTCCCACTCATCGAGCACAGTTTGTGGGTATCACGGTTGGTGTCGCCCTCATCGTGGGGGCGTTGACCTTCCTTCCCACTCTCGTGCTTGGACCGATCTTGGAGGCAGTTCTATGACCTCTCCACGCAGTACGTCGTCCACTGACGCAGCGGTATTCGCGCAATCAGCTGTGGACGCACCGCAGTCGAATCACCCTTCTCTCGTTCCAGGTGATGCGACGGCATCAGATGCGCAGCGTAAGCAGCGTAAACAGGCGCGTTCTGGGCTCACTCTCAAGCAGGTGGGGGAGGCCATCCTGCTCGCGCTCAAGAAGATGGATCCCCGCTCTCTCTACAAGACACCGGTGATGTTTCTCGTGGGGGGCGGATGATTACATCACGAAGCCTTTTGGGGTGGGGGAGTTGTTGGCGCGGGTGCGGGCAGCGTTGCGTCGGGCAGGGCTTGAGCAGCCGGCGGAGTCGGTGGTGGAGACGGTGGTGGAGACGGAAGATGGGTGTGTGCAGTTTGATGTGGCGCGGCAGGTGGTGACGTGTGAGGGGGAGCGGGTGCATCTGACTCCGCACGAACTGGCGATGGTGATGTTCCTTGTGCGGCATCGTGGGCGTTTGGTGACGAAGAAGGAATTGCTGCGGGCAGTGTGGGGGGAGAACTATACGAAGGAGAACAACCATCTGCGGGTGTATATCAAGCAGATTAGGGAGAAGTTGGAGGTGGAGCCGTCGCAGCCACAATATTTTGTGACTGAGTTGGGTGCAGGTTATCGGTTCGTCCTTTAGGCCGAGATGGCGCGCGCAGGTGGGGGGGGGATTTCTGTGGGGCGGTGAAGAGTGGTCTCCGCAGGAGGGGTGAGTATTTCCTTATTGCGGGAATGTTATTGGAGGGTAATTGGTCGTCATGGGTGACCGTACAAGATATGATTCTCTGAAGGACTTCATCATTATGACCCTTAGTAACGATTACCAGGCCTTTAAAAACGTTATTACCAACCGCCGCTCCATTTACGCGCTGAATGCGGACCTTCCCGTCTCTGAAGACGACGTTATCTCGCTCGTGGAAGAGCTTACGGAATTGACTCCCGATGCGTTTAATCAGAAGAGCGCCCGCGCCATTGTTGTCTTCGGTGACAAGAACCAGCAGGTGTGGGACGCCATTTATGATGCTTTCGAGGGGAAAGTGAGCCGCGAGAAGATTGACTCTTTCGCCGCTGGTGCAGGTACCATTCTTTACTTTATTGACCGGTCCACCATTCAATCCATGCAGGCACAGTATGAGCTTTACGCCGATAAGTTCCCCATCTGGGCTAACCAGGCTAATGGCATGCTGCAGTTCAATATTTGGGCCGCGCTGCGGAGCGTCGGCGTAGGCGCTTCCTTACAGCACTATAACCCTGTTATCGATGAGGCTATTCGAGAGGTGACGGGTGCCCCGGGGGCGTGGGAACTGGTCGCGCAGGCCCCCTTCGGGGGTATCGCCGCTGAGCCGGAGCCCAAGGAAGGCGAGGATGTTTCCCAGCGTGTCTGGGTGCAGCGCTAGCTGCGCTACAGGTAGAGAGAGCTGCTTCTGAGAGGTGCCTCTTTACCGCATTGTCATCATAAAAGCGTCGCCGCCCTGTGTTTATCAGGGCGGCGACGCTTGTGAAGGCGTTCTTAGTGCGGTAGAGCCGCACTGGCGGAGTTACCGCGTTACGGTGCGGCGTACTGCGACGCGGCTGAGGCGCTATGCGATACGTGCGGTCAGTACTGCAAAGTAGCCGTCGCCCAAACCTTCTCGCACTTCTTGCTGGTCGTGGGGATTGCTGAGGTCATCTGCCCAACTAAAGACGGTCTGGCGTGTATTTTCCACGGTGAAGCCGGCAGTCTGGAGGGCTGCCACCATATCTGCGAAGCTGTGGAAGGAGATGCCAGCGAAGTAGGGGCTATCTGCGTGGCTGGCACGGCGCTCTGTGCCTACTGGGGTGTCCCAATCGAGCATGCCTATTACGAGTGTGCCGTCGGGGGTGAGAACGCGCTTGGCTTCTGCCAGAGCGGTGGGAAGGTCGACGTAGCCGTCCACGGTAATGAAGAAGACGGCATCAAAAGTGTTGTCGCCATAGGGGAGGTCCTCGGCGCTCGCCTGTTCTACGCGGATACCACGCTCACGGGCGCGCTCGAGCATCTTTGTAGAAGGGTCAATACCGTTCTGAATGCCCAGCTCTTTTGCGAAAAAGCCAGTGCCGACGCCTATTTCAAGGGCATTGTCGAAATCAGGGAGGACTTGGTGCAGGGCGTTGAATTCTGATGCCACGATGGCGGCGTTATCAACGAACCATTGATCGTAGTCGGAAACAAGGTTGTCATATTGTGCAGTTGGAGCCGGGATGCTCATAAAATCACGCTTCCTCAGTTCGAACTAGGTTCCCCTATCTGGGTCAACATCTCGTGCACCACCGTTATTCCAGTTGAGTTAGCTGAGTCACACTGTTTGTTTCTTCCGAATTTTACCGATACAGGTAGGGTATAAGAAGCATTCCCACATTATTAGTACAACTGCAAGGAGCGATGATGGGGTCATCTGAACGTCGTCCCCTCACCATTGTCTTTGTGACGGACATGTTTGACGTTGAGAAGAACGGTATTGTCACGTCAGCACGGCGGATGTGTGCGCAGCTTCGCTCTCAGGGACACACAGTCCGCGTTGTTTCCGCAGGTACTAAGAACATAGCAGCGTCGGGGGATGAAGATTCCACGAAGGTGCACGTGCGACAACTGGGGGATGACGTTGATGACGATCTAGAGGATCGTTATGTTGTTCGCGAGCTCCATATTCCGGTGGTAAATCGATTCGCGAAGAAGCAAAGCTTTGTGTTCGGCACTCCCAAGATCTCGACCTTGCGTGAGGCTTTTGAAGATGCCGACGTAGTGCATTTCTTCATGCCGATGATGCTGGAGCAAGTGGGTGTGCGCGTTGCTAAACGGATGGGGCTTCCCGTTACTGCCGCGTTCCATATCCAGCCGGAAAACATTACCTACAACATCAGCCCGCGTCTGCAGGGGGTGGACTGGGCTGCTAACCGTGTATACAAAGTTCTGTACGAGATTTTCTACGACTCGTTCCCCTTTATCCACTGTCCCACCGAATTCATTAAGGAACAGCTGGTCGCCAATGGGTACGACAAGCACGCTGAATTTGTCGTCATTTCTAACGGGGTGGGAGACAGGTTCCATCCGCCGGTTCCAGATCGTCGTGTCTTCCCTCTTTATAAGGGCACATTCGACATTTTGATGGTGGGACGGCTGTCTCCTGAAAAGAACCAGAAGGTTCTTATTCGTGCGGTGCAGCTCTCTCGCTACGCGGAGTACATTCGCATCTTCTTCGCTGGGGGCGGAGCGGATCGGAAGATGCTGCAGAGCATGGGAAGTGTGCTGCCCCACCCTCCCAGTATTCACTACTATTCGCAAGATGAGCTGCTCAAACTGATGCACTCGTGCGATTTGTATGTGCATACCGCTTCGGTGGAGATTGAAGCCATTTCCTGTTTGGAGGCTGTTGCAACGGGTTTAGTCCCTCTCATCGCAAATTCTCCGAAGTCTGCGACTCGGCAATTTGCGCTCGATGAGCGTAGCCTCTTTATCAATAATGATCCGCGCGACTTGGCGCGCCAGATCGACTACTGGATTGAGCACCCGGTGCAGCGTATCCAGATGTCGAAGGTTTATGCAGAATCGGCGAATGGCTATCGGATGGCTGAGTGTGGCCGGAAGATGGAGGAAATGTTGTATGCGGCTGTGGAGCAGCATCAAAGATAATATTTTCCGCTTTGCTTTTGGGCCTGCGACGGTGGGGGTTCTCCGACTGCTGACGCGTGTGCGGCTTATCGGGCGTTCTAACGCGATGCGTTTTCGTGGATTGACGAAACATCGCGGTGGAATCGTGGTCTGCAACCACACACACTACCTCGACGCGGCGTTCGCCGTGTGGGCACTGTGGCCGCGTCGTCTCTGGTTTACCTCACAAGCGCAGAATTTTTCCCTGCCGGTAGCGGGCCGCATTCTCTCTTTCTGGGATGTGGTGGGTGTTGTCGGAGGGGAAGGCGGCAAAGAGCTGTTTAATGCCCAGTTGGGAGTGTTGCTCAATGAGGGGAAATCGGTAGTGATTTACCCGGAGGGTAATCTCCGTCCCTTCGAGAAAGAGCTGCAGCCTTTCCATAAGGGCGCATTCCATGTGGCGATCACGGAGCAGGTCCCCATTCTTCCTATTGTGGCGGTTCCCGAAACCCGCAAAATGTGGTGGGGGGATCTGCGGCGTGGCATGCGCGTAGAAGTGTTGCCGCCGGTCTACCCTCCGCCCCTTCCTGTCAAAGAGGAGTATGTGGCGGCAGTAACGGCGTTGCGGGACCAAGTTTTTCAAATGATGTCCACTCGGATGGCTGCTGCGAATTAATTTTCCTCTCCTTCCTTATTCCTTGACTGCTTCTCTTTTCGAAAGTATGTTCTAATATGAGCATCGAGAAAAGGTCTGGAGAGGAGGGGTGGAGAACGTGCATGCTATAACATCGTCGCAGGTTGAGACGACAATGTGTGACGCTGTAGAGGGAATGTCCCGGGCAGAGACAATTGCGTTTTTGCGGCAACGAATGACGGTGTTGGAAGGCGCATCGCGACACCGCCTCACTGCTTCAGAAGGGGCCGGTTCATCTGTTGGTACTTCTCCGGTAGGGCACCCTTCAGCATCTGCTGCTGCGGCCACCTCGGCCTTGTCTGAAGCGGTGACGGGACTCTCGTACGATCCTGCCGATAACACGCTTGGACTGGCAGCCCCATGGTCAGAGATGCTCGGACCGCAGGGGATTCCTCGCGGGGAGGTGTCCTGCCTGAGTGGCTCACGGCAGGGGTTACTGGGGGTGGTAGCGGCTGCCAGCGTGGACCACAGTGTAGCCCTTGTGGGTTTTCCTACAGTGGGGTGGTCTGCGGCTGTGGAAATGGGAGCGTGTAGCTCCAATCTCATCTGGGTACCGCATCCCGGCAGTGATGTGGCTGGCCTCTGTATGATCCTCGCAGCTGGTTTCGATCTTGTGGTCGCCGACTTTGCTGATTTCTCTCCCACACCCCGGAGATGCCGCACCTATGAAAGTTCTCTGCGGCATTCTGCGGGCACTCTCATAGCAGTGGATTGTGTGTGGCCGCAGGTATCTTTGGCTATTCATACCAGCCCAGCGTCGGCAGACGGATTACAGCACGGGTACGGCCGTATCTCCACTGTCACGTTAGATGTGGCAGTGTCGCGAAGGTATCAGCAAACACAACGGTATCAGTGGAGCATCGGGCGGAGCCGATATGGTGCTCAACAACCAGTACAGCGGCTTCACCCAGCGGGTGGGGAGCTGATGGAGTGGCAGCATGTCGGGTAAATCGCAGCGCGTTATTGCCTGTCTTTTTCCCGATTGGCCGGCCACCGCACTGTTGCTCGATACAGAGAGGGACCTCTCTACTCCCGTTGTTATTGTCGATAACTATCAGGTGACGGCGGCAAACGCGCGCGCACGGCAGTACGGCATTCAGGTGGGTATGCGCCAGCGGGATGCTCATTCTCGTTGCCCAGAAGCGCTTCTCGCTGCACATAATGATGACCGTGACGCTCGCTGGTTTGAACCGGTCATACAGCGCTGCGATACCATCACCCCCCATATGGAAGTGCTACGCCCCGGGCTCATTGTGGTTTCTTCCCGGAGTGTGGCGTCCTTCTACGGGGGAGAGGAAGCAGCCTGCGAGGTGTTAGCCACCGAGATGGAGCAGGCTGGGGTGGAGTGTCTGGTGGGCAGTGCAGATAGCATGGAGGCCGCAGTATGGGCGGCTCCCCGGAGTGTACTGGTGACAGCGGGGCAGACCTCCCATTTCCTCCATAATCTGCCAATACATGTATTGGCAGAAGAAAGTGCTCTGCCGTTCTTTTCGCAACGGTGCCATATGGCGGCGATGTTGGCGCGCATGGGTGTGCAGACGATGGGTCAATTTGCTCACCTGCCGAGACCCGATGTTGTGCAGCGCTTCGGAAATGATGCACGAGACATTCATTGCATGGCCTGCGGTGAGCCGCTTCGTGCAGTCCTTCCGCACCCCGCAGAAGTGAACTCCACCGTCCAACACACCTGCGAGCCGCCCCTCTGTCGTATCGACGAGGCTGCTTTCCTTGCGCGTCGCCTCGCGGTACAGCTGCATGAACGACTCGTCGCCCAAGACCTCTGCTGCCACACAGTAGAGGTGGGAGCCTGTACTACAGACGGAGTGGAACTGGTGCGCACATGGCGGTGTAGTGAACCGCTCAGCTCCACCGCCATGGCCGACCGGATGCGATGGCAGCTGGAGGGGTGGCTCACCTCGGGCACTCTCACTGCAGGGTTGCAACAGCTGTGGATGCGTCCCCTCGATGTGGTGGGAGCCGGGCATCAACAGCCAGACCTGTGGAGTGGGGTCAGCGATCGAGAAATGACGCGTCGCCGGTGCCTTACCCGTGTTCAAGGGATGCTCGGAGAAAATGACGTGCTCAGTGCTGTTCCCAGCGGAGGATGGGGACCCAACGACGCAGTCTCGTGGGTGCCTTATGGAGATGCCCCCACTGTCCGCCAGCAGCAATGCGCTGCTGCCCCATGGGAGGGTAAGATGCTGTGCCCACTCCCCGCTACTATTGTGCAGCGACCCGTCACTCTCCTCGATAGTTCCCGACACAGTGTTGGAGTGACGGGACGAGGCGTGATGACGGCTGCCCCCGCCTATCTGGAGGATCAGGGGCGCCTCTTTGCCATTACGAATTGGGCGGGTCCGTGGACTTTTGACGATAAATGGTGGGAGGACGAGCCTGTTCGCTGTGCGCGTATTCAGGTTCAGACCAGTAGAAATGAACTTTTTCTTCTCGTGATTCGAGAAAAGAGGTGGTACATCGAAGGAGAGTACTGAGAAACTACAAGAAGAAAAGTTCTCTCCCCGTCAGTGTGTAGCGGGAAGGGACGTTAAAGGAGGTCTGATGGCGGATTCTGCCCCGAACTGTTTCGACCACGTCGATCCGCCGGTGATTTCCGCTGTAGAACAGTGCGAGACAACTACGGATACCCCCCTTACTGGCGCCCTGGTGCGCTGCTCTAGCTATGCCGACGAGCCTCTCCCCGGAACTGCCCCCTTTGTTGCGCATGGGTGGATTCTCATTGAGCACACAGGCGCGTGGAGCCACGATATTTTTGATGGTGAAACAGTTCTACCTGAGGTTAGTGCAGCATTGAAAGACTATGCCGACACTTATGGCATGCGGATTGCCTTCATCCGCCGGCACGGACGTCAGGGACACTGCGACATCGAGCAACGACGTGTCTACATTTCCCTTTCCCTCGACGGCATCCCCGAACTGTGGACGGGAAGCATTGTCCATTTGCGGGATATTCTGCGGTGGAACCCCCTGTCACCGGCTCTCTATGGGTGTACTCGCTGTACCTCTATTTCCGTCGTGTGTACACATGGCAAGCGAGACCGGTGTTGCGCCATCAATGGACGCCCCGTGGCCGATGCCCTCGATAAATACAGCCGGGAACACTGGGGAGAAGAGCCGGCGCTCTGGGAAATTTCTCATATCGCTGGGCATCGCTTCGCCCCGGCATTCATGACACTGCCGGGGAATTATATGTACGGCCGACTTACCCCGGAAGAGGCCATCGCAGTCGCTAGTGCAGCCCGTCAAGGGTACATTGACCTCACTAAACTGCGGGGACGGACGTCTCTTGACGCTCCCGCGCAGGCGGCCGAGTTGGTGGTTGCGCAAGTTCTGGCGCGAGAATCCCAGCTACTCACTCCTGGTTTGTTGAAGGCTACGACGCTGGTAAAGAGGACACTGCCACGTGGGGGAGACGAGGCAGAGGTACGCGTCATCCATCCCGAGGGACGGGTGTGGAATGTGGTGCTGCGGACTGTCCAGTTACCACCCCGCCCGCAAAGTTGTGGGGCCAGCCCCAAGCCGTGCTGGAGTTGGCAGCTGTACTCGCTGCACGAAGTGTCAGAGTAGCGCGCTAGCGCTGGGTTCCTTTCGTTGAAATGTGTTACACCTTCGGCATACTATTCGAACATAGTTTCGATTATGAGAAGGAGGGTGACATATGGGTCCGCAGTCTTCGGCACAGTGTCCCACCACGCTATATGCCGAGCTGCATGCACACAGCTCCTTTACCTTCTCCCACAGTGCCGCCACCCCTCAACATATGGTGGAGACCGCGTGGAAAGCGGGGCTCAGCACTATCGCCCTCCTCGAACGTGACGGCCTCTACTCTGCCGTCCAAGTAGCGGAAACTGTGCGCGACCTCACCGACGATATGCAGGCAGGTCTCCTCCCTCACCGTTCTCCCCTTGGTACCGCCTTCGGGGCGGAGCTCACCCTTAGCAGTACGCACCAGCGAGACGACCCTACTGCTGAAATCGTCCCCATCCTTGTACGCGATGTCGACGGCTACCGTGCCCTCTCCCACCTCATCGGGGAGTCGTATTTGCGGGCGGGTGATAAAGATCATGTGCACTACGATCAGTCGGAGCTTCTCGACTTTGTGCGTGCGGGGCACTGCTGGGTCCTTACTGGGGGGCCCGGCAGTCTCCTACGACAGGCGCTCGACAGTTCTGGCATTAGCGCTGCAGCAGCAGAACTCACCCGCTGTATAACACGATATGGAGCAGACAATATCCTGGTAGAACTCGTGTATAGCGGGCGAATGGGAGAATGTGAACGCAATGATGCACTCGTTGAAATCTGTGAGAATCATCAGCCGCCCGTAGCCTATATCGCCACCTCCTGTCCTGCGATGGGAACACCCCGTGAAGGGAGAACTGCTGCCGCTGTGCAGGCGCTGGGTGCCTACCGCACAGTGGAAGAGAATGCTGGATACATTCATCCGGGTGGAGCTGCGTTCCTTCATACTCCCCAGGAGATGGCCACTCTAGCGGGGCCACATCAGCAGGCTCTCGCCACTGCTGTTCGCATTGGCACAGAGTGTGCTTTTAACCTGCATCTTGTCTCGCCGGGGTTGCCGCCTTTCCCGGTCCCGCCCGGCGAGGATGAAAATAGCTACCTGCGTGCTCTCACCCTAGCGGGAGCGCAGCGGCGTTATCGCGGAAAAGACGTGGAAGAGGCGGCTCTACAGCAAATCACGTATGAGCTCGAGATTATTCGTCAACTCGACTTCCCCGGTTACTTCCTCATCGTCAACGATATTGTCCAGTTCTGTCGGGAGCACCATATTTTCTGTCAAGGCCGTGGCTCCGCCGCCAACTCTGCCGTCTGCTACTGTCTCGGTATCACGGCCGTCGACCCTATTGCCAACCACCTCCTTTTTGAGCGTTTCCTCTCCCCGGAGCGGGACGGCCCACCAGACATTGACGTGGATATCGAGTCGCAGCGGCGGGAAGACGTCATCCAGTACGTCTACCAGCGCTATGGACGTCGCAACGCTGCACAAGTTGCTAACGTCATCACTTACCGCCGGCGGTCCGCAGTGCGTGATGCTGCCCGTGCCCTCGGATATTCTCCGGGGCAACAAGACGCCTGGAGTAAAAAAGTAAGCCGCCTCTACTCCATCCTCCGCGCCACCGAACGGGACCTCGATCCCTGTACTGGTATCCCGCCACTGGTACAGAGTCTGGCCGCAGGCTTCCGCCGCATGCCACAGCACATGGGTATTCACTCCGGTGGCATGGTGATCTGTGATAGACCCGTCACCGACGTGGTTCCTGTCGAGTGGGGGAGAATGCCGGGTCGCAGCGTCCTGCAATGGGATAAAGACGACTGTGCAGCAGTAGGACTCGTCAAGTTTGACCTCCTCGGGCTCGGCATTCTTACAGTTCTCCGGCACTGCCTCGATCTCCTCAAAGAGGAAAAAGAGGACGATAAGGAACTCACCGACATCCCCATGGATGACCCTGCCGTGTACCGCATGCTGCAACAAGCAGATACTGTGGGCGTCTTCCAAGTGGAATCGCGGGCACAAATGAACACACTGCCGCGGTTGTGCCCCCGTAATTTCTTCGATCTTGTCGTCGAAGTCGCACTTGTGCGTCCGGGGCCCATCCAAGGCAATTCCGTCCACCCCTACATTCGTCGCCGCAACGGACGCGAACCCGTTACTTTTGACCATCCCTGTCTCGAAGCAGCTCTCGGGAAGACCCTCGGTATCCCACTTTTCCAAGAACAACTCATGGAAATTGCACAGGCTGCAGCAGGATTTAACGGGGGAGAAGCAGACCAGCTACGACGTGCCATTGGTTCCAAACGGTCCGTAGAAAGAATGGAACGCATGAAGGCGCGCTTTTTCGCAGGGATGCGGGAACGGCACGGTATCGGAGCCGCTCCTGGGGAGACGCCTGGGCCGTTAGCAGAACCGGACTGGCAACCTTGCCCGCGCGAGATTGGCGAGCGTCTCTGGGAGAAGATGAAAGCATTCTCTGCCTACGGTTTTCCCGAAAGTCATGCGCAATCATTCGCCTCCCTTGTCTACTACTCGGCCTGGTTCAAATGTCACTATCCCGCCATCTACTGCACCGCTCTCCTCCGTAGCCAACCGATGGGCTTCTACTCCCCACAATCGCTAGTGCAGGATGCCCAACGCCACGGTGTGCGCGTCCACCCTGTCGACATCCACCACAGTGACGTCGAGGCCACCTGTGAGCAACACGGTGAGGAGCTGCGGCTAGGACTCACCTCCGTACGCGGATTCGGAAAAGACCCTGCCCGCCGTCTCGTTACTGCTCGGCAGGAAGGCGGGTCCTTCACCTCCATCGCAGACCTGGTCCTGCGCGCCGGACTTACCACCGAGCAGGTGGAATCCCTGGCGCTTGCGGGAGCTTTAGACTGTCTCACCCAGCAGCGGGGGGGTGCAGGAAGACACGAGGCGCTGTGGCGTGCCGGGTTGGAAGCGCAAACACACCCTGCCTACTTACCAGGCATTACCGTCACCACTGCACCACATCTACCCGGAATGAGTGCGTGGGAAATTGCCATGGCGGACTATGCCAGTACTGGTATCTCCGCCTACCCCACGGTATTCCTGCGGAAAAGTCTCACGGAACAAGGAGTGACCTGTGCACGCGACCTGCTGGCACAACCTAATGGGCAGCGAGTCCGCGTTGCCGGAGTGGTCACTCACCGGCAACGTCCCCCTTCTGCAGGGGGAGTGACGTTCCTCAGCATGGAGGACGAAACAGGGCTCATGAACGTCATTTGTTCCGCGGGATTATGGAAACGATACCGGGCTATCCTCACGCAATCGACAGCACTGGTGGTGCGTGGTCTTGTCGATAGCGCGGAGGGGGCGGTGAGCATCGTGGCTGACAAGATTGAACCGCTCGATGTTGGATGGGCGATGCCATCCCGCGACTTCCGGTAGAGCAGTTGCGCTGCACATTCCCGGTGGCAAACGAAAACCCCCAGGTGGAGGCAGTGAATGCTGTCCACCCGGGGGTTTCTGTGCGTGCCCCCATAGGGACTCGAACCCTAGACCTGCGGATTAAAAGTCCGTAGCTCTACCAACTGAGCTATAGGGGCTTGCAGCTAATAATCTAGTAGAAACATCGCCAATGACGAAACTCAGTATGAATACTGTCGCAATAACATCTAAATGCAACGGATTTACCAGTGGTTTTGCAGAAACCGGTAGTTATCCCTTAGGCTTAGTCTCGCTCTAGTAATAGAGAGATGCCCCCATCGTCTAGCGGCCTAGGACACTGCCCTTTCACGGCAGCGGCACGGGTTCGAATCCCGTTGGGGGTACCAAGGCCCTGTGGCGCAGTTGGTTAGCGCGCCGCCCTGTCACGGCGGAGGTCGCGGGTTCAAGTCCCGTCAGGGTCGCCAGACGTCATCGTCTTACTAAGGCCAGGTAGCTCAGTCGGTATGAGCGTCCGCCTGAAAAGCGGAAGGTCGCCGGTTCGATCCCGGCCCTGGCCACTGCTGCATCGGCAGCTTTTTTCGTATGGCCCTGTGGCGCAGTTGGTTAGCGCGCCGCCCTGTCACGGCGGAGGTCGCG